>CAKPYB010000010.1 GCA_934202525.1 uncultured Prevotella sp.
GCCGTGAGCGATGAGGCGAGAGCCAAGGCGCAGGAGGCGAAGAAGAGCGGCAACATCAAGCGCTACCAGAGTCTGAGTTTCTGGACTCCGAACATCAATATCTTCCGCGACCCGCGATGGGGGCGTGGACAGGAAACCTATGGCGAGGACCCTTATCTTACTACCCGAATGGGACTTGCCGTGGTGAATGGCTTGCAGGGACAGACCTTCGATGGCAAACCGATGTCGGCTCCGGGAGTTCTGGCTCCGGCTTCCTCACAATCTCCCCAATACGTCAAACTCCTAGCCTGTGCCAAGCACTTTGCCGTGCATAGCGGTCCGGAATGGAACCGCCACAGTTTCAATGTAGAGGATTTGCCTGAGCGTGATTTGTGGGAGACTTATCTGCCTGCCTTCAAATCGCTGGTGCAGGATGGAAATGTGGCTGAGGTGATGTGCGCCTATCAGCGCATTGACGGGGCACCTTGTTGCAGCAATGCCCGATATGAGCGTCAGATTCTCCGTGATGAATGGGGATTCAAGGGATTGATAACTTCCGATTGCGGAGCCATCAACGACTTCTATGTGCCTGGCAGACATGGTACGGCGAAGACTCCGGCTGAGGCTACGGCGCAGGCGATTGGTGCCGGAACCGATGTGGAATGCGGAAGCGTTTTCCGTTCGCTCCCTGAGGCGGTGAAGACGGGAATGATCAGCGAGGAAAAGGTGAACGAGAGCTTGAAGCGCCTGCTGGAAGCCCGTTTCCGTCTGGGCGATTTCGATCAGGACGAGCAGGTGGCGTGGACTCAGATTCCTTCTTCCGTCATCGCCAGCGAAGCGCATAAGGAATTGGCGGAGAAAATGGCTGAAGAGGGCATCGTGCTTCTTCAGAACCGGAACAATCTCCTACCGCTGAAACCATCAGAAATGAAAATCGTAGTGATGGGTCCGAATGCCAACGATTCCATCATGCAGTGGGGCAACTATTCGGGTTATCCTACTTCTACCACAACCATTCTGCAGGGCATCAGAAAATATGTGAAGGACGCCAAGTATATTCCTGCCTGCACATTGACCAGAAATGAGGTTTCTGAGAGCCGGTTCAATCTCCTGACTTCAGCCGATGGCAGCAAGGGCATGAAGGCTACTTATTGGAACAATGCAGAGATGAAGGGCGAGCCGGTGGCTACAGCCGTGATGACTTCGCCTATCAACCAGAGCAATGGCGGAAATACCGTCTTTGCACCGGGTGTGAATCTTACCAATTTCTCTGCCCGATATGAGGGTGTCTTCACTCCAGAACAGGATGAAACCTTGAATATCAGAATGGGATGCGATGATGGTTACCGACTCATCATTGATGGCGATACGGTGGCGAATGTATGGAAGGGTCGTGCCCGTGTGCAGATGCTCAACAAACCAATCTCCGTAAAGGCTGGAAAGCCGATGAAGATTCAGGTGGATTATTTCCAGAAAACCGATATGGCGGTGATGCAGTTTGACATCGTGAAGAACTATACGCCAACCGAATCTCAGCTTCTGACAGAGGTTGGCGATGCTGACGTGGTGGTATTCGTAGGCGGTATTTCTCCTAGTCTTGAGGGTGAGGAGATGAAGGTTTCTGAGCCGGGATTCAAGGGTGGCGACAGAACCGACATCGAGTTGCCGCAGGCTCAGCGCAAGGTGATGGAGATGTTGCACCGGGCAGGCAAGCGAGTGGTGTTCGTCAACTGTTCGGGCAGTGCCATTGCCATGGTTCCAGAAACAGAGAATGCGGAGTCTATCCTTCAGGCTTGGTATCCGGGCGAACGGGGTGGCGAAGCCGTGGCAAAGGTTCTCTTCGGCGAGGTAAATCCATCGGGCAAGCTTCCGGTAACCTTCTATAAGAGTACTTCCGATCTCCCTGATTTCCTTGATTATACGATGAAGAATCGCACCTACCGTTATTTCAAGGGCGAGGCTCTCTTCCCATTCGGTCATGGATTGAGCTATACATCTTATGAATATGGAAAGCCGGCATTGAAGAAAGTGAAGAATTCTTCGGCTTATTCCCTGAGCTTCTCTTTGTCTAATAAAGGTAATAGGGAAGGAACGGAAGTGGCGCAGGTTTACATTAAGCGGATGGATGATGCTGAGGGACCGATCAAAACCCTGAAAGCCTTCAAGCGCATTACTTTGAAAGCGGGCGAGAAGCAGCAGGTAACCATCAGTCTGCCTCGCCAGAGTTTTGAGGGTTGGGATTCCCAGACCAATACCATGCGTGTGGTTCCCGGCAAATATCAGATTTTCGTAGGTGGTTCGAGTGCTGAGGCTGCGAAGAATGTGATAGAAGTGAAAGTGAAATAAAATGCTGATATAAAAAGAGAAAGCTCGCTAAGATTTAGAACGTCTTGGTGAGCTTTTCTTTTGTCTTAACTCTTAAGCCTGCGATTTTTTTTAGCAGTTTTTTCTAGGAAACGGACTTTGAATCATACTTTTTTATTATATTTGCAAGCGAAAATCGAATAGAACCTTGACTAAACGATAATATAGTTATGGAACAGAATTTAAAAACCATATTTTATGCGATGGGTGCGATGATTCTTGCGCCCCAAACCCTCAGTGCTCAGTCTGTGAACATCGAAGGCTTAGACTCTCTGCGCTTATCTGGTTCGGTGAGCGTGGTGGAACCTGAACTTCTGAAGAAGGGAGTGCTCAATAATGCACTGGATGCCCTGAGCGGACAGACGGCAGGTGTTAACGTCACTACCAATGGTCTTGACCGTATCGCTATGTTGAACTCCGTCCGCGTTCGTGGTACGACTTCTATCATGGGCGGCAATGATCCTCTGGTGATTATTGATGGTGTTACATCTGATGTGGCAACGCTTGCCACAATCTATCCCGCCGATATTGAGAGCTTTACGGTACTGAAGAATGCCAGCGAAACGGCACTCTACGGTTCCCGTGGTGCTTCGGGCGTTATCCAGGTAAAGACCAAGAAGGGCACGGGTAAGGGATTCCAGATTTCTTACGAGGGCAACTATGGCATAGAGGCGATGTACAAGAGTATGGAGATGCTCAATGCCGCTGAATACATAGCTGCTGCACAGAAGTATGGATTGGAGTATAACAACAAGGGATATGATACTAATTTCCGCAAGGCGATTACCCGAACCGGAAATATCCAGAACCATTATCTTGCCTTCAGCGGTGGCACTCCGCAGAGCAACTACCGCGCTTCCTTCGGCTATATCGACCATAACACGATTATCCGGAGTAAGGGCTATCGTAATCTGGTGGCTAAGATTGATGTCACCCAGAAGGCGTTTGATGATAAACTGACGGGAGATTTCGGTGTGTTCGGTTCATCTTTCAAGAACAATGATATCTTCGACAGTCAGATGCTTTTCTATTCTGCCGATGCCATGAATCCTACTTATCCTTATGATAAACTGAACGGCAGTTGGGTGAAGAATGGGGCTGCATCTCAGGTGAATCCTCCCGGCGCCCTGCTCAAGGAACGCAATGATACGAAGAACATGAACTTCAATGCCCATCTGAAGTTAAACTATGATATTACAAACTCTCTGAGCGTTTCTGCTTTCGGATCATACAGTTATGCTTCCAACGAGAATAACCAGTTCTGTCCTACCTGGGTTTGGGCGCAGGGCAATCTCTATCGTGGAGAGTTCAAGAGCGAGAACTGGCTTGCCAATGTATCGCTTAACTATCAGCATTCGTGGGGAATCCATCATCTGAAGGCAATGGTGGGTGCTGAATATCAGAAGGATATCCGAACGGGATTCTGGACTTCGGCGAAGGGAATCACCAACAACGATATGTATTACCATAACATAGGCGCAGCCGCATCACGGCCTTTCGGTGGAACAGACAGCAACTACGAAGACCCGACCCTGGCTTCTGTGATGGGTAATATCGACTACACCTTATATAATAAGTATAGCCTTTCGGTTTCCATGCGTGGAGACGGTTCTTCGATGGTGGGCAATGACCACACCTGGGGCTTCTTCCCATCCGTCTCTCTTTCCTGGGATATGAAGCAGGAGAAATGGCTCCGTTCTCTCAAGCAAATCACCATGCTGAAACTGCGTACGGGCTACGGACGCTCTGGTAATCTTGGTGGAATCTCTTCTTATACCACCCTGAATACGGTGCGGCAGAACGGCATTGTTTCGGTGAACAGTTCTCCTACGGTTACGATGGGGATGATCAGCAATAACAATCCTGATCTGAAGTGGGAAACCCGCGCTACCTGGAATATCGGAGCTGATCTGGGTTTGTGGAACAACCGGCTGGTTCTGACGGCAGAATATTACTATTCCAAGACCACCGACATGCTCTATGCCTATGATGTGCCGGTTCCGCCTTTCGCCTATGACAAGCTGCTGGCAAACCTGGGTTCTATGAGCAATCAGGGTTTGGAGGTTGGTGTTTCCTTCACCCCTATCCAGAAGAAGGATATGGAACTGAATATCAATATGAATCTCTCCTGGCAGAAGAACAAACTCCTCTCGCTGAGTGGTGAATATAACGGAATGCAGATGTCGGCAGCCGATATTACTGCGATGGGTGCCTTGTCGGGTGCTGGTCAGCATGGCGGCTACAACAATGTGGTCTATCAGATAGTAGGTCAGCCGCTGGGCGTATTCTATCTGCCTCATTGCAAGGGAATCATTGAAGATGGAAACGGACATTACCGCTATGATATTGAAGATTTGGACAAGAACGGAACCGTAGATTTGAGTGATGGAGGCGACCGGTATATCGCCGGTCAGGCTACTCCAAAGGTAACGTTGGGCTCCAATATCAGTTTCCGTTATCGCGACTGGTATTTTTCATTACAGATGAACGGAGCCTTCGGACATAAGATATTCAATGGTACTGGACTGGCCTACACCAATATGTCGAGCTTCCCGGATTATAATGTGCTGAAGGGAGCGCCTGAGAAGAATATCGTAGACCAGAATGTTTCCGATTATTGGCTGGAGAAGGGCGATTATCTCAACTTCGAGTATCTTACGCTGGGCTATGATATTCCTATCCGCAAGGGCGTGGTGCAGTCGCTCAGAGTATCGGCGAGTGTCAACAATCTTGCCACCATCAGCAGTTACAGCGGCTTGACTCCAATGATTAACAGCTACGTGGTGAACAGTACGATGGGCATTGATGATAAGCGAACTTATCCTGTTTACAGAACCTTCTCATTGGGTTTAAGTGTTCAATTCTAAAATCAGAAAGTTATGAAACGATATAGATTTTTATTTCTGCTGCTGGCTGCATTGTCTATGACATCCTGCCTGGACGAACATCCTAAGGATCAGTTGGACGAGGATGCCATCTATGGCTCTGCATCTGATATTTATATCAATGCCGTGGCTTCTCTCTATAATTATATAGGTGGTGCCAACGAGAGCGAAGGCATCCAGGGCACCTGCCGCGGCATCTACGATTATAATACACTGACCACCGATGAGGCGATGATTCCGATTCGAGGTGGCGACTGGTATGATGGTGGTCTCTGGAATGCCATGTACCAGCATCGGTGGACTGCCGATGACCAGTCTCTTTATGATACATGGAAGTATATCTATAAGGTTATCGTGCTGGCTAATAAGTCTTTGGATATTATCAGCAGCAAGTCGGGGCTGCTTTCTGCCGCACAGCAGCAGGAATACCGCGCAGAGGTAAGAGCCATACGGGCTATGTTCTATTACTATGCCATGGACATGTTCGGTCGGGTTCCATTGGTTCTTTCCACTGATGAGCAGCGCTATTCCAGCCAGTTCCAAGGTCAGACGGATCGCAGTTCTGTCTTCCATTTTGTCTTTCAGGAGTTGCAGCAGGTATTGCCTTCTCTTCCCGACCAGCACAGCAATAAGGAAGGCAATTATTATGGCCGCATCACCCAGCCGGTAGTCAACTTCCTGTTGGCGAAATTGGCTTTGAATGCAGAAATCTATATGTATGATGACTGGACCCAGGGTTATGCGAACCGTCCGAAGGGAAGTGACATTCATTTCTCTGTGCCGGCTGCTGACGCCTCTTCGCACGGTGGTGATAAAGAGTTGAATGCCTGGGAAACCTGCATTTATTATTGCGATAAACTGGCTGAAGAAGGCTATGTCCTAGAGTCGGATGATGCATTCAATTTCTCTACGCATAATGAAACATCGAAGGAGAATATCTTCACGATTCCGATGGATAAGAACATCTACACCAACCAGTTCCATTACCTCTTCCGCTCCTATCATTATACGCATGGCGGTGTCTTGGGATGGGGAAGTGAGAATGGAACCTGTGCCACGATTTCTACGATGAAAGCCAATCATTATGGCGAGGCTGATGAAGATGCCCGTTGCAAGATGAACTTTGTGGCGGGAGTGGTAAAGGTAGATGGTCATGAACTGCTGATGGATAATGGAAAGCCGTTGGAGTATCAGCCTTTTGAAGTGGCTCAAAACCTGACCAACAGTAAGTTTGTCAAGACGGCTGGAGCGAGAATGGCGAAGTATGAGGTGGATAGAACCTCTTATATGGACGGCAAGTTGCAGAGTAACGACATAGTTCTTTTCCGCTATGCAGATGCTTTATTGATGAAGGCGGAGGCAAAAGTCCGGAATGGAGAGAATGGTGATGAGGAGTTGAATAGGATTCGTGCCCGTGTAGGAATGCCTTACCGTAAGGCTACGCTCGATAATATTCTTGAAGAGCGGTTGCTGGAGCTGGTATGGGAAGGATGGCGTCGCCAGGATCTCATCCGTTTCGGCAAATTCACCGGTGCCTACGATCTCCGTACGCCTCTTCAGGGTGAATCCTCCGGCTACACCACTGTCTTCCCGATTCCTCAGAAATGTATCGATTTAAATTCAGAATTGGTACAGAATAAGGGATATGTCAATATTTTGAAGTAAAGAAACTTGAATAGAGAACATGAAATAAAAAAGCTCGCCAGGACATTGAAGTTTATGGCGAGCTTTTCTTCTTTTACTTCCCGAATCTGGAAGTATCTACTTCTTCATGCTGCTTGGCCTTGTAGCCGCCGAAACGATAGGTGAGGGAGAGCCCGATGATTCTGCCAAAGTACATTTTGTTGATGACGTGCTGACCTCGATAGGTATCATGCAGATGGTTGTCGCCCGTCTCGAAGATGTCGTTGCAGTAGGCTTTCAGCTGAAGCTTGTCGTCCTTGAGAGGCTTCCAGGTGAGGGCTGTGTTGAGATAGCCTGAAGCTGGGATGTCGATGATTCCCTGAATGGCGTCGGTACGAACGGAAGCATCGAGGTTGAGAGTCACATGCTTGCCAATGAGAAAAGTGCCGTTCCACTGGGCTTGACAGAACCATTTGCTGCGGTCGAATGGGAGATCATAGAAGTGGGAATTCTTGTCGTTCTGATAAACGCCAGTGAAAGTAAGGCGATTCTGCCACCAATTGCCTATGTTGATTGGGGCTGTGAGCATCAAACCTACCTGGTTTACATGGTCGAAGTTGACATGCTTGTATTCCATTTCCTTCTTCGTGTCGCTCTGGTAAGGAAGCTGACGGAATTCATCTTTCGAGTTGTTGAAGAAGAGACTTGCCACGTATCTGCTGTGCAGAATGTAGGTAAGCGAGAGGCTGAGCTCTCGTGAAGGCTTCAACGTCGGGTTTCCTACAATCTTTCCATATCCGCCCGCATTATAGGTGGTGAAGTTCTTCACCGACCAATAAGTAGGGTAGTCTCTGTCGCAATCCAAGTCGAATTGGATGACGTGTCCAGCCTTTGGAAGATAGGTGATGGAGAGTGTAGGGAAGAGGTTCCACTCATTCCAGATTGGGGTGTGGTAATATTCTTCCATGAGCGATGCTTCTATCGTGAGTTTTTGTCCGAACGACTTGCTGGCTCCTATGTAGAAACTCATTTGGTCTTCGTTTTGAATGGTGTTGCCATCAGAAGACTTGTTGTTGTTCTCCTGTGAACTCTTGTCTCTTGATGTGGTGTAGTTGATGCCGTAGTTCAAGCCCCAGTCTTTTCCTAAGTCGTGCTCCTGCTTGAGGTAAGCGTGCCATTTGTCGATTCGCTGCTGGCTTGTGATGTCGTAAATCTCATCGTAGAGACTGCTTTTCAGCCATTGTTCATCCGGTGAATTATAATAGGTGTATTCTGCTCCTGCCGAGAAGCCGAATGGTGTGGAGTAATCCAGACGGAAATTGTGAAACTGACTCTTGGCATGGATTCTGAGAAGGGATGTGAAATCGCCATCATCCTCTGAAGTTCCTCTCGTGTTATTGAGTTGTGAGGTGTAGGCAAAGCTGAGCTGATGATCCTTCGCCAGATGATAGTTGATTCCCAGTCGGATGTTATGATTGAGATGGCGTTTGTTGTTGTCGCTATGTGTAGAGAAGGCATAGGAAGTGCCATCCGTCAAGGTGTGGGCAAACTCATTTTCATAGTAATAATATCTCTTGCCATGACCGAAGGAATAGAGCATGTCTATTTCCCATTTCTTGTTGGTGAAGAGCAGAGAGACGCGCTCTGTGTAGCTGTTGCAGTTCTGGTGGGTGTAGCCGCCGAAGAGCTCGCCTTGCAGGGAGTGAAAGCCTGTGTTGTGCTTCAGCAGGAGGTTGATGACCTGTCCCTTTACCTGATAGCGGGCTGGGGCTGAATAGATGACTTCGGCGTTGGCGATACGGCTGGTAGGAATCGTTTTCAGAAGCGAATAGAGCTGCTCGCTCGTCATGGTGGAAGTTTTGCCGTCTATCATCACGGTTACGGATTGGGCGTTGAGGGTCAAGGCGTCATCTTGTTCGCTCACGCCAGGCAGTTGCTTGATGGCTTCATAAGCATTATCCACCGGATGGTTTTTGATGAGTTGAGGCAGGTCATAGGTCAATGCCGCTCCTTTCACCTTTACGATAGGTCGGTTGCCTTTTACCATCACATCGGGGAGGGAATGGATGATGCTATCCATTCTCAGGGAATCATTTCTGTTGTCTTGTGCCCAGCCGGCAAGACTGAGAGCCAGGCAAGCGTTTAATATAACCAATCTTTTCATAATCTTCTTATCTTTTTTTATCGTTCTATCTTTTTATCGTTCTTTCGGAAGAAACCCTCCCGATTTCGGTTACAAAAGTACTGCAAAAATCTCGTGTCAGCAAGGATTTATGATTATCAAGTCTTATCAGAAGTGTTATTTAGTCTTATCAAAATGAAAATATTTCTCCTTAAAAGAATCAATATATCTTATTTTTTATTACTTTTGCAAGCATGAAAGAGAAACGAAGATTATTCATATTGGCAGTTGTGGCTTGCTTTTGTCCTTTGGTAATGCAAGCACAGGAAGTGAAGAGTGTTTCCTTGGATTCCTTTCCGAAGGCATCTTTGCCTAAGGAAGGTATGTCGTTGGAATATTCTCGTCCTTCGCTCGGTGGATTTCCTGTACTTCAAGGCAAATCTTATTACTCAGAACCGAATGCACCTTGGATGTCGGAAGAAGGAAAACCCTTGGAGATTGCGCCGAATGCAATACCTCATTTTTCTCTTCCTTCCCCGATTTTGGGTACGATGGTGGTATATTCTTCGGGTATTGAAGTCCCAGGACTGATGAACAAGCAGACTGCAGGGGTCGTTTATCAACAAAATTTCGGGCATTTTGTTTTTTCTCCTTATGTCGGGATAGAAAAGATAAACACGGGAGTATATGGATTCGGCAATCTCACCAAAGCTTCTTTTGGTGGAAGAATGGCTTATCAAGTAAACGACTGGCTCACAGTTGGATTCTATGGACAATATGTTCCAACGAAAACCTCTGATCCTAGAAGCGTCATCATGTCTCCTTTCAATCCCAAGAGCAGCTATGGTGGCTTCATGGAAGTGATGTTCAATCAACATTGGGGGGTAGGTGCCAAGATGGGACGAGAGTTTGCGCCACAAAAGAATGGTAAATGGGGATGGAAGAATACCACGGAGTTTTATCCGATTTTTAGAAAATGAGTATTGGATTCATCTGGAAAAATCTTTAATAAAGGAAAGAATGAAGTTACATCTTAAATACATTGTTACGCTCGTCATTACGGCTCTGGTCTGCATCTTCGCTTATCAGACCTATTGGCTCGTGGGGCTTTATCAGTCTCAGGAAAAGGAGGTTGAAGCAAAAATCAAGGGTGGAATGGAGTACGCTCACTTCATGGAGATGAAGAAGCGAATCGAACGGCTGCGCAATGATGATAAAGGACCTCATAGACAGTTGACGGGTTCTGTTGCTTTTTCTATGGATGAAGACGATGATATTGATCAAAAGGTAAAGGTTAAAAAGGTTCGTGGAGGAAAGGTAGTTCAGTCTGTTCAAACAACTTTTACCAAGCACGAGAAGCGTAGTGAAGATGACAAAGACCAGGAATTGATGATGATGATGTCGGGCAAACTGGCAACTATGGTGCAACAGGCACTGTTTGGCAAATTGAATGAAATCGCCAAACCTGACATCAATGATTATGACAGTGCATGGGTTGCCAAGATGCTTTCAGACAGTTTGTTGGTGAGTGACAATGCTCATCCGCTTCCGCATCAGATTCAGCTTTTTGCAGGAAAGAAGGTTTTGGCGAAAGTGACGACGAAGGGGTATGAGCCTTCCGCCAATGCCAAGCAATACCAATATGTGGTTAGCAATGAGGGGGAGGCGAATGAGGAGAAATATGTTCTTACCCTTGAACCGCTTACGATGACTGTGCTCAGCCAGATGGCAGGCATTCTTGCCACATCGCTCTTCATTATGCTCATCCTGGCTTTCGTCTTCTGGTTCCTGGTTCATACGATGCTCAAGCAGAAAACGCTTGATGAGATGAAGAGCGATTTCACCAATAATATCACCCACGAATTGAAGACTCCGATAGCCGTAGCCTACGCAGCCACTGATTCCCTGCTGAACTACGGAATGCTCCAGCATCCTGATAAGGCGCGCAAGTATCTCACCATCGCTCAGGAGCAGTTGCAGACGCTCAGCGGATTGGTGGAACAGATTCTGTCGATGAGTATGGAACGACGGAAATCGATGCTGCTCAATATCGTGGAAGTTCCAGTGAAGGAGGTGATTGAACCATTAATCTCCCAGCATCAGCTGAAAGTGAAATCAGGAGAAAGAACGGATAAAAAGGTGAATGTTTCGTTGTCCGTAGAACCGGAAAATCTGATGGTTCATGCCGACCGGATGCATTTCTCAAACATCGTGAGCAATCTCATAGACAATGCCATCAAGTATTCTGAAGATAGCGTGAAGATAGAAATCAAGGCTTTCCAAAAAGCTGAGGATGAAGTGCTGGTTTCCGTATCAGATAATGGAATCGGTATAGCCCATGATAAATTGCCTTATATTTTCGACAAGTTCTATCGGGTGACGGATGGCAATAAATATACGGTCAAGGGCTATGGTCTCGGGCTTTTCTATGTCAAGAGCCTGATGGAGAAAATGGGCGGTTCTGTTTCCGTAGAAAGCGAACTCGGGAAGGGAAGCAGCTTCACCCTGCATTTCCTTAAAGTCAAAAATGCAAAAGGGTAAAAAAGTAAAAAGAACCTAGTCCCCTTTGCGCCCCCGTTCCCAGCGATTCCATCGCTGGTCCCCCAAGTCTAATCTTAAAAGTAAAAAAGAAGCAATGAATAAGATAAAAGTATTACTAGTAGAAGACGAAGCATCCTTGGCGATGATTCTGAGCGACACCTTGGAGGCGCAGGGCTTCGAGATGCGCACGGCGCATGATGGCGAAGAGGGGCTTCGTATGTTCGATGAACAGAAGCCTGATGTGCTGGTAGCGGATGTGATGATGCCCAAGATGGATGGTTTCGAGATGGTGCGCCGTATCCGCAAGACGGATTCCCGTACTCCTGTGCTTTTCCTCACGGCTCGTTCGGCGGTGAATGATGTGGTAGAGGGATTTGAATTGGGTGGCAATGATTATCTGAAGAAGCCGTTTGCTATCCAGGAACTCATCGTCCGCATCAAGTCGCTTTGTCATCGGGCTTCTGTAGGAAATATTTCTTCTGAAGAACAGGAAGGAGGGAATGTTTCTCCTGATAATCTGGATGCTGCTGATCAATGGCTTTCCATCGGTCGTTATCGCCTGAATGTTACCTGTCAGATTCTGCAGTTGGATGGTAAAGATACAGAACTGTCACATCGTGAATCAGAGATCCTTCGCATGCTTGTGGAGAGCAAGAACAATGTGGTAGAGAGCAAGGATATTCTCCTGAAACTATGGGGCGATGACAGCTTTTTCAATTCCCGCAGTCTCCATGTTTTCATCACCAAGCTCCGCCACAAGTTATCTGCCGATGAAAATATCAGAATCATCAATGTGAGGGGGATTGGGTATAAAATGATTTGCTAGAATCCTGTAAAAGTACTATTTTTCCTCGCCATCAACAAGCGCATCGAATGCTTCTTTGAAGTATTTGTCGAACCATTCGGCTGGGTGATCTGTAATCTGATGTTTGCCAGATTTCTCTATGTGAATGGCAACAATGTCGCCAAAATCGGAAGTGCCATCAATGAAAAGAATGTTTTCGAAAAGTGGTAGAGAGGCTCTTACTCGTTTAATGCCTTCCGTGAAGTTATATTCTATCACGTCTTGGTTTACATTATGACCGCCCATTGTGTATCTTTGGATAACACGAGATAGAGAATCTTCTTTCGAGGATAAACCGAAAAAGATGAGGCTGATTTTATAACCTGCATCTTTAAAATCCTGAACAAGATTGATGGGCAAATCTGTAGAGAAGTTCGTTTCGAAAGCAAAATTCTTGTTTTGTGAAATGGCTTCTTCTTTTTCTTTCATCAATGAAGAGATAACAGTTCCATCTATCCATCGCTCTATCCAATCAGGATGTTCGTTTCGAAGAGACATTGCTAGAAGGTCTCCGTCAAAAGCTTTTACTGTAGAATAAAATATTCCAAGCCTACTTTTGCTAGCTCCATTTGGACCGGCTATAATTGTAAATTCAGGTCTTCTTTTCATAATCTTAACAGAAAAAGAGGTGTTACGAAGTAATTAATGGAGTAAGTAACTCATTTTCCCCTTTCCTGGAGCTGCAACTTGTTTTATGATAGTATATTTGCGTGTCGCAAAATCAAGAGTTGCTTCTACATCGCTTCCATCAGGATTAGCAAGATAGGTTTTTCCGTTTTCAAAATACGGCACGGAAATGCCCTTCGCCCACGCTTCTAGGTAGATTCGTTCCACCTCATCGTGTACGGCATTGTTGATTTCCCGAATCGTCTTGCCATTCGAGAGTCGCCAACCTTCTATTTCTTCATATTTGCACATAAGCCTTTAACCTTTTGAAAACCTTTGAAAAATCTACTGCAAAAATACGAGGAATCTTTTTAATAGCCAAATGTTTTAACCTCTTTTTTCTATCAGCTCTTATCAGAAGCATCTGTTTTTGAAAGTTTTTCCCAAAAAGGTTTGTGGTTTCAGGAATAATGGCTAATTTTGCGGGCTGGAAGGGGAATCGCTTGATAGGCGATGCTTCTTGGAATGATATAATATAAATAGGATATGGATAGGAAAAATGATGATCTCAGACTGGTGGATGGGGCTGGATTTAAAAAGATAATAATTGCTTGCGACTCTTATAAGGGCTGCCTTTCGAGCAGGGAGGTGAATGAGGCGATTGCTTCGGGAGTAAAGGAATGGAATGCGGAAGATGCTTCTCCCGAAATGAAAAAAAAGGATTCTGATGCTACTTCTCCTGAAATAAGGAAATTGTCTCCAGATGCTGCTTCTCCCGAAATCATTACCCTGGAAATGAGTGATGGGGGAGAGGGAATGCTCGATGTTTTCCTCTCGGCAATGAAGGGAGAGCGAGTGAGGATTCATGCCCATGATGCGCTGATGAGATGGATTGAGGCGGAATACGGAATCGTGGATGATACGGCGATTATCGAGATTGCGCAGACCGCCGGACTGGCTCTGATTGAGCCTGAACAGCGCAACCCGATGAAGGCTACTTCCTGGGGCGTGGGCGAGATGATAATGAATGCTTATCGCCGGGGCGTGCGACGTTTCATCGTGGGCTTGGGCGGCAGCGCCACATCCGATTGCGGCATCGGAATGCTCAAGGCGATGGGCGACGACTGGAAGAAGATTCGCCAGGAATGCAACTTTGTGCTGGCTTCGGATGTTACCAACCCGCTTTGCGGCGAAAATGGGGCGGCTCATGTTTTTGCCCCTCAGAAGGGAGCTGATGCTAAGATGGTGCAGATGTTGGATGATAGGGCAAGGAAGTTTGCCGAGGTAAGTGCCAAGCATTTCGGATATGATAGGAGTGAGGCTCCTGGGGCTGGTGCAGCCGGCGGACTGGGCTATGCATTCCTGCAATATTTCAATGCTGAGGCACGACCAGGGGCTGAACTGCTTTTAGAGAAAATAGAGGTTGATGTGCTCATTCAGAATGCTGATCTCGTGATTACGGGCGAAGGTCATAGCGACCGTCAGACCTTGATGGGGAAGTTGCCGCAAAGAATTCTTGAGCATGTTACCAATCAGAAAATATGGCTAGTATCGGGCGGAGTTAGCGATAGAAAGGCTATGCTGGATGCAGGATTTGATAGAGTTGTTCAGGTTACTCCTGAAGAAATGCCATTGGATGAGGCGATGAAGCCAGAAGTGGCTCGTAATAACATAATAAAGGCAATTCGTGAGCAATTTGCTTTGTAGTTTCAGTTATAATCTGTACCTTTGTGACCGTTTTCAAATAAGGTAAGAATAATGAAGTATATAATTTTTGATTTTGATGGAACCATCGGCGATTCGCAGAGTCTCATAGTAAAGACTCTGCAGGATACGATGCGTGCCAGAAAACTGGAAGTGAAATCGGAGGAGGCTTGTGCCAAGACCATCGGCTTAAGACTGGATGAGGCTTTTGTTTCGCTCTTCGGAATGAGTGCTGAGGAGGGGCTGGCATGTGCGGCAACCTATCGTGAGATATTTCTGGACAACAAGAAGACGATGATTGTGCAGCCTTTTCCTCATGTAATAGAAACCCTGAGAGCCTTGCATCGCCAGGGCTATATTCTGGGAATGGCAAGCAGCCGAAACCATTGCTCGCTCGACGGATACGTGCATCAGATGCAGCTGGAGGATATCTTCTCTTCCATTGTGGCAGGCGATGATGTGGAGCATGTGAAGCCTGCACCCGATATGGTCTTCAAGGCTTTGGGAGAAATGAAGGGAATGAATAATCCCGGAACATCAGCAGAAGATATCAAGGATGTTCTTGCTGAAACCCTCGTAGTAGGCGATATGAACTTTGATGTGGATATGGCGCACCATGCTGGCTGCAAGGCCTGTGCCGTAACTTATGGAAACGGAACCCGAGAGCAGTTGGCTTCTGCCGAATTCATCATTGATGATTTTGCAGAACTTCTGGAACTGGTCTGATATAATAAGACTATTAGTTTACAAAACACTCAAGACATTAAAAAGCCCTTAAGGAAAAATATTCAACCTTTATATCTCCTGTTTTTCGGGTGTAAACTCAGAGAAAACAGGAGATAGAATTATATTTACATAAAAAAGGCGGCAGGAAATCAATCCTTATTTTTATTTCTTGTAGCCTCTAAAAGAAACCTTCTTGCTATGGTAGTTTTCGGACAATTGGATTAACAGCTGGTCGCCCTTGAATTGGAGGCGGAGTTCGATGGCAGTTATCCAATCTACGAAGTGCGTTTTGATGACTAATTCTTCACCTTGCCAAGCATAGCAGGAACTGGCGTGGAAAGGAAAACCGATTGTGCTGAAGCAATTCAATGTCGTACCACGAGGATTCTGTGGATAGAAACCGATGGAGGAGGTCTTCCATTGCTTGAAACCCATCTCGGTGATGCCCTTTCTGCCTACACTATCCACTACTTCCATTTTCTGGGGAGTAAGGAAGCTTACTTGCTTCCAACCCAATGGGTTCTTGTCGAGCTGATAGCTTACGTTGAGAGGTATGCTCATCTTGCTGTTGCTCTTCTTTCCAGCCAAGAGTGGAAGTGTATAAGTAGATTGTTTCTTCTTCAATATACGGTACGCCTTTCCTGGGCGGATGTCCTTCTTCTTGGATGCGCTCTCATTGTTTGATGGGATGATGCCTGGGAATAAGACATTTTTGATGAGTCTTTGTTCCTTGCTTCCGTCGCCAGTCAGGCATTGGGTGATGACTATCACCATGTCTTGCTGTGGGTTTACGATGATGAATTGTCCGTAAGCACCATCTGCCCTTGCGGCTTCAGGCCATTCACACATCCACATCTGGTAGCCATAGTAATCTTCTACGTGTGGCGACATCATCGCCTTCACCCAGCCAGATGGTATCAGCAGCTTGCCTTCCCATTTACCTTGTTGCAGCAATAACTGTCCGAATTTAGCAAGCGACTCGCTCTGCAGATAAAGACCCCAACCTGCCGTGTTGATACCTTCAGGACTCATTTCCCATTTCACCTTATTAATATGAAGCGGTTCGAAAAGACGTGGCTTTAAGTATTCCAGCAACGTCATACCCGTTACCTTCTGAATGATGGCAGAAAGCAAGTAGGTGTCAAGAGAATCATATTGGAACTTGGTACCAGGTTTACAATTCATAGGATGGTTCAGATAAGTCTTGACCCAGTCTAAGTGCTCAGTTCTTACTTCATTGAAGAAAACGAATCCCGATCGCATGGTAAGCAAATCTTCTATGGTGATGTCAGAGAGCCATTCGCTCACTTCCTTAGGCAGATATTCAGGAAAGAAGGTAGCGAGACGGTCGGTTAACTTCAAGCGGTGTTCGCCGATGGCGATACCGATGGCTGCCGATGCAAATGTCTTGGAGCAGGAGAAGAGGGTGTGGCCATATTCCGCCTTGAATGGGGCAGGATGGATTTCGCCTATCACCTTGCCGTGACGCATCACGATGGCACTGTGGATATCGGTCTTGGAAAAAGACATCAAGGAGTCGAAGAATGCTACGACCTGCTTGCTTTTTACTCCTGCCTGCTCTGGGGCAACACGAGGAAAATCGCCGGTTTGGGCTTCTGCTGAGAGAAGCCCAAAGGCGAGTGATAATGTCAGAAAAAGTTTTTTCATATCGGTGAATGTTTCCTTATTTGAACAGTTGTGGAATAAACTGCAGGGTGTACTGTCGCCAGTTGCTCCAGATATGTCCACGGCTGCTCTCATGATAGGTGTATTTCAATCCATCCTTGTCCATTCGTTCCATCAACAGCTTGTTGTTGTTCATGTGCTGATCTTCCTTTCCAATGGCAATCCAGTAGAGCTTTACGCCTTTCTTAGCCTGTGTGGCAAGTTTGGTATCCAGGTTGGCGTAGGCAGGGAATGCCTCCATGTCAATATCCTTGAAGTTGACTCCTGCAGAGAAGAGTCCCACATAGTCGAACAAGTCAGGGTAGTTGGCTGAAATCATCACAGAGTGAAGACCACCCATGGAGAGACCTGCGATGGCGCGGTGCGCTTTGTCTGCCTTGGTATTGAAGGTAGCATCAACGTAATCTACAATCTCAGGGAAGGCTGTTTCGAAAGTGCCATCCTTGAAGTGAGGCAGGAAGTTGGTCATTACAGGCTTGTAGTTCTGGTTCTCGAAAGTTTCACCTGCCGCAGCCTGTTTGGCAATGTTGCCGTTTGGCATGACCACAATCATTGGCTTACATTTCTTTTCGGCTATGAGGTTGTCCATGATGCGTGCGATGTTACCCAGTTCGAGCCAGGCATTTTCGTCGCCTCCACTTCCATGAAGAAGATAGAACACTGGAAATTTCTCGTCAGTCTTGCCATAAGTTGGAGGAAGATAGATGTTCATGCGACGGTCTGTGTTGGCACTGTTGGAATGATACCATACGGTGCGAATCTGTCCATGAGCCACGTCGTGTACCTGGTATTTATCAGCGCAGCCATTGCCCACATAGAAGATGCTGAAGACGTTGCCTACATCCCTGCGGGTGAAAGGATTGGTTGGGTCGATGCTTGTTACTCCATCTACGTCGAAGCGATAGGTGTACATTTCTGAAGGCAACTTTGGGGTGGTGTAAGTCCATACGCCCTCCTTGTCCTTCTTCATGATGCCTGTTCCCTTATTTGCCTCCCAGTCGGCGATTACCTTTACCTTCTTTGCTTTAGGAGCCTGGATACGGAAGGTTACGGTGTTGTCGGCGTTCACTTGTGGAGAAACGAGTTTTCCTGAGCGGAATGATACATTCTGCTGTGCGTTCATGCTCATTGCTGCAGCGAGCATGAACAGGATTGAAATATACTTTTTCATATCTTGAAAATGTTTAAAATTGTTTGTTATTTTGTAATTTAAAAGTTGAGTTTTGCGCCAATCTCTACGGTGAATGGACGTATATAGTTGCCTGCCATCAGTGTTCCGGCGTATCTGCTGCCATCAGTTATCAGATCGGAACCTGGGATGGTACCCTGGGCACCCGTCTGATTGAGGAAATTAACGAGGTTGACATTGAAGGTGAGATATTTGTTGTACTTGTAGCTTGCACCTGCAAATGTTTCCCATCTACCTTCGAAATACACAGAGTTGCCCACGTTGGCATACTGCTTGCTAAAGTAGCGGAACGATGCCCAGACATTGAAGCGGTCGTATGTATAGTTTGGGTCTAACTCAATCAATATTTTCGACTGCTTGGTAACGGTTTTGTCGCTGAAATCATAGGTCTTGTTGAATGCCTCGAACTTATATCCTGTGTACTTAGGATTCTGGTAAGTGAACATGGCATGGAACTTGAATCCCTTGAATGGCGAGAACATGGCATCTGTTGTCCAGCCCATAGTCTCGATACCGCTGGATGAACCTACCATCACAGGGTCTTCGTTCGGGTTGTCGCTCATCACGGTCATTCGTCCGTAGTCATTGGTGCGGCGAGCGTAGGTGAAGGCGGAAACCAGGTTCACGAAGTCGCTGTTGTAGAAGATACCGGCACGTCCCAGGATGAATGGGCGATAGTCGTAATAAGGAAGCGATGTGCCAGAGTATGCCTCCAGATGACGATATTGCTTCAGATAGTTGATCTCACCGGTGAAACCGAAATTGTGTGTCAGGTTATAGGTAGGCGATACTGAAACGGCATAGTTGAGACCAGACAGATTGTGATGGGTGGTACCTACGGTCTGTGTCTTTCCGTTTTCATCTGTGTATTGTGTACCTATATAGAAGTCGCTGAAACGACCATCGGTGATGTAATCCACACCGGCATTGAACATTTCCAAGCGCAAACCATATCCCATACGGAAGTTGGGAGTGATATACCAGTTGTCGTTCACATAGGCTGCCAGCTTGTTCTCGTTTCCCTTGTCGTATTCGCTCGAACCATTCAGATTTGCGTATTCCAGTCCGTTGTAGATGAGTTTGCGTGGATTAGGTGCAACCTCATGATAATATTGTGTGGTGCTGCGGGCGTAATCGATGTAGGAGTAGAACTCGTTTAAGCCAAAAGCCCAATTGTGGTTGGCTGTCTTTTTCTGGAGTTCTGCTACAAACATGGCGTCTGTCACCGTGAAAGCATTGATTTGCGAAAGACGGCGCTGTATATTGCCATGGAAAGCTTGTCCGTTGTCTGCATAGGTGGCATCGGCATCCTCGTAGAATCCCATCGTGAGTTGGTCCACACTGTTTCCCGTAGAGGTAGATACCTTGGCTTTCAATGCTAAGGTGGTAGCATTTCCGAAGTCATAATCCAGAAGGGCAGTTCCCTCATGGGTCTTGGTCTTGGAAATATCATAGAGGTTGCCTGACTTCAGTTCCCCTGTTTTCACATCACGATATTCCATGATACCATCAACCGGGAGGTAAGAGTCACGACCCATTCTGAATCCCTTCACCTCTGTTATCTTTCCATTGCCATCATAGGTGAATGGGGCATAGTTGGCTGCAGTGGTAAGAGGATGGGTTTCGGTAAACTTGTAATAGAGACTGAATCGACCCTTGTCTTGATGGAAGAGATGAGTGATGCCGGCAGTGTAGAACTGGGCACGGTCGATGTAGTTGGTAAATTTCAGGTCGAATGTTCCTGGATCGAAATTCTGGTAAGCACTCAGCGTGAAATAAGTCTTTTTGGCAAGTTTGCCAGACACGTTGATGTCAAAATTCTGTGCACCAAAGGTGTTGGTCTGATACTTCAGCTTTCCTTTGAAGGTTTCACCGCCACGTTCCATGTAGGAATCCACACCATAGCCTATCTCACCAAAGCGAATGGCTGTGGTGGATATGTTCTGCAGACCCTGGCTGGCAAGCAACTGTTCGCCACGCCAATGGTTGCTTGTGGTGTTTGGCCAATAATAGAAAACTGCTGGCAGTCCATCTACTGTTACTGCCGTGTAGCTCATAGGCAAGCCTATCTCTACTTGGCGAGGCTCTGTGGCATCCTTGGCGTTGAGCATCACGCCATGGTCATTGCCTGCGGTTTGTGTCGTATCCTCTTTTTGTATATAAGAGGAATTAACTCTTGCTAGAGTTGTCTGTACCCCATTGGCACTGACTGTTGTCGCTGCTGTTGCCATCAGGACTGATGATAAGAGAAAATTGTTTTTATTCATTTCTTACAAGTTATTAGTTATACTGATTGCGTTTGAAAGATTTCTAATGAAATTTTCGCTTGCAAAAGTACAGCAAAAAAAGATTGCTGGCAAGAAATATACCCTAGATAGACTTCTAAAAAATGAATAGATGTTGATTATCTGATGGTTACACAATATGGATATCCGGTAAAATATACCCTGTAAAAAAGAAAATATACCCATAAAAAAGGGACATACGCCTTGTGATAAGGCACATGTCCCTTTGAAATCATCATATTTGGGGGCTTATACTTCAGTGTTGACCTCCTCCTTCTGTCTCTTATACTTCAGTGTTAACCTCCTCCTTCAGTCTCTTATAAAACTCTTCTTTGTCGTAGCGGGCGGCGTTCAACACTCGAGTCTTGTAACTCTTGATGGTGTTAACTGAGTAGTTGAGCGAACGTGCCAGGTCTTCATTTTTGGTAATGCCCAATCTGATGAGGGCAAAGATGCGCATTTCCACGGTGAGTCGCTCACCCGTTTTGGGAACTATCCTACACTCTGGGCGAAGAAGTGAATTGAAGCTTTCCTCGAAATCGGGGAAGAGCATCTGCAAAATGCTGTCCATTTGATAAAAGGTGTCGAATGCGGCTCCCTTTTGGGCATCGAACACATTTTTGAGTCCTTCGTAATCTCGGATGGTGAGTCGGCGCAAAACTTCCTTGCGCAGTTTCTCTATGGCAACCTGGTGGTTCGCACTGCCCACTATCAATTGACTCAGTACTACTTCCTTGATGTGTCCTGCTTCAACAAGTTCCTTGTTGATGCTCGCAATCTGTACATTCTTTTCGCTAAGATTCTTCATCTGAGACTCGATGAGAGACTTCTGCCGATGGAGAACTTTCCGCTGTTTCTTCATGACGATGATGGCAGCTATCAGCAGGATAATTACGATGCTCAGGAAGATGAGACCGATAGTGAGCCACATCTTCTGTTTTTGAGTGATTGCATAGAGATCTTTGTCTATCTGAGGATAGCTGAATGCTATCTCGGAATAGCGGTAACGTGAATGATATTGTTCGGCATTGTGCATCGCTACATTGATGAGCATGTACGAACGGGCGATGTCGCCTGTGATGTAAGCGATTTCGGCTATCTTTCTGGCTGCAGGATATTCCACTGAGCCACGCTTGATTTCCATAATGGCCGATTGGCTGATGCATTCTGCAGCCTTGGTGTAGTTGCGTAATCCCATGTAGTTGTATCCCAGGTTGCCAAGAGCGTAGGCATAGTATGCAGAGGTTGGAGATAATTTGCTGAGCAGTATTTTGCTTTGCTTAACGGCCTCGGCATATTTGGTTTCGTGGAAGTACATTTTTACGAGCATGTCATCGAGCAGGTAAGAGTCTGCTGGCACAGTTTGCTTCAATTCTCCATACAGTCGTTTCATGTTTTCCAGATAGGTGTCTTTGGAAAGAATGCGATATGGGGTGTAGAATCCGTTCTCGAATTCCAGGTTGAAGGCTGCTACGATGTAGTTGATTCGGATATCTTGCGAGCATCTGCCGGGTGCTATCTTTTCCAAAGTCTCCGCCGCCTCTCTGAAGTAGCCACTGTTGGTAAATGCTTGGGCTTGGTAGATATAGGCTTGTGCCAGATAGTCGTAGGCACTTTTGGTTGAAGGGGTTTTTGAGCTTGCCTCAGGAGAATCTGCCAACTGCAGTGCCAACTCTTCGCAATGGCGGGCGCATTGGTAAGCATCCTCAAAGTTGAGCAGGAATTGTATGCGAAACAGCTTCTCCCAGAGCTCGTATTGCTTTGTGAGGGGGTGGGGGGTGTCTAACTGCTGCTTGATGGAGTTCACTTCCTGTTTCTGTTTTGCATGAAAGATGGAGGTGTCTGCCAGCGTTTCGCACACCTTATTAATATAAGGCTTTATTTCCTTGCTTACGGTTTTGCCGTAAGCAGCACCTTTGGCATCAAACTCCGCCTTCATCTTTTCTACGGGCATACGATTGATGGTTCCAGCCATTTGGGTTTGGGCAGAAACAAGGATTGGGCAGCAAGTCAGTATAGAGAGACATGCTATCACAAAGCTATGCTTGCAAGCTTGAAACCTCTTTTTGAGGGTTGATTTTTCTTCTCTAAATGCCATTCTGTATAATTTGAGCGTTTTGATTTGACCGCAAAGTTAATATAAATATTTGAAAAGCGCCCTAATTTCATAGATATTTTTGATTCAATTTAGTCCATAAACAAGAAAAATATTATTTATTTAAAGAATTATGCAGAAAACTTAGCGAAAATTTAAACAATGTCATTTTTTTATCGTACCTTTGCACCCGCAATTGGTTCACTGCCACCTCCTGCCGCCCTAGGCATGGCTGGTGTGTAGTGATTAAAAGGGAATCGGGTGAGAAGCCCGGACAGTCCCGCTGCTGTAAGCGTCTTATTGCGGCAAGCACCATGGTCACTGACATTTTTTCGGGAAGACCGCTTGCCATGAGTTTGAGGACGCAAGTCAGAAGACCTGCCGTTGCCATCTCTACCATCAGGAAGTGATGGAGGATGAAATCATTGAGCCTCGTGGGTTAGGCTTTTGAATGAAGATAAAAAATAATAGTAGATGAAAAGATTGTTTGCAATAGCCATGCTGGGTGTTGTTGCAGGGTCTGCCTTTGCCAATGGTGAAACGCAGGACTCTGTACGAGTGCATCACATCCAAGAGGTTGTGGTTACCTCACGATTGATATCCAGGGAAACTATTCCATCACAGACATTGGGAGGTGAGGAACTCAAAAAGTTGAATTCCTTGTCGGTAGCCGATGCCTTGCGTTATTTCTCGGGCCTGCAGCTCAAGGATTATGGAGGCGTGGGTGGCATCAAGACAGTCAACATTCGCAGTATGGGTACCAATCACCTGGGCATCTTCTATGACGGCATCGAACTGGGCAATGCACAGAACGGGCAGATAGACTTGGGGCAGTTCTCGCTCGACAATGTGGAGGAGATTTCGCTCTACAACGGTCAGCGTAGTGCCATCTTCCAACCAGCGAGCGACTTTGGTAATGCTGGCTCCGTCTATATCCGTACCAAGGCTCCCCGCTTCATGATGGGCAGGCGATACAACTTGTTGGTGAGGGCTAAGTATGGGTCGAGCGATACCTTCCGGTTTTCATCGCTTTGGGAGCAGAAACTCTCCAATCATATATCTTCCTCGTTAAGTACAAGTGTGCTGACGTCGAGCGGACGCTATAAGTTTCGTTATAGGCGAGTGACCGAAGACAATACGGTGGCTTATGATACCACTGCCGTGCGCCACAATGGTGACATTTGGGCTTTCCGTATCGAGGAAAACGTGAGGGGAGGCATTGCCGATGGATATTGGAACGTGAAGGCATATACCTACCATTCGGAAAGGGGAATACCTGGTGCCATCGTCAACAATGTGTGGCGACGAGGCGAACGCCAGTGGGACCACAATACCTTCGGACAGGCTGTATTCCAAAAGTCATTTGGTGACAAATTCTCTACCAAGGCATTGGCTAAGTATGCCTATTATGTGACGCGCTATGTCAATAATGATGAGACGCAGATACATGTAGACAATACCTATCGTCAGCAGGAGATGTATTTCTCCACTTCGAATGTCTATGAGATATTGTCAAAGTGGAGTGTCTCGATGAGCTATGACTTCAAGTGGAACAAGTTGAATGCCAATATGGTAGACTTCGCTTTCCCTCATCGTTACTCCAACTTCGTGTCGTTAGCCACGGCATTGACGCTGTCACGCATCCAGGCGCAAGCCTCGGTGGTGGAACAGGTGGTCAAAGACCATGTGAAGTATGGGATGTCATCGCCATCTCGCAGCACGCTTACGCCAGCATTCTTTGTGAATGTATATCCATTCAACTCCAAATTGCTGGCAGTGAGGGCTTTCGCCAAGAAAAGTTTCCGCATGCCGACCTTCAACGACCTTTACTATGCAGATATGGGCAATAGCAAGTTGAATCCGGAGTCGGCGTTGCAGTATGACTTGGGCTTTGTGCTGAACAAGGATTGGAAGCAAGGCGTAGTTGACCATCTCCGCTTACAGGTGGATGGTTATTACAATACGGTGCACGATAAGATTGTAGCTTATCCCAAGGGGCAGCAGTTCCGTTGGACGATGCTTAACCTCGGCAAGGTGCATATCAAGGGCGTCGATGCCATGGCTGAGGTGGGACTGGAACCAGCCAAGGACTGGATAGTTACGGCTCGCTTGCAGTACACTTATCAGGATGCTCGCGACGTGACCGATCCCAATACCTCTTATTATAAGGACCAGATACCTTATATTCCATGGAACAGTGGGTCGGCTATCTTGGCCCTGTCATGGCGAGAGTGGGACTTGTCGTATAGCTTTATCTATTCCGGTGAACGTTATTCGCAGCAAGAGAACATCCTCTATAACCATCTCCAGCCTTGGTATACGCACGACATGAGCGTGGCTTATCATGCAAGGAAATGGTCGGCAAGACTGGATGTAAACAACATTTTCAGTCAGGATTATGACGTGATACTTAACTATCCGATGCCGAAGCGCAACTATATGCTGACATTGGAATATAACTTTTGAAAAATATGAAGGATAAGATATATCATCAACCCAACCTGGCAAAGTCTTGGTTCTTAGCCTTGCTTTGTTTCCTGGCTCTAGGTATGCAGTCGTGTCGGGATGGCGACACTGTCATCTCATCTGAGCCTGAGGATACAGGCAGTAAGGCTGAGAAGGGCGATATCATGGGACTTTACTTGCTCAACCAAGGTAATATGGGCAGCAACAAGGCAACCCTCGATTTCCTGGATTTGTCGGGCGATAACGGTGAAAACATCATTTACCATCGCAACATCTATTCAGAGCGTAATCCTAACGAGATTAAGGAATTGGGTGATGTAGGTAATGATATCAAGATATATGGCTCCAAACTGTGGATGGTCATCAACTGTTCCAATAAGGTAGAGGTGGCAGATGCTTATACTTGCAAGAAAGTAGCGAAGATAGACATCCCCAACTGTCGATACCTTGCCTTTGATGGTGGATTTGCCTATGTTAGTGCCTATGTGGCTCCTGTGAATATGCGCCAGGATGCCGAAGTGGGAGCTGTTTATAAGGTGGACACGCTGACCATGAAGGTAGTGGACAAGGTGATGGTGGGCTATCAGCCCGATGAATTGGCTGTTGTGCATGGCAAACTGTATGTTGCCAACAGTGGCGGTTATCGCAATCCCAACTACGATCGTACGGTGAGCGTCATCGACCTCAAGACCTTTAAGGAGGAGCGGAAGATTGATGTGGCAATCAACTTGCATCGCTGTCGTGCCGATAAGTATGGACAGCTATGGGTGAGTTCCCGAGGCGACTACAAGGAGGTGCCTTCACGATTGTATTGGCTCAAGCCTAATGCTGCAGGGCAGATGGAAAAGGGAGGTGAACTGGAAGTGCCGGTCTCCAACATGTGTATCGTGGGTGATTCACTATATTATATAGGTGTGCAGTGGAATGAGACTTCAAAGAAAAATTCGATAGAGTATGGTATCGTGAATGTCAGCCAACACAAGGTAATTGCTCATTCCTTGTCTAGTGCTCCTGAGATACAATCCATCGAGATGCCATACGGCATCATTGTCAATCCTCAGAAGAAAGACTTCTACCTGATGGATGCTAAAAATTACGTATCAAGTGGCGAATTGCTTCATTTCAAGGCAGACGGCACCTTCGACTGGCGAGTATGGACAGGTGATATTCCGGCAGAGGCAGCATTTGTTTATCGCAAACCTCAGTTGTCATCGTCGGATCCGAGCCAACCAGCCGAGAAGTATAGCAAGTATATCTTGGCGGTAGATGAGTATGTGCCGGCTCCAGGACAATTCGTCAATACGATGCCTCAATATGAGGAGGGTGACGATGCTAAGGAGATGGCAAGAAAATGTACAGAAGCCATCGGCGGTGACAAGGGTGGTTTGGTGAGCCTGGGTGCCTATGGTGGCTACATCACCTTCCATTTCGATCATCCTATAGCGAATGTGAAGGGTGAAAAAGACCTTTACATCAAGGGCAATGCTTTCAAGGACAATAGCGAGCCTGGTATTGTGATGGTATCGCAGGATGTGAATGGCAATGGGGTGCCCGACGATCCTTGGTATGAACTTTCGGGTAGTGCTGATGTTGACAGTGTGGGCAAGGTGGTACATGGCTATGAGATAACCTATACCAAGGATGCCATGCAAGATATTCCGTGGACAGACAATCAGGGCAAGAGTGGAGTTGTTAATCGCAACACTTTTCATGCCCAGGAATATTTCCCTTTGTGGTTGTCGGGGCCATTACGTTTCGAGGGTACCCTTTTGCCACGTAATGGTCATGATACCAGCGGCAATGGAAGTCTTTGGGTTTGCGATGCCTTCCGATATGGATATGTTGACAATGTGAGCAATAGCGACATCGATGGCTGTAGCTTCGACATCTCATGGGCAGTAGATAAGAATCGCAAGCCAGTGGCGCTCGACCACATCGACTTCGTGAGAGTATATAGTGCCCAGAATCAAATGTGTGGATGGCTAGGTGAGACTTCTACCGAAGTGAGTGGGGCAGAGGATTTGCATCTCCAAAAGTCAATCAGTGCCAAGAGTAGAAAGAGAAGATTAATAATAACATTTTAATAAATTATATTAAGTATGAAACAGTTTTACAAGTATTCTTTAGCGGCTGCGTTTGCTGCAGCTATGATGTGTACACCAATGTCAACTTTTGCCCAGGAGCAAGAGGATGCTACCATGGCAACCTTCGAGGACTTGAACCTTGGTGCCAATGCTTACTGGTGTGGCCCTGCTGACAATGCAGTAGAGGTAGATGGTGCTTATGGCAGTAAAGCTATGTTGGGTAGCTTCAAGAGTGGCGCCTACGAGTTTGTTAACTCTAATGTACCAGCTTGGGGATCTTGGTCTGGTTGCGCTTACAGCAGCATGACTTCCACAGCATTTGCTAATTATGCTACTGACCAGTGGAATTCTGCTGTAGGTCATGGCGCAGAGAATTCTGCCACATATGGTGTCATCTATGGCAGCAGCACTCCTAACGACCAAATGGAGATTATCAAGGTGGCAGATGCTCCTGAGGGTAGAGTAATCAAGGGCATGGATATCACCAACTCTGCTTGGGCAGTGGAATGTGTAAAGAATGGCAATGGTGTTGCTAAAAAGTTTGCACAGGGCGATTGGTTTAAGGTAACTTTCACCGGTATCAAGGCAGACAAGTCTACAGCTAAAGTTGATTATTACCTCGCTGATTATCGTTCTGAGAACGAGGCAGACTGGAAGGTATTGACCGACTGGGACTGGATCGACCTTTCTTCACTTGGCAAGGTCGTATCCCTGAATGTTAGCTTCGATGGTTCTGATACTGGTGATTATGGCTTGAATACCTCTACTTACGTTTGCATCGACAATGTTGGTTGTGCTAAGAACGTTAATACTGGTATTGCTCATATTGGCAGTAACAATATGGTTGAGGTTTACGAGGTGGCTCGCTTTACTCTTGATGGCAAGCGTATCTCTGCTCCTCAGAAGGGTATCAATATCGTTCGCATGAGCGATGGTACAACTCGCAAGGTGGTAGTAAAATAATTCCGCTTTTTGTTGATAAGCGAAATATCAGAAATACAAAAGCCCAGAGCAATATTGCCCTGGGCTTTTTGTTCTTTATCTTTTTTGAAGTTTTATTCCTCCATCAACTTGCGGTAGCGGCCCTTCTTGATTTCTGTATCGCCAAGACGGCGGGCCTTGTTGATTTCATACTCAGAATAGCTGCCCTCGAAGAAGAAGACCTCACCATTACCCTCGAAGGCAAGAATGTGGGTGCAGATTCGGTCGAGGAACCAGCGGTCGTGGCTGATAACCACCGCACAACCGGCGAATGCCTCCAAACCTTCCTCCAATGCACGCAGCGTGTTCACGTCGATATCATTGGTTGGCTCATCGAGGAGCAGTACGTTTCCCTCCTGCTTCAATGCCAATGCCAACTGCAGACGGTTGCGCTCACCACCCGAGAGAACACTGCAGAGCTTGCTCTGGTCGGTGCCCGAGAAGTTGAAGCGGCTGATGTAAGCACGTGCATTCACATCTCTGCCACCCAGACGCAAGGTCTCGTTGCCCTGGGAAATCACCTCGTAAACAGTCTTCTGAGGGTCGATGTCCTTGTGCTGCTGGTCAACATAAGCCAGCTTCACGGTCTCACCCACCTCGAATGTACCGCCGTCAGCCTGCTCCAAGCCCATGATGAGGCGGAAGAGGGTAGTCTTGCCGGCTCCGTTAGGACCGATCACACCTACGATGCCGTTAGGAGGAAGCATGAAGTTGAGGTCGTTGAAGAGAACCTTCTCGCCGAACGCCTTCTTTACATGCTGAGCCTCGATCACCTTGTTGCCCAGACGAGGACCGTTAGGGATGAAGATTTCCAGCTTCTCCTCGCGCTCCTTCTGCTCCTGGTTGAGCATCTGCTCGTAAGAGTTCAGACGAGCCTTACCCTTAGCCTGACGGGCCTTAGGTGCCATGCGAACCCATTCCAACTCACGCTCCAATGTCTTGCGGCGCTTAGAGGCAGTCTTCTCCTCCTGAATCATTCGCTTGGTCTTCTGGTCGAGCCATGAAGAGTAGTTGCCCTTCCATGGAATACCCTCGCCACGGTCCAACTCCAGAATCCACTCGCTCACGTCGTCGAGGAAGTAGCGGTCGTGGGTTACGGCGATAACGGTTCCCTCATACTGCTGCAAGTGCTGCTCCAGCCAGTCGATGCTCTCAGCATCCAGGTGGTTGGTAGGCTCATCAAGCAGGAGTACATCCGGCTTCTGCAGGAGCAGGCGGCAGAGAGCCACACGGCGACGCTCACCACCCGAGAGATTGGTTACAGGCCAATCGCCAGGAGGACAGTGTAGGGCAGCCATCGCACGTTCCAGCTTGGAGTCGATGTTCCAGGCATCGGTAGCATCGATGATATCCTGCACCTCAGCCTGACGCTGCATCAGCTTGTCCATCTTATCAGGGTCTCCGTAGTATTCTTCGAGACCGAACTTATTGTTGATGTCCTCGTATTCAGCGAGTGCATCATAGATTTTCTGCACACCCTCCATCACGTTTTCCTTCACGGTCTTGTTCTCGTCGAGCGGAGGATCCTGAGGCAAGTAGCCCACAGAGTAGCCTGGGCTCCAAACCACCTCACCCTGGGTAGGTTGCTCAAGTCCTGCGATGATTTTCATCAACGTAGATTTACCGGCACCGTTCAAACCGATGATACCGATTTTTGCTCCGTAGAAGAACGATAGGTAGATGTTCTTCAGAATCTGTTTCTGGTTTTGTGGGATAATCTTAGATACGCCCACCATAGAGAAGATAATCTTCTTGTCGTCAACTGTTGCCATATATATAAATTAATGTGTATTTGTGAATTTATAGAATTTCTATTTGTCTCCATATTCATCGAAACTTTTGGTCTTGGGGTTGCCAAGAATGTCGATGACTTCCTGTTTGGTCATACCACGAGTCTTGAAACTTGTCAGCCCATTCTAATGTAGTCTGAATACAATGGGAACGGTATAGCGTACGCGTGTAGCCTCGCCCCTTATTTTGCCGGGTGTCCATTTCCCCAATGTGCTCACAACACGGATGCCTTCCTGTTCGAAGAGAGTGCGAATTTCTGAGCGGACTTGGGTTTGCTCAGCTCCTGACAGCTTGTTGAATTCTTTGCCGTTAGGGTTGTCTAACACCTGGTAACTTTTTATTCCGACATCAGAGACGTTTCCATCTTTCTCGACGATAAATTCCACTTTTACTTTGGCCGCGGCTTTATACTTTTGGCACAACTTTGGAAACTTGGTATTGACGGCTAGTTGCTTCATCAAGAGCGCCTTTCCACCAGGGTAGTGGGGCATCTCTATAAAGGCTGTTAGCTTACCTAAATTGTCGAGCGAGTCCAGCTTCTGCATCATTTCCTCGGCATTGACGGTAGAGAAGTATACTTTTCCCTCAGGGTCGATGAGGTAGGAGGTTGGAATCCATGAGATGTGGTAATCCTTGGAAATCTGAGTTTCCTTCCATTTCTTTCCCTCGCAGTATTGCATCCACTGGTCGTAGTGGTTGCTGCTGAGATATTTGTTCATCTTTTCCTTGTCGGTATCGAATGAAACCCCGACGAGCTGTATCTTCGTGAGATATTTTTTTGATATTTCTTTTACCTTTGGCATGTCCTTGCGACAGTCTGGACACCATGAAGCCCAGAAGTCGAGTACAGTCCATACGCCTGGTACCACCTTGCCGTCTGCATCGGTCTTGGTCTTCCAATCGGACAGACGGAATATTTTCTCGCCTGTCTTGTCATTGGTGATTTGGAAGTCAGGTGCCTCTGTGCCAACTGGTAGCAACTCTGTGGTTGTTTGTGCTCTGCCGACAACAGCTGTTGCCAAGAGCAAAAATAATGTAATCTTCATATCTTTTGTCGTTTAAAAAAGGTGAATCATGTATATTGATGCGAACATCATTCGTGGCAAAGATACGCTTTTTTTCTTGAATTACCAAAGAAAAAAGATGTTTTCGTAATAAAATCAAGAGATTTATTTTGTATTGTCTTCGAATTATATTATCTTTGCAAGCAAACTTTAAAAGAAAGGAATAATATGGATGCAACCTATATAGACCTGACTGTTCGCCTATCTCTGGCTCTCATTTTGGGAGGAGCGATAGGTATCGAAAGAGAATACCGTGCCAAGGAAGCGGGTTTCCGCACTCACTTCCTTGTAGCCCTGGGTAGTGCCCTTTTCTGTGTAGTTTCCCAGTATGGATTCGGCTTTGATCTGAAGGATTCCTCGCGTGTGGCCGCTCAGGTGGTTTCGGGCATCGGATTCCTGGGTGCCGGTACCATCATCTTCCAGAAGAATGTGGTCCGAGGCTTGACTACGGCTGCTGGCTTATGGGTGACGGCAGCTATCGGATTGGCTTGCGGAACGGGCATGTATGTGGCTGCAGCTATTACTACGGTAATGGTGTTGCTGGGACTGGAGGTGTTGAATTATCTGATACCGCAGTTGGGAACCACTACCATCGAACTGAATTTCTCTGCCCCGTCAAGGGACAGCGTGAAGGAATTCATCAGTAAAATCAAGCAGAACGGTATGGAAGTTCATTCTTATGAACTGAAAGAGCGAAGATTTTCTAAGGAAGAATTTGTGGAAGCGAGCATCGAAATAAAAGCTAAACGGGGTTTCCATACGCTGGAGATTCTGGATTATATGAATGATTTCTCGGACGTCACGATTTCGACGATTAAATAGAAAGAAAAGATAAAAAGGAGTTAAGACCATCATCTTAACTCCTTTTATCTTTATATGCTTAGAAAATCCTCGCCAGATAGTCGTAGTGTTCGCCTTCTGCCACGAGTTCACCATGCAACCCGCAGGTTTCGGCGATGGATTTGAGCAATGGGAAATCTACGTAGAGCCAGTCGAAACAGTCTCCCTTAATGTCTTTGTAAATCATCTGATAATCCACTTCACCATAGTAGGCACCATTCAGATTGATGTCGAAACTTCCGTCTTCATTCTCGTAGATATATTTGAGGTCGGAGGAATCGATAAGAATCTGTCCGCCCTTGTTGAGCAAAGCCTTGAGACGGTTGAAGAGGGTAGGGAGATGTTCTATCTTTCCGGCGATACCCGTTCCGTTCATCAGAAGGAGGATGGTATCGAACCCTGTTTCCAGATGTTCATCGAAAAGATTGATGCATTCCGCATCCTTTACTCCTCTCAGTTCCATCGCTTCGCAGCTCAGAGGAGAAATATCAATGGCTTTTACCTCTAAGCCCTTCTCCTGCAAGGCGAGCGTATGGCAGCCGCTGCCGGCTCCGATATCCAGCACCTTTCCTTTGGCAAGCTTTAGCGCCTTCTGTTCTAACATCGGCATTTCCTCAACTTTTCTGAAGAGATGTTTCACCGGCATCTCGTCTTCCTCGAACATAGAAGAGAGCACACGTAATCTTCCTGCTTTTCCCGATTTCTGATAATCAAGGATAGCGGCGCCCATCGGGTCTTTGTCTTTTGATAATATCTTTGTATTCATTTATTTTGCAATTTTTGAGTGCAAAATTAATGCTTTTTCATTGAATATGCAAGTTTTGAGAAGATATTCTGCTGCTTCTTAATATTTCTCCTACCTTTTGCTTTTCGCTGTCGAAGCTGAATTGCTGATAGATGATAGTGGCATTCTGCAAATCTACGATATGAGGAGCCATCAGTCTGAGGGCTTTCAGCTTGCGGTCACCAAAAGTGAATATATTCATCATGCTGACGGCTTGGGCGCAGGAATAGTAACAGCCGAGGCTAGCCACTTCTATCAGGTCGAACTTGTTGTCATCAAAGCTTGCCTTCTTCACCTTATTATATAGTTTGGTGAAGGAAGCATCATCGAGACAATAGCCGTAATCCATTCTGCCATCTGGATCACATCTTCCATCGTAGAGGGGTGGTGTAGGATGTTGTGGCTGTACATTCGATGTCTGGTTGTTTGGTTCTATGATTCTTGTATCGTACTGCACAACCTTTCCGTTTCTGTCGAAGAAGACCGTGATGTACTTGGAATCTCCAAACAGATTATTATATTTGGCATATTCCCATTTGTCCCCATACATGTCGAAACTGGTGAGCTTAGGTTCTCCGAGAATGGCAATCACTTCCTGCTTGGTCATTCCCCGCTCCACGTTTCTTTTTCCCTTAGCCGAAGCCGAGAGGCATACGGCAAACATCAATATGGTTGTGGCGATGAGTGCCATCCAATCATTTCTTTTCATAAGCGATACTGTTTTTATAAGTTATTATATTGTTTTATGGTTGCAAAAGTACTATTTTCTTGCGAAAAGAAGCGAGATGAATTCCCTAAAGTAGAAAGGAAAATCCCTATTCCCGTTATTTGTCATTTGTTTCGCTTTTCGGGAATGGCTGTGATTATAAAAAGAGATTGTTATTTGCTGCTAAAGTCTAATATGGCTGAATAAACGCACCGAGACGACTGTGTAAGTAATGAAAGGCGTTTAATCAGGTTCAATGAACTGATATATTAAGTATAAGAAGCCTGTTCCCAGAAGATTCCGACTGCAGTCAGCAGCTCTGCTGAGCCTAGTCAGCAGGTCTGCTGACTGCAGTCGGAAGGTCTGCCGAGCCTAGTGGCAATACTTTTTAGTTGTACGACAATACACTCTTTAGTTGTACGACTATATACCCTTTAGTTGTACGATTATATACCCTTTAGTTGTACAACTATACCCCTTTTAGTTGTACAACTATACATCTTTTGGTCGTATGACTACACACCAACTTTTAGATCGAACCATGAAGCGAATAAGTTTACGGCAAGACTTCTGCTCCATCATTTCCTCAGCAAGGAGAATATGGAGTGGTTGGCTCAATATGCTGAGTTTGGTTTGGGGAATGAACAGAAGCTGGCTCTTGTCTTTGTGAGAGAAGTGGGTGCGATAGATAATGCCACTTATCGTCAGTTGGATTCTTCGATTACTCATGCCCGTGCACGTTTGGAGATTCATAAGCTCTGCAATCTTGGATTTATCGAGAAGAAAGGGCAAGGTCGTAACACTTACTATATAAGAACCTCCAAGGTGGTATCCTTAGGGGAAAGGTTACGACCTCAAGTCGAAAGGTTACTACCTCTGGACGAAAGGTTACTACCTCTGGACGAAAAGATACCACCTCAGCATGGTACATTTGGCAAAAAGATACCACCTCAGCATGGTACATTTGGCAAAAAGATACCACCTCAGCATGGTACATTTGGCAAAAAGATACCACCTCAGCATGGTACATTTGGCGAAAAGATACCACCTCAGCATGGTACATTTGGCGAAGAGATAGATCGCTTTTACCGGTAATCTTTATGCCATAACGTTCTGGATAATAGCTATAAATCAAGTAACCATTTCCATACAGGTATCACTTCTATTTTCTTGTCTTTTACAACAATCTCTTCTTCCAACTCGTAAGTTAGGATTATTAGACGCTTGCAATCCAATACCTTGGAAAGTTTGATAAGGGCTGTAGATTCTCTTTCCCAAGTTTCTGTAGATTTTTTGGGATTGTAGCTTACTTGTATAGCCATTGCTGCATCTGGTATATAAAAATCTACTTCTATATTTTTATTATAGAAGAAAACTTGTTCGTCTAACCCATATCTTCGTAATAGTTCCATTGCAACCATATTCTCTAATAAAGATGTGTCTATATCCATGGCAAGAATACTGATAATACCATTGTCTACAAAATAGTATTTAGGGTTGGTCTCACGTTGTGTGAGATTGTCTGCGATATTCTTGATAGGATAAATTAAGAAAGCATCTTTAGAATATTCAATATAATTGATGAGAGTTGGTTTGCTGAGTTTAGCACCAGTAGATGCTATTATATTCGCGAGTCGTGTGAAAGAAATTGGTTGCTTCACGCTCTCTGCTAGTTTTCTGAAAAGTATGCGAAGTGAGAACTGATTCTCTATTTTGTTGCGAGAGGCTATGTCACCGAGATAAATCTTTTGATATACACTATTGATATAATCTCTTTTTGATGCCAGTTTTGCACCTTCTGGAAAACCTCCAAAATGGAAATAGCTTTCAAAATATCTTTGTACTTTTGCTCTTCCTGAAGTGGTTGCGATGGTATCTGTGTCATAAGAAATCTCGTTGGCATTCAGAAATTCAGAGAAACTATATGGCATAATGTGTTTAGTGATATAGCGACCTCCTAAGGTTGTTGCCACATCACTGCCAAGCATTTTAGCGTTGCTGCCTGTTATATAGACTCTGTACTTGTTGTCAGCTAAGCGCCGTGCAAATTTATCCCAACCATCTATATTTTGTATTTCATCAAGAAATAGAATTGGGCGTTTGTCAGACATCATACCATGAACCTCAAGGATGAGGTTTAGTTCTTGCGCAGTCATGCCCATCAATCGCTCATCCTCAAAATTGAGATAGAGCATAGAGTCCCAGGTGATACCTTGTTTCAGATATTGTTGAATTTGCTGATAAAGCATGAATGATTTGCCAGCTCGTCTGACGCCTATCAAGACATAGTTGGCAAACTCTTCCATTTGGATGTCTCTTGGGACAATATGCTGTAATTCTATCTCTTTTCTATTTTCCAAGAGTATTTCTCTGATAACTTCTTTTTGTATCATAATCTCTTATTGTTTAATTGATTTTGCAAAAATACGATTATTTTGTTAAATCGACTAAACAATATGCATAATTTAACATAAAAAGTATCTATATATCCTAGTTAATGTCGTTTTAAAAATGAATAATATCCGATTCCCCCAAATTTTTTGGGAGTATATCAGGTAAGTAAAGAAGAAAGTTTGTAATAAAAAAAGTCCGTGAGCATTCATTGCCCACGGACTTTTAAAATTATCTTGTTCTTATAAATGTCTTATGCCTTGAAGCTCTCCAAGTCTTCTGCCTTGAAGTTCTGGATGTATGCTGAATGACCGAGAACTTCCTCCTCTGCCATGCGAACATAAACATTGGCACTCTTGGCAAACATCTCTGGTGCCTTGGTTGCATCGTCGAGGATGAGGAGAGACATTACGATGTCGCCAGTCATGTTGTAGAGACGGCGAGCCAGGAAGTCGTGAACTGCCTGGTCGTTTGCTTCCTTCACCTTGTTGATGGCAGCCTCGTAAAGATCTACGAGCTTAGCTACACGCTCCTTCAATGGCTTCAAATCATCTGATACCTCGTTCTCCAACATCTCCTTGATGATGCTGAGGTAAGTACCGTTGGTGATGTAGCGGATGGCTGCAACAACCTGCAACTGGGTAGTACCCTCGTAGATAGAGAAGATGCGGGCATCACGGAACAGGCGCTGGCACTTGTACTCCATGATGAAACCAGAACCACCGTGAATGCTGATGGCATCGTATGCATTCTGGTTGGCATACTCAGAGTTCATACCCTTAGCCAATGGAGTAAATGCATCAGCAAGACGGGTGTATTTCTTCATCTCCTGACGCTCCTCTGGAGTGAGCTTAGTGTCGCGGGCGATGTCTTCCAAAGCCTTGTAGATATCTACGTAGCGAGCGCAGCAGTAGAGGAGTGAACGGCCTGCATCCAACTTAGCCTTCATTCTTGAAAGCATGTCGTAAACGGCTGGGAAGTTGATGATCTTCTCACCAAACTGAGCACGCTCCTTGGCATAAGCCAAGCCCTCGTTGTAAGCCTCCTGCTCAACACCTACACTCTGAGCTGCAATACCCAGACGGGCACCGTTCATCAGAGCCATCACGTACTTAATCAAACCGAGACGGGTGTTACCGCAAAGCTCAGCCTTGGCATTCTTGTAAACCAACTCGCAGGTAGGAGAACCGTGAATACCCAACTTGTGCTCGATGTGACGAACGGTTACGCCGCCATCACGCTTGTCGTAGATGAACATAGAAAGACCACGACCGTCCTTGGTGCCTTCCTCTGAACGAGCCAGAACCAGGTGGATGTCTGAGTCACCATTGGTGATGAAACGCTTCACACCGTTCAGACGCCATGTGCCGTCCTCATCCTGTGTAGCCTTCAGCATTACGCGCTGCAGGTCGGAACCTGCATCAGGCTCTGTCAAGTCCATACTCATGGTTTCGCCTGCGCAGATGCGAGGGATGTACTTCTGGCGCTGCTCCTCAGAACCGAACTCATAGAGTGTATCGATACAGCTCTGGAGCGACCAGATGTTCTGGAAACCGGCATCGGCAGCAGCGATGATTTCTGAAGCCATAGAGAAGATGGCGTTAGGCAGGTTCAAGCCGCCGTAACGACGAGGCATTGACAAGCCCCAGAGGCCAGCCTTGCGGGTAGCATCGAGGTTCTCGAATGTCTTGCTGGCATAGATCATGCGGCCGTTCTCCAAGTGTGGACCTTCGAGGTCAACATCCTCAGAGTTTGGTTCGATGATGTTAGCAGCTACATCGCCGGTAATATCCAGCAATCGCTTGTAGTTCTCGATGGCATCCTCGTAGTTGACAGGAGCATCTTCAAACTGGTCTTTTTCTGCGTAGTTGCGCTCCTTCAAGTCAACAACACGCTTCATCAATGGGTGATTGAGATGAAATTCAATCTCAGGGTGATCACTATAGTAATTAGCCATTTTGCTTTTCTTATTTAAATAATGTGTAATGCAGATTACTTAGAATTCTGCTTGTAGTACTTGATGAGCTTAGGAACCACATCCTCAACATTGCCGTTGATAACGTAGTCGGCAATCTTGTTGATTGGAGCATCAGGATCGTTGTTTACAGAGATGATGATGCCTGAATCCTGCATACCGGCGATGTGCTGAATCTGACCAGAGATTCCGCAGGCGATATATACCTTAGGATGAACGGTAACACCAGTCTGACCAATCTGACGGTCGTGATCTACCCAACCTGCATCTACAGCAGCACGGGAAGCACCTACCTCGCCATGGAGGAGATGAGCCAACTCGAAGAGCTGGTCGAAGCCTTCCTTGCTTCCTACGCCATAACCGCCGGCTACGACGATGGCAGAACCCTTCAGATTGTGCTTGGCAGCCTCTACGTGGTGGTCGAGTACCTTTACTACGAAGTCCTCAGCAGGAACATACTTGCTTACCTCAGGGTAAACTACTTCCTTCTTGCACTCACCCTCGTAGATGCTCTTCTGCATCACGCCAGAGCGGACTGTAGCCATCTGTGGACGGTGGTCTGGGTTTACGATGGTAGCCACGATGTTACCACCGAAGGCAGGACGAATCTGATAGAGCAGACCCTCGTAGTGCTTGCCGCTCTTCTTGTCGTCGTAATCACCAATTTCAAGTTCTGTACAGTCGGCGGTAAGACCGCTGGTCAATGAAGAAGAAACACGAGGACCGAGGTCGCGACCGATAACGGTAGCACCCATCAGCGCAATCTGTGGCTTCTCCTCCTTGAAGAGGTTGACGAGGATGTCGGTATGTGGAGCTGAAGTATATGGGAACAATCCCTCAGCATCGAAAACAAATAATTTATCTACACCATAAGGGAGAATCTGATCCTCTACCTGACCCTTGATGCCGGTACCAGCCACGATGGCATGGAGCTCCACGCCCTGCTGGTTAGCGAGCTTACGACCCTTGGTGAGCAATTCCTGAGATACTTCGGCAACGGTTGTGCCTTCTACCTCGCAATATACAAATACGTTGTTCATTGTCTTTTCAAAATTATCCGATAATACTTTCGTTCAACAATTCCTTCATCAGTCCGTCGATGTCCTCATCGCTGCTGGTCAAGGTCTTGCTTTCCTTAGCCTGGAACACGATGTTCTTCACGGCCTTCACCTTGGTAGGTGAACCGCTCAGACCGCACTGTGCAGGGTCGCCGTCAACATCGGCAACACTCCACTGGTTCAGAGTGAGGTAAGGGCGCTCTTCATAGAGGTTGGCCCAAGGCTCATCACCCTTGCGCTCCATAGGGCAGGTAGCGTATTTATATTTCATTACGAGCTTCACGTTGCATGGGCGACATGGGGCAGCACTTCCGTTTACAGTGATAACCAATGGCAATGGAGCCTCAACAGTCTCCACACCACCATCAATGAGGCGGCGTATAGTAGCCTTGCCATCCTCTACCTTGAGGATTTCCTCTGCGTAGGTTACCTGGTTCAATCCCAACTTCTGAGCCACCTGCGGACCTACCTGGGCTGTATCACCATCGATAGCCTGGCGACCACCGATCACGATGTCAACGTCACCAATCTTCTGGATACCAGTAGCAAGGGCATAGGAAGTAGCCAGTGTATCAGCACCGGCAAAGAGACGGTCGGTAAGCAACCAACCCGTATCAGCACCACGATAAAGACCCTGGCGGATGATTTCTCCAGCACGTGGAGGACCCATGGTCAAAATACCAACTGTAGAACCTGGATTCTGCTCTTTCAATCGGAGAGCCTGCTCCAATGCGTTCAAATCTTCAGGATTGAAGATTGCAGGAAGGGCAGCGCGATTTACTGTGCCTTCGGCGGTCATCGCATCCTTACCCACATTTCTTGTGTCAGGTACTTGCTTGGCAAGTACTACGATTTTTAAACTCATATTTTTAAAAATGGTTATTGTTATAATTTCCTAAGTTTGTTAGTGCTCAGTACTCAAGTTGTACGTCGTCTAGTGCGATTGTCAGACTTGCTATCGTCTAATAAGTTACTGTCCAATGTTCAATTTGGGACAAAACACGTGGCAAAAGTAACACTTTTTTATGGCTTACGCAAATATTTTATAAAAAAAATGCACATATAGATAAGTTTTGTGCGCAAAACTCAAGAAATGTGCAAGTTTTTTAGAACGTCCGTACTTAACTTTGCTGGCTTATTCAAAGCTCTTGAGTCGAGCGATATATTTGCCCAGAATGTCGAATTCGATATTCACTACCGTTCCCACTTCGATGTCGCAGAAGTTGGTGTTCTCTCTGGTATAAGGAATGATAGCAACGGTAAATGTGTTGTCTGTAGGATCACAGACGGTGAGCGAAACGCCGTTAACGGTAACGCTGCCCTTGTCCACCGTGAAATAGCCTTTTCTTGCCATTTCCTTGTTGAGCTCATATTCGAAAGTAAAATAAGTAGAGCCATCAGCGTCTTTCATTGCGATACATTTGGCAGTCTCGTCCACGTGTCCCTGTACGATATGACCATCCAGACGGCCGTTCATCACCATAGAACGCTCTACGTTCACCTTGTCGCCTACCTTGAACAGTCCCAGATTACTGCGGTCCAGGGTTTCCTTCATGGCGGTAACAGTATAGGTACCGTCTTTTATTTCCACTACGGTGAGGCAGACGCCGTTGTGCGCCACGCTCTGGTCGATGCCGAGTTCATCAACAAAAGAGCATCTCAATGTGAAGTCAATGTTCTCTTTATCATGCTTGATAGCCACAACGGTAGCCATTTCTTCTACGATTCCACTAAACATATATTCTATTTTTATTTGGTTTCATTATTATTTAGAATGCAAAGATATTGCATTAGCTAGAAACAGCCAAATTATTTAAGTTCTTTTGATAAAATAAGCAAGATATATTTGTTTAATTGCCATATTTTTTATATTTTTGCACATTATAATATATAAACATTTGAAGACAATGGAAATCAAGGAAGGATATATGCCCTTCATGGGCTATCAAACATATTATCGTATCGTAGGTAAAACAGAGGAGGGCAAGAGCCCTATCATCCTCTTGCATGGTGGACCAGGCAGTACCCACAACTATTTCGAGCTATTGGATAGGGTAGCGGAATCAGGTAGAGCTGTCATCATGTACGACCAGTTGGGCTGTGGCAACTCATTTGTGGAGGGACATCCCGAACTCTGGACTCCTGAGACTTGGCTCAACGAACTCTGTGTGCTCATCGACTATCTCCACATCGACCATTTTCATCTCTTGGGACAGTCGTGGGGTGGCATGCTCGCCATCATCTATCTGATAGAGAAGCAAGCAAAGGGCGTGAAGTCAGCCATTCTCAGCAGCACTCTTTCGAGCAGCAAGCTTTGGGCAAGTGAGCAACATCGCATGATTAAGTTTATGTCGGAGGAAGACCAGCGTGCCATCGCTGAGGCTGAGGCGAAGGATGACTTTTCGAGCGAGGCGTATGCCAAGGCGAATGAACACTTCATGCTCTTGCATTGTGCAGGCGAGGTAACGGAGGATAGCCCAGAGTGTCTTCGCCGAAAGAAGCGTGCAGGTGTTGAGGCTTATCTCTATGGTTGGGGACCAAATGAATACACCCCGACTGGCACGCTTCGTGATTATGATTACACCGACCGCCTTGGCGAGATACAAGTACCATGCCTTGTGATGAGTGGAACCAATGACCTCTGCACTCCATTGGTAGCAAAGACGCTCTACGATGGTATCCCAGATTCCAAGTGGCATCTCTTCGTAGGAGCCCGACACATGCCATTTGCCGAGCAAAATGATGAGTATTGCGAGGTATTGGAAGAATGGTTAGGGGAGAAAGATTAGTCTTCTTCAAACTTTAGAAAAATGGAATTTCATCCAATCGATTGGACAAATTAAAATAAAACCGTCCAATCGATTGGATGAAATGTATAGAATCAATAATCAATATTAGTAACTTAAAGAGAGCTTTTCTCTTTTTCTGGTGCAAAGGTAGTAAGTTATTTCCAAACTTGCAAGAAGGCACGATTAGGTTACTCAGTTTCCCTGAGGTTACTATTACTGATAATGAATGGCTTGTGAAATGTAGATTTAACGATAATTAATGTGAACAAGCTATGTTAATAGAGAAACTATTGCTTCTTGAGAGTTAAGTTGGGCTCTATTCCATTGATGCCAAGTCCTAGAATGTTGGTTACTTCCCTGCATCCACAATCACAATTCTTAGCCGATGAACATCCATTGCAGACTGTAGGTTGATAAGAGCGGGATGCAAATTTGTTCCAATAATCTGTATCCTTAATCCAAGGTTCTTCGCATACATTTCCTACGATGTGAGGAGAATGATTGCAGGTTCTTATTTGTCCTGCTGGATCAATAACGAAAAATCCTTTTGCCGCAGCGCATAGATACCCTACATGTATTCTTTTGTATGAATTAGCAGAAGCTATGATGCACTTTGGTATTTCTGTACCCACATTTCCATAGCGATTAGCTAGTGTTAGTACTTCTTCTGCAGTATCAAGCATTCCGTTGATTTGCTCTGTGGAAAGGCAAAGTTCATTCATATATTTCAAACCACGTCCACCAGGCAGAAAACGGTTGAGAAGAATTTCTGTAGCTCCATTGATGAGGGCAAGCGATATGGTCTCAAATAGCTCATAATAGTTCTTTTTTGTAACGGTAATGTTTGCTGTGCATTCTAAGCCGATTTCTTTGGCTTTCGAAAAGTATTCTAACACATAATCTGCATTAGCAACTCCTGTATGCTCTTCAAATGATTGGTAGCCAGGAAGGCTCATGCTAAGATGAACATTCATTTCCTTGAAGAATTTGAGATGTTCTTCATTCATGAGTCTTCCATTGGAGATGAGTATGATTGGATAATTCATCTTCCTTTGGTTGCCAATCATTCGGATGTGTCCGATGATTTCATGAAGATCATCTCTTAGCAATGCTTCTCCGCCAGACAAAGAGAAAGTCTTTACCCCATAGTCATATAGTTTTTCTATTACCCATTTCCATTGAGTGGTGGATAGTTCCTTTCCTAATGGATATGAAGAGTTAGGCGCATTCCAAGGGCATGAGCAAAACAAGCAATGGTGATTGCATTTATATGTCAATTCCAAAGCAACAGACTTTGGAAGAATGGGTATGCTATTCTTCATTGCTATCATTTTCGTTTATTTCTATTCCCGTCATTCTCTTGATAGTATCTTGCTCATCCATGATGCTATGGTAGCGATCATAACTATCTTCAAAATAAGACTCTCCTTTTAAGAATGCCAATACGGCTTGATAGTCATAAAGTGATTCCATATCAGTTATAGCTTGATGATAGTCCTTGTCGCTTTTTGTCTTGAAGCAGAAAAGATGGTACGCATTTTCCTCACAGATATCATCTTCGGAAGTAAATGGTAAATCGAAAAACTCTGCTTCTTCCTTCGCTTCTAGGGCGCATGAACCACATATTACTTCAAGAGACGCATCATATCCCAAATCTTTTATCTCTTTGATGATGGAGTTGAACATTTCTTCATCACTGTGGAAAGCTTGATAGGTCAATGGACGATGGCAATGTTGGCATATTGTGGAAAAACTATCTATCATCGAAGGTTCATAGCACATGGCTCCCATGTGATTTGCCAGATACGTTGGCAGCTTTTGAGTAGCTAGTTCCTTTAGCTGCTCAATAAGCTCTTCTCTGTTAAGTGAATGTTTCATATTTCCTTCCTATTTAAATTGCGTAATTCTAGTGCGTTGGTTGCATGATGATGCATAGCATCTTTTCCTGATGCTTTTGCATATCTTCAGCATTCCACTCGTATCCAAATTCACGCTTGATACCATTTTTAATGCCTTCATCATAATTGTCTTGGCACATCTGTAGCATGATTCTAAATTTCAAGGAAGCCACGCTTACTTGATTTGATTTGGAATCAAGATAACGATTCTTCTTATCTATAGGATTCCAGTTGGAGCCAGAACTATTGGCATCGGAACCAATCATGGCAAAATTGCCAAAGCAGTTTATCTCTTCTGATGTGATAGGCTTATCTTCTCCAGCTTTTGCCTGAGGATAGTAATGCTCAAGGCTTTTGCGAGTTCGAGAGAAATAGAAATTGTCAAATGTATCAAGGCCAAAGTCGCTGCATCCCAAGGCGGTAAAGAATTCAATTCTAGCTTTTGAACCTTTCTTGGCTCTGTTTCCTCGCAATTCTTCTGCGTATTTCTTCCACAATCTATAGTCGGTATAGTTGAATACAAAGAGAGGTATATTGCTTGAACCTTTGGGATAGACATCATCGAAGGGACGATCCACATTTTCCAATTCAACACTCTGTTTGCCATTTCGAATGATGGTTTCATCGAAACTATTTGGCTTTGGCTGTTTTCTTTCATTCAGTTTGTTTGCATCCAAATATACATCGAAGAAGTACTTGTCTGCTAAATTTCTCACGAACTTCAAATAGTTATCTTCATTCCAGTCCTGGAATAGGTGCAACAAGCAGTAGAAGAGATAGTTCTTGCGTTGCTTGGCTGTAAATGCCACCTCAAACATAGATAAAAGATGAACCAACTCTCTTTGTTTAGACTTGTCTTTGTCAATCAAATCTGCCATGTAGGCAGACTTGCCCTTCTTGCAGTAATATTGTAGTTTCCAAGGATTCTCAATGGCTTTATCTTCACCATTTATGTGGTGCACCATGTAGTTGTCGAGATAATATTTTGCCAATAGCAGGTTATAGGCAAACTGCTTGACAAATTCTGGAGTGAACTTGACTTTGTCAAACTCATTGATAAGTTCCTTGTCATCGAGTGTGAAGTCTGATGGATTAAAATCTTTCTCTTGCATTCTTGTAATTTTGAGAACAATCAACAGAAAATTAGGAAAATCAATGATTGGTTGGAACGAATCGTTATAGTCAATTTCGCTCACCTCCTTTTCCTTTTTTACAGGAATATCGAGTAGTTTTTCTATTGTCTTCATCCCAAAGGAGTTGTCTAATTGTTGTGGCGCAATAGGAAAATCGTCAAATCTCTTCAACTTGAAGTTGCTCATATCTTTACCGAATATCTCAGTCATGTTAGGTAACTTTTGTTGGATATAGAAACTCATATCGCTACAAGCCTCCCAAATTTTGCAGAACTTTTCCATCGCTTTATTGTCATTCTTCAGTTGATCACTCAATTTGGCTTTTACAATTTCATGCTTTTCAAGTTGCTCGCCACGAGAGTTCATTACTTCAAAATAATGATTCAACTCAACATCCTTAGGCACACGATAATGTATGATATGCACATGGTTCAAAAAATACTCCTTGAATTTGTCCATATCAACTTGATTTTCACCTACTATTTCCTTTAGTGCTTCTTTGGCAAAGTTATAGCCATTCTTTATGCCAAGGTCATATTCCTCCCCAAAATCAGAATCTTTTGCTTCTTTATTTTTCTCAAACTTAGACATGACTTCTATGGTTTGAGTAGAAGCTTTGCGTGAGGAATATGCAAGTTTGTTGGTAACCTTCTCGCCCATAGCAGTGAGGATAATGTATATTGTAGTAAGACGTTGTTGTCCGTCTATAACCTCGAATACATTCTCGTCACGTTTAAAGGTTACAAGTGTTCCGATATAGTATATAGGCTTGTCTATGACCATGGAGTCATAGATATCCTTTATTAATGTAGAAATCTCATCTCGTTCCCAGGCGTAATTACGCTGATAGATGGGAATTTTGTAGTAGGTAACTGTTCCACTATTGACATAATAGATGTCTTTTACAGAACATTCTTTCAGAATATGTGATAAATCTTTCATGCTTGTCATTATTTATAAAATCCATTTTCCTTGAAGAAATAGAGGTAATTGCAAGAAATTTCATTCTCATCTTTGGCATCTATATTTTTGCTAGTACTGCTGCTTTTAAGTACTCTACCGTCATATATGTCTCCGATTGATAGAGAACATAATTTGTCGGCAAGGGCACTGAGAAGGGATGTTGGGGAATCTTGTCGAGCAATTAATTGGTACATGTTAAAGCCATTGATGTTACCAAATTTGTTGCTTTCGCCCATAATGTAATTCTGCGCAGACAACCAGCCCAAATTTCTATATTGTGCTCTCAGAGAGTAAGCCCAAATGAAGGCATAGACTACGAATTGCTCAAATTGTGCCAAATCTTCCTTGGATGGGTAAGTTTCAGGGCAGAACCGATCTACGTAAAGCAAGACTGATGTGTCAAACAGCAAACGTGCTATGCCATTCCCCGTTCCTCGCTTGAAATATTTATCGAGAGTCTTTACAATCTCATTGTCGTTGATGTAAAAACCTTCGTACTTACTATTGTCTTGAATATCTTTCAAGATGTTATAGTAATGTTTGGTATATTCGAAAAAAGGCTTACCTGCAATGATTGGTGTATTCAATTGGAAAGCGTTGATGTTACGTATGCCTGATACAAATGGCATTGCAGATGAATTTACCATGTCGGCATAGCAATATGCTGCCTTGAAGAACTGGGCATAAGGAGTTTTTGCATAACGAGTAATGCCCTTGAACATTTGAATGTTATGTTCATTGAGTACATTAGCTTTGTTACCATTTACCCATTCCTTGATGCGATAGAGATAGTTGCCAAAAAGATTAGCCAAGTTGCTTTGGGAGACTTGTTCCCATCCTTTGACAATTTTTTCTGTTTCTTCTTCGCTTACACCTGCCATCTCTCGTAGATGATATGCCTTCAACAAGTCGTGAGGATAGAGAGCCTTGCCACGAGCATTTTGAGAATCGAAGAATTGGAAAGCTTCTGATATATCTTTTGTAATTACAACAATCAGTTCGCAATTATTTTCAATATACCCTTTCAATCTTTCTTTTTCCTTCTCGTGCTCATCATTTTTATCTTCAGACTTCTTACCTATGCGGCGACACAAAGCCTGATAATTGTTTGGAATATTACGACAGTTATGCTCATTGTTGTAAACTGACTGCTGTAAGAAACTGATATCCTTTTCGCCTAATGCAGTTAATAACAGAGAGAATGTGATGGTACGTTGCTGCCCATCTACAATGTCATAACGGTCTCCTTTTTGCTGGTGCAAGATGAGAGTGCCTACTCTATACTTTTCTTTGTTGCTATTCATCGCTTCGATGATGTCATCAAGCAATTGGATGGCATTGCGTGCTGTCCATTTATATGGTCGCTGATAGATAGGGATGTTGAGGCTAACATCTTCTATGGGCTTATCACCATTCGTTATCTTCTGGCGAAGAAGTAAATCACCGATGGTTGTTATTGATAATGTTAAGTTGCTCATTGTATATTATATTTTTTGTGACATAGTTACCAACATGGTTACCGACAGAGTTACTATTGCTCTGTTACTAGCTCTGTTACTAGCTCTGTTACTAGCTCTGTTACCAGCTCTGTTACTGTTTATACAGTCTCCAAGAACAAAAGTCCCTTTTTGGTTGTTCTGTATTGCTGTTTAGGGCTTGTCGGCTTGTCAGGAACCGTAAGTTCCAGATAATCATGTTGGAGCAGAGGCTCGATGAATGCTTTGAAGTTCTTGAATTGGTAAGTAACACCTAGTAGTTCAAATATTTCTTTCCTAAATTTTGCTTCTTTGCAGAATCTAAGAATGGATACAACTTTGTCTGTGGCATTGATATATGTATCATCTTCTGCTCTGTCACTAGCTCTGTCACTATCCAGCCAAAAAGTGACAGTGCTGGTACAAATATCACTCTCGAAAGTCACGTCATTGCCTGTGATTTTCTTCCACTCATTCATCATGTCGAAACCATAACCGATGGTTTCTGATAGATTTACCAGTCTGAATATCTTGGCGATAATCGGGTTGCGAGGATTGGAATAGAGATGGTTGCCCAGTTGGGATATAGGCACAGGATAGCCACCAGCATTGAAGAACTCGACTCTGTCGGTATAGATATGAATGCAGGAGTGAATGGTGCTGAATGGATCGAAGTGAGAGAGCATATTGACTAATGCTTCTCGCAAAATCTTAAACTGCGAGCGATCTTCCACATTGAAACCCTCATCGTTCATCATGAAAGGCGTATCCACGATGAGGCGCAGTCTCCTGATCATAATCTGAAAATACTCCCAAAGGTTCTCTTGCTCTGGGATGCGATAGGTATAGCGGGTTCGGGCTTCTCTTACACTTCTACCTGGAATCTCCACCAAATCCATCCAAAACGTCGGTACATAATGACGAACCCATTCTTCTTTGCCGAAACACATCAAACCACCATAGTTCAGATGCCCTTCATTATCGGCGATGCCGATGCGCTTGCAGAAGTCGGCGATGTCATTGCCTATCAGATTGGGACGAGGACTGTATAGCTTGAAGTAATTACGATAGTCACGAATGGTGTCCTCATTGAGCATGGAGAGGTCGGAGTCTAAGAGTATCTGCTCAGACTTGATGCCGAATGATTGGTTATGAAACATGGCGGTTATCTCGCCATTGGTAGCTCGCTGGTCTCCACTGCCGAATCGGATGAATGTATTCTGCGGATTGTTATAGTAGATGGGTTTGTGGGGTGATGAGGCGATATGAAATGCCAAAACCTTTTGCCCATCTATATGATAGAGCATGCTCTTGGCATCGACTGGCTCATTGAATTTCTGAGAACGCAAGGTGCCCTGAAAGTCTTGTTCCAACTTCTCTGCATTGTCAACTCCTGATATTTCAAACTTCTTGCCATTCTGCTTTATTCCAAGCACTATCCATCCGCCAGAAGTGTTGGCGAATGCACTTACGGTCTCCCATATATTCTTGGGTAGTTCGCTCTTGGCTTCCTTGACCTCGAAGTCCTCCCATTCGATGTCGTTGATTCTATCTATCAGCTCTTCCTTTGTCATAATCTTAATGATGATTTAATTGAGTAATTGAAATTCTTTCTCCTTTCACTTTTACCTATCATCCTCTGTCAATCAGTGAGTTGCAGTGAAGGGACGGAGCGGTCGCTACTTCAAGAAGTAGATAGGAGCATGCTGGGTGCCTTCCTTCTCCATGATGCCTTTCTCGCAGAAATGGTTGAGCCACTTCTGTGCCATGTAAGGAGTCAAGCCGAAGTGGATGCGCATGATGCGAGTGGTGATGTAACGATTCTTTTGAAGATACTCCTTGATATTCTCTAACATCTTTTCCTCGGAGTATTTTGTAGATTGGTTGGAATAGCGGGAGCGGACGAAATGGACGTTGCGCTGTACTTCCTCCATTAGCTTACCTTCTGGTCGGAAGTTGATGCCGGTGATGCGTACTTCCTTGCCCGTAATCTTCTTGTCTGGATTCTCCTCTGGCATCTCTAGGCTAGCCGACATGGAGAAGTAGCCTATCTCTGGGATGTAAAAGCGGCGTCCCAGTGAGAATTCTTCCACCATAAGGTCGTGAAGCTCTGCCAACACCGCAGCCACATCTCCCTTGGTGAGTGAGCAGCGGCTCTGGATTTTCTCTTGCAATTGCTTCTCGGTCATAGGTTCATGCTGCACGATGCGAACGTATTGGCGCTTTTCTCCTATGCCCTGGGCATTGTTGAGCATGTAAATGTCGTATTTCAGTTCCATATTTCTTGTTGTTTGATGGTTCGTTGTTTTCTATATTCTTTGTCTTCTATGAAAGATGATGCAAATATATATAATAATGTGATAACTTGTATCTTTTGGTGTAAAATATTAGGTTTATTTAAACATTGGTATATGTCATGTGATTATACGGCATTTGTCATCCGACCGTATGATAAGTGTCGTATAATCGCATGACAAATGTCACGCAATCGTTATAATTGCTTTCTTGCATCGTTATAATTGCTTCCTTGCATCATATAAGTCACAACATTGTTACCATCCATCTCACCCTTGGCAATCCGCAGGGGGAGGTATGTGATGAGGCTGAGACTATCTATTACACCTTCGGACCTGAGAAGGCGCAGGAAATGGGGTTCAGTGGATGCAAGGTCGAAGGTGAATAAAAGGCACTTTTTCAAGAAACGCTCATTCAGAATGAGTGGTTTTGCTCATTTTTACTCATTCAGAATGAGTAAAAATGATAGAAATTACTCATCGAGTGGTTATCGTAGGATAGTAAATGCAGTAGATGTTCTCTGGCTTCTCATTCATGTCGGCATTGAAATTTACCTCTATTGGGGATGCGCTAATTTGAAGCAAAAATGCCATCTCCATCAAAACTGATAGAGGTGGCATTGGGTTCTATGCAGTATGTCCTTTCTTACATCACATATGTATTAAATGAATGTGACTGAAAGTTGAGATTTTTATAATTTATTGTTCATATGCTTTTTGATAAAGCGACCCACATGATTCTCTTGTAGAGTTGTTGGGAGGGCTTTGAATATTTTCTTTTGATTCGAAGAACCTTTTATCAAATGCTGATAGAACAGATAGCAGATGATGCCAGGAGAATGGATATTGCTGAGTGCGTAAGCCGTATACTTGCGCTCGTCCCATCCATCATGGTTCTTGCTTTCCTCTTCCACCCACTGCTTATAGAAACTTGATCCTGTGAGGCTGTAGTAACCATTGTGTACGCTTAGCTCTGCTATCTCTCCTGGTACAAAAGGAATGTCTATCCATTCCGAGCAGATGGTTCCATCTTTCATCAGTGCTCTCACTCTTCCCATGGTAATGTCCTTCAGGTCGTGCTTGTATGAGAAGTTTGTGCCGTTGGTAGCCACAAGAATGGGCTCTACATACATATCTGTTTCGTCTTTATAACTGATAAAGTAGCCACGATCCCAAAGCTCTGGGTCACGCTTGCCAATAATCTCAAAGTTGCCTTTCAGGTTGGTCTGAGCATCTTTTAGCATCTTGGTCAATTGCTCATTAGGCACTTCTTTTTCTTCTTTAGTCTCTTCTTTTGGAGCAGCCTTTTCTTCTTGGGTGTCTATTGGGGTAAGAACACCTGTATAGTGGACGGCATTATATGGTTGCTGTTTTATTTCGTCAGCTACGCGGTGCTTGTTTAAAGGAGCTTTTCCTTCTACGATGCAGATGTTTCCTTCATAGCCTTTTTCGTTAACCAAACCATTCTCTATGATATGGCCCCATTCTATGGCACAGACTCTGCGCATGCCAGAGTGACCCATTTGTTGGCGATTGATAAGGACGCTATATGCCGAGAAATTTCCAACCATAATAAGGTCGTTGCCTACAGATATGTCAAAGTTCATCCATGTTTTAAGTGGGTTGTTGTTTCCATCTACCATATAGTAAAAGTCAGTTTCAGGCTGATTGCAATCTTTTTGAAAAGCCTTGTTGATTCTGTCCAGTTCCTTGAGAAACTTATCTTTCTTGAGAGTTTTAAAGCGATATTTTTTCCAACTCCATTGTGCTGTGTCACCAACCTCATTTTTTGCTCCTGATTGATTCATGGTGAACGCCTTGTTGCTTACCAATTTCTCCAAAGCCTCTTTGAAATAAGACTTTTGTGCCTGTGCTCCCATTGATGAGAACATCATGAGCAATAAATATATGATATACTTTTTCATGTTCTTTGTTCTTTAATGTTTATACCTTAATTATATATACTTTCTTTAGAGTTTAACGGTGATTCGCCGTATTTGTTGGCGGTCATCCTCACTTTGCACGGCATTGCATGTAGTGGCTTGAACCTCTGCTGTCTGCATTTTGAAAAGATGCTCTTTGGGCAAGGTTGACATAGGGAAGAGTACCGGACCTTTTTCTTCGGTGTCTGGCATGTCATCTCCAAACTCAGCTTTAGGCTTAGCCTCCCTTTTGGGAACATTTAGCTTGGCGAAAGTCTTTTTCTTCTCGTATGTTCTGCTCTCTTCTGTGATGTCTTTTTCTGCTGTATTTTCCTTTTCTGCCGTCAAACTCTTTTCTTGCGTCATAGCTTTTTGCATCGGCTGTGTAGCCTTTCTCACAGCCATTGTCGCATTGCCCGACGCAGAAGTGGTATCCTTGGGTGGTTGCAGGATGATAGCGATGATGCCAGCCACGCATGCTGCGCAAATCCATGGAAAGATACGCAAGGTGCGATGGCTGACCAAGCTCTTCCTTGCCTTCTCTATTACTTGTTGCTTGGTTTGGGAGGAGGCATGGAAATCACATTGAGGTTGGAGCAGTTGCTCTATATCCTCAAATCCTTTGTCATTATGGATGTTCATTTGATCTTTCATATACTTTTCTCCTTTCTGAGTCGTTGTTGGATATGTTGGATGGCATAGCGATAGCGAGATTTCACGGTAGCTTCTGGTATCTCCTCCAGTTCGGCTATCTCTCGGAACGTCAAGTTGTCGTAACATTTCATTCTTACGATTTCCGCTTGCTCCTGTGGAATATCTTCCAGCAGTTTTGATATTCTGAGAAATTCCTCGTGTATCTGTTTGTCACCATTGCTGGTAGGTATGCTTGCCGCTTCATTGATAGCAATGATTTGCGGACGTTTTTTGCGCAGGTAGTCTCGGCATGCATTGCTAACAGAGCGAATGATATAGCGGTCCAATTCTTCCACTTGTTGCCCTTCTTTCAGTTTCTTGAAAGCTGCAAGTAGCACCTCTTGCACAATATCTTCTGCATCCTCACGTTGCCCGATTCGAATATAGGCAAAACGAAATAGCCAGTCTTGCCGATTGTCGACAAGACTCTCCAGTTGTTTTATGAGTTTCGGGTTGCCTATATTCATTCGTTTCTTGTTTCTATGTTTCTAACTTTACTCATATAAACGTATATTTCTCAAAAAAGATTTAAAAAATACTCTTTTTTTTCATTTATTTGTTACTATTGTGATTGTTTATGTAAAAATGAATGCTACGAAGTATGGAACATAAGAAGATTGTGATAGTTTGCGTAAAAAAAATAGGCACGCATCCTTTCGTGGGTGCGTGCCTATACCTTTTATTATATGCTACCTTTAAATCACTTTGACACTCTTTTTCCCTCCTCTTCCATCAATCACGATTTTCTCGAAGACGATGGCTGGGTCGTTAGGAGTGAGGGTGAGGGTGTGGATGCCATCGGATGAGGCTGGCAGCTCTAGCTCTATCACCTTGTCCACGATGCGAGTGGCTATCGTTGGATAATAGATATTGTAGATGTTCTCCGGCTTCTCGTTCAAATCTTTGTTGAAGTTAACCTCTACAGGAGAAGCGCCATCTAAACTTACACCATAGGTTAAGCCGCCCTTGTTGAGATAATCCAAGGTTGATTTGGTAATCACATGAATGCGAACCTTCTGCTTGCCATTAAATGCCTTGCCATCCGAAGTCTTGCTAACTTGCATCTTAAACTTGTAAGTGATGCTGGCTCCCTTTACACTCTTGGTATATGGCATCAGAGTCATTGCCGATACGCTTTTGCCCATGAATGGAATCTCTGTCCATTTTGCCTCGGCAGCATCCGTCTTGCTGCTATAGTAAGGAGCTTCGATTTCTACCATGCCGTTGTTTTCGCTGATAATCACTCCATCCTTGGAGGTTACCCGGAAAAGTTCCGGACAGGTGTCCTTCTCGAAGGCATCGTTCCATGAGGTGTAGCCGATATGCTTCTGCGTCATCATTCCGTTCCACTTGCCGCCAGCCATCTTATGATTGTAATAGTCGCAGATGAGTGAATCGCGCTTGAAGAGGCGCTCGCATTCATCAGCCCATACATTCGCCTTCGGATTGCCCTGCTTGTAGAGGGCATGGTTCTGTGCCTGGGCAAAGTACATCTGGTGCAGATTGCTCATCAGCTCGATAGGGAAGAGGATGATCTGGCGATAGGCATCGTGATAGGATGCCGGCAGACTATTGTACTGGCGCAGCGCATCGGCTTCGAGCTGGAGATACTGGTTTATCACCTCCTGCCATTCGCCGTTTTCCAGACTGTAGGTGTTCTTGTTGAGCATCTCTGGGGTGCAGCGGCCGTTGTACTTGCAGATGAGGTTCAGAATGCGGGCAGCTTCATCGGCTTGCGATTCACCAAACTGCTGTGCGCACCAGTCGCGGGTATGACGGGTGATGTTGTTTACATCGTATTTACGTGGATTCCAAGCCATGTCCATAAACTGGCTGATAGGATATTCCATCGGCTTGAGGTCGCCCACATTGAGAATCCAGAGACGGTCGATGCCATTCTCGTAAGCAAGCGTCAACTGCTCCCAAGGATTCTGCACAGGAGTAACGTTGAGCATCTTTGAGTTTCTTGGAGCACCTACGTAATCTACGTGATAGTATAAGCCCCAACCGCCTTTGTGTTTGCGTTCCTTGGCATTCGGCACACGGCGCACGTCACCCCAGTTGTCATCGCAGAGCAGGAGGGTTACGTCATCAGGCACCTTCATGCCCTTGTCGTAGTAATCCAATACCTCTTTATATAGTGCCCAAACCTGCGGGGTTTCGCTAGCCTTTCTGCCGGTTACGTCAGCGATAATCTTACGCTGGTCGTTGATGATGTTGGTCATCAGCTTTGTATCAGCCTCTGCGCTCATCGCCTCATCGCCGTCGCCACGCATTCCGATGGTTACAATCTGTTCGGTTCCCTTCATTCGCTCAATGCCTTCACGGAAGAACTTCTGCAGGCTAGCCTTGTTCTTCTGATAGTTCCAAGGTCCCCATCCCTTTCGGTTGCGGGCATATTCCTGGTGGTTGCGTGCCATCGGCTCATGATGGGAAGTGCTCATCACTACGCCCATTTCATCTGCCGTCTTCTCGTTTTCCGGATCGTCGGCATAGAATGCCCAGCCCCACATGGCAGGCCACATCATGTTACCTCTCAGTCGTAATACCAGTTCGAAGACGCGCTGATAGAAACGGTGGTCGCCATATCCGGTGCCGTAGGTGTTCTTTACCCATGACGTTAGGCAAGGTGCCTCATCGTTGAGGAAGATGCCGCGATAACGTACGGCTGGTTCGCCATCTGTATAGATTCCTTTGTTTACGAAAATGGAATCGTGATGCTCTACAGGCACGTCTGCCCAGTCATACCAAGGCGATACGCCCATCTGCTGCGAGAGTTCGTAGATGCCGTAGATGGTGCCTCGGCGGTCACTGCCTGCGATGACGAGCTGACCATTTATGAGCGTGATGATAAACTTTTCCCGTTTGCCCTTCAGCAGATTTCCGTTGATGCGCTTCTGTTTCACCAGTTGGTCGATGGCTGCAGAATGGCCGATGGTGCCTACGATGATAGCTGGTCGGACAGTGTCGGCTTTTTTCAGAAAACCGGCATCCGAGGTGAGGGTGGCTGTGGCACCACTCACACTTTTGATATCTTTCAGCAGGGCATGAGCAGCATAGCTCACTCCCTTGCAGTCGTTGGTATCCATGTAGATTTCTACTCGGTTGTTGGCATTCAGTAGCAAGTCTCCTTGCTTGAAATTTACAAATCTGTCGGCTGCGCTCATGCTGATTGTAGAGAGCAGGGCAGCGCTTGCCAGGAATGTTTGCTTGATGTTGTTTAGTTTCATGTTTAATTATCTTGTTGTTATTTTATCCGATTGTCAGCAATGTGTTTTTGCCGGTTGCAAAGGTAGCTAAAACTATCCGGATATACTTTATTTTATGTAACCTTTAGTTTTTAATTTGTTTCATTTTTACTTTTCTGTCCGTTTCTCTTTGTGTTTTCAAAGAAAAATAGTAATTTTGCATAGTAAAAACAGAAAAATAAGAATATATATAATGATAGACAGACCGACGATAGCAAAAATTATGGATGCCACCAAGATAGAAGAGGTGGTATCTGAGTTTGTTACGCTCAAGAAGCGTGGCATCAATTATGTCGGCTTGTGTCCTTTTCATAACGATTCCAATCCATCTTTCTCCGTATCTCCAACAAGAGGTATCTGTCATTGCTTTACCTGTGGAAAGGGAGGCAATGCAATCAACTTTCTGATGGAACTGGAACAGATGACCTATCCCGATGCCCTTCGCTGGCTCGCCAAGAAATATAAAATTGAAATTCAGGAACGGGAACTGACCAATGAAGAAAAACAGCGCGAGAGCGAAAGAGAATCCATGTTTATCGTCAACGATTGGGCGGCGAAATATTTCCAGGATATTCTCTTGCATGATGTGGATGGTATCGCTATCGGTATGGCTTATTTCCGAGGAAGAGGTTTCAGGGATGATATCATCAGAAAATTCCAGTTGGGTTTTGCGCTCCCTAAGCGTACTGCTCTTGCTGAGGCGGCTAAGACGGCTGGCTATAATCCGAAATATCTTGTTGATACGGGACTCTGCTTCAAGGTGGATAAGGACGAAGCCGGCAATAAGTCGGGTGAGGATAAGATTCTTGACCGTTTCTCGGGCAGAGCCATCTTCCCCTGGTTCAGCGTAAGCGGCAAGGTGGTGGCTTTTGGCGGACGAGTGCTCGACAGCAGAACCAAGGGCATCAGCCAAAAATATGTCAACTCGCCTGATAGCGTTATCTATCATAAGGAACGAGAACTCTATGGACTCTATCAGGCCAAGAAGGCGATAGCCAAGGAGGATTGTGTCTTTATGGTGGAAGGATACACCGATGTGATTTCGATGCACCAGTGCGGTATCGAAAATGTAGTGGCCAACTCGGGTACGGCGCTGAGCGTGCATCAAATCAGACTGCTGCACCGCTTTACCAGTAACATCGTTCTCCTTTATGATGGCGATAAAGCGGGTATTCATGCTGCGCTGCGAGGTACCGATATGCTGCTCGAAGAAGAGATGAACGTAAAGGTGCTCTTTCTTCCTGACGGCAATGACCCTGACAGTTTCGCCCGCAGTCATTCGGCAGAGGAATTCAGAAGATATATTCAGGAGAATCAGACCGACTTCATACAGTTTAAGACCGATATTCTGCTACGCGGCGTGACAGACCCTGTAAAGCGAAGCCAGGCTATCAATTCGATTGTAGAGAGCATCTCGAAAATCAAGAATCAGATAACGCGCGCTTCTTATATCACCGACTGTTCTCACCGTTTGGGCGTGAACGAGGCAATTATCGTGAATGCCTTGAATAATTTTGTGCGCAACGGTATGAGTGAGCAGGTAAAGGCAGAGCGACGTGCTGCGGGATTGAAAGATTCGACTGTAGCGGCAGCGCAGCAGGCGCAATCGGCAATGAGAGCGGTTACCCCACTGGATAAACTTCTGGAAGTAGAAGGACTTCTGGTACAGTTGATTATTCATCATGGCGACCAGCTCATCACGGTACAGGATGTAGACGGAAATGATGTGGAGGTAGCTGTGGCCCAGTATATCAGTCTTGATTTGGGTGGAGATGGCTTTAAGTTTCATAATGATTTATATAATCAGATTATGCAGGAGGCTGTGGAGCATCTCGAAAAAGAAGATGATTTTGTCGCCGAAACTTATTTTGCCAATCATCCGAATCCGGAAATCAGCAGGTTGGCAGGTTTGCCTACAGGTGACCAGGAGGTCTCTACGGCTAGTCTGCAGATGAAGATGAGTGCCGACAAACTCCGTCAGTTTGTCTTTAAAGACATCTTGAGCTTCCGTACTCATTATATTGCTCAGCGTATTATTGAGGTTCAGCAGGAGTTTGCCAAGAATCCGACCAATCGTGAACTGCTGCAGGAGTTTATGAAACTTAAGCAGATGAACACGCTTCTGGCGAGTCAGGCAAACAATATCTTCAATTAACCGGAACTCCTGTCCTGTGGGGAGGAACTCTGTAATGAAGTATTAGAGATTTAAAAGGAGAAATGCTATATGATTTATTTTCACTGGATATATCTGTTGCTTTATGTCGTGATAACCGTTCCGGCTATCATCACCGTCTTGATGGACAATCGTCAGCCCGCCAAGACGATGGCATGGATATTGGTCTTCTTCTTCATCCCCTTTGTGGGTATTATCTTCTATTTCTTTTTCGGACAGAATACCCGCAAGGAACGGCTTATCAGCGACCGCAGCATGGACCAGCTCACCAAGCGCTCCATGCTCGAGTTCGTAGAGCAGGAGAATCTTCACCTGCCAGACAGCAATAAACCGCTGATGAATCTCTTTGCCAACCAGAGTTGGGCGCTGCCTTTTAAAGATAATCAGGTGGATATTTATACTGATGGATATGATTTCTTCCTTACCTTATTATATAATATAGGACAGGCAAAGCATCATATTCATCTCGATACTTATATCTTCGAAGCTGATGCTTTGGGGTATCTGATAGCCGATGCTTTGATAGATAAGGCGGAGCAGGGAGTAGAGGTGCGACTGATTTATGATGATGTAGGCTGCTGGAAGGTGAAGGATGAATTCTTCGAACGTATGCGTGATGCAGGCATTGATGTACATTCGTTCATGCCAGTCCGCTTTCCGGCTTTTACGAGTAAGGTAAACTATCGTAACCACCGCAAACTCTGTGTCATAGATGGTAAGGTAGGCTTTATTGGCGGCATGAATATCGCTCTGCGTTATGTGAAGGGTGATAAGAAACAGGCTTGGCGCGATACGCATCTCCGTATTGAGGGCGGTGGCGTTTACGCCATTCAGAGAGCCTTTCTGGTAGACTGGTATTTCGTAGACCGTACATTAGTTACCAATCGTCAGTATTATCCGCCAGTCAGTGCGCTTATCCGCAACAATTGTCTCGTACAGATAGTTACGAGCAGCCCTATCAGTCCTTGGCCTGACATTATGCAGGGCTATGTCCGCATCCTGCTTCAGGCCCGGAAGTATGTGTATATGGAAACGCCTTATTTCCTGCCAACCGAACCTGTATTGTTTGCCATGCGAACAGCAGCTCTGGCGGGTGTGGATATCCGTCTGATGTTGCCTCGTCATGCCGATGCTAAACTGGTAGAGTGGGCATCACGTTCGTATGTGATGGAGGCGATAGAGGCTGGCGTAAAGGTTTATCTCTATACGGCAGGCTTTAATCATAGTAAATTGCTGGTGAGTGATGATAATCTCTGTACGATAGGCAGTACGAATATTGATTTCCGAAGTTTTGAGAATAATTTCGAAGCGAATGCGTTCTTCTTTGATGAGGGGATGGCACAGCGTGTGAAGGCTGTCTATCTGCGGGATGAGGCGAAGAGTATCCTGGTAGATGATGTATCTTATTTCGTAAAACGTCCGTTCCTGCAGCGTCTTTTCGAGAGTACGGTAAGATTACTCTCGCCGCTGCTGTAACGAATAAATCCCCGTTTGCATCTTGTCTGGTGCAAACGGGGATTTTTTCTATCTGAATATTGAGAAGTTTACGCTTCCGTAACTTCTGTGTTCCAGGAATCGTGGATGCTCGGAGAAATCATAGTCTTTGCCATGCTCAAAGACGAAGATGCCTCCTTCGTTGAGATAGTCGCCATTCAGAACGAGGTCTGGAATCTGCGGCAACTCCTTCAGAGCGTATGGAGGATCGGCAAAGATAAAGTCAAACTTCTGCTTGCAGGTCTTCAGAAAACGGAATACATCACCACGAATCAGAATATCTTTGTCTTCGCCCAACTTCTGAAAACATTGGCGTATGAAGTTGGCATGATCGCGGTCGGCCTCTACGCTGATTACCCGGCTGCAGCCTCGTGATACCAGTTCGAGCGAAATGCTGCCCGTGCCGGCAAAGAGGTCGAGGGCAGAGGTATCTTCGAAATCAATATATCCCTGCAGCACATTAAAGATGTTCTCCTTTGCAAAATCTGTTGTCGGACGCGCCTTAAACGAACGTGGAATGTCGAAATGGCGTCCCTTATATAGTCCTGTTATGATTCTCATATTTACTTTGAACTTTGAATGTTGAACATTGAACTTTATGATAAGCTATTCTGTTGAATTCTTAACTATCAACTTTTAACTATCAACTCTTGTCTTACTTACTTAGGTACAGCGCCATCAAATCGAATGGCAGACCTTTAATCTCTGTGATGGGCGCACGGTTGAATTCGGCGGCAGGATTCAGAATGAAGGTCTTCTTGATATAGAGTTTCGTGTTGTAGAGGAACCAGTCCTTATCCGGAACATTGCCTGATACATGCAACTCATCCTGCATCTGGTTGAATCCTAACTGCTTCCATACATAGAGAATGAAATAGAGGGCATCCTTGGCATGCTCGGCATTGAACGAGTTGAAAAATTTGAAACGGTTCTTCTCGAAACCGAAAACGTCCAGCTTCTTGTCGTGGAAATAAACATAGAGTTTGCGGTGAATGCCGGTGAAACTGCGATGATGCAGATAGTGCCACATCGGTTGCATGATAGGTGTGAAGCGGACATCCTTAAAGTTGTCTTCTACCACCATCTTCAAATCCTTGTTGATAGGGAATACCGCTACCGCATTCAGTTCCGGCTGCACTCTGTAGAGAATGGCATCGCTGTTATGACTGTTGAAGGCATGCTGATAGAGTACATCGATATCCTCTTCATGAAATTCTTCGATAGGAACCAGCAGGATAGGCGAATCGAGATATACGCGTACCTTCTGGTATCCCCGCTGCAGGAGAGTACTCTCCTTGAAAGCCTGACGCAAGTTGGCTGCCATCGAAACACCACTCTTTACTGTATAAGGTTCATAGATGAGCTGATGCTCAGCTTCACGGTCAACTACCGAAAAACTGAGGGTGTTTCTGCTCACGCGGATGGTGAGTCGTGCTTGCTGAATGTTGTTACCTTTTATTTGCATATCTGTTACCAATTACCTGCGTTGTTATTATCTGTCGTTAAATCGCCTATCTTGAGTCCGGGATAGTTGCCGGCATAGTTGGCCTCCTCTATCTTCTGCTGGATGGAACCTTCATCGAGTCCGTCGAGGAAGGTTTCATAACCTGCCCCACATTCCATCACCGGAATCTGCTTACCGCTTTTTCCTACGATAACCGTGGCAGCAAGTGTAAACTTCTTACCGTCGGCATAGGGAATGTATTGGGCATCTTCCTGTAAGAACTTGCCTTTTACCAGTGTCTGGAAATCGCCTGTATATACGCCGTGTTTCGCCTTGTATTTCTCTTCAGCCTGACGTATCTGCATCAGTTTCTCCTTCACCTCTGCTTCTCTGCTAGCCATGGCTTTCTGGAAGCGGATGGGCTGGCTTACACTCAGAATACAGAGTAGCATCATGATGATGACGCATGCTCCCAAAATATAATTATTCTTTATTCTTTTTCTCATTTCAAAAAGTATTATTACTTTTGCACTGCAAATAGGTGCAGTAAATTTTCTGCAAAGATACTAAAAGTTTTCGAAATATGAACATTGAAGAGTTAAAATATCAGATATTACAGCAATTTGGCTTTCCGCCAACCCCAGAACAGGCTCAGGCACTCGATGTTTTCGTGCAGTTTATGACGGATAGTAATCCTCATGCTGTGATGATTCTCCGGGGTAGTGCGGGTACCGGTAAGACATCGCTCTCGGGTGCTATTGTCCGTACGCTCCGTGCCGTTCGCCAGAAGGTGATGCTTCTTGCCCCTACGGGTAGGGCGGCTAAGGTCTTCTCTCTGAACAGCGGGATGCCTGCCTATACCATCCATCGCCGCATTTATCGCGAAAAGGCGTTTGCCGGAGTGGATGGCCAGTTCAATCTCAATGATAATCTCTATACTGATACGCTTTTTATGGTGGATGAGGCTTCGATGATAGCTAATCTGGGATTGGGCGGAACCACCTTTGGCAGCGGCTGTCTGCTAGATGATCTGGTTCATTTTGTGTATCAGGGACATAACGACCGGCTTTTGCTGATAGGTGATAAGGCTCAGTTGCCTCCTGTTGGCGAAGAAGAATCACCAGCCCTTTCTGCTGCGATGCTCCAGGGATATGGACTGTCGGTTTATGAGTGCGATTTGAACGAGGTAGTCCGCCAGAGTCAGCAGTCGGGCATCCTCTTTAATGCTACCCGTATCCGTCAGATGATTACCCACGATGATATTACCCAACTGCCTAAAATCCGTTTCTCCGGTTTCTCGGATATCAGGGAAATGCCGGGCGCAGAACTCATCGAGGCACTTGGCGACAGTTATCATCATGTAGGACTGGACGATACCATTGTTGTGACTCGTAGCAACAAGCGTGCCAACATCTTCAACCAAGGCATCCGCAACATGGTGCTTGATAGGGAAGAGGAACTGGAGAGTGGCGACATGCTGATGATTGTGAAGAACAATTATTATTGGATGGAGGAAGAAAGAAAGAAGATAAAGGAAAGTGAAGAAAAAAGAGTGAATAGTGAAGAAACTGCGTTCGGCGGCCGAAGGGAAAGCCAATTTAATAGTTTAACTAATCATAAAGTTCAAAGTTCAAATCTCAAAGTTCAAAGTAACGAACTTCCTGCTTTTCTTGCTAATGGAGATAGGGCGAAGGTGATGAAGGTGAGCCGTCGCATCGACCTCTATGGTTTCCATTTTGCCACCCTTCTGTTGAAATTTCCCGATTATGATAATTATGAACTGGAGGCTACGGTATTGCTGGATACCTTGACGAGTGAGGCTCCTGCTTTGACCCATGATCAGCAAGAGCAGCTTTTCCGTCAGATAGAGGAGGATTATCAGGACATACCACTGAAGGCAGACCGTATGAAGGCAATCCGGCAAGACCCGTATTTCAATGCTCTGCAAGTGAAGTTTGCCTATGCCGTTACCTGTCATAAAGCGCAGGGCGGACAGTGGTCGCATGTCTATGTAGACCAGGGCTATATGACGGATGAGATGCTTACACCCGATTATATCCACTGGCTCTATACTGCTTTCACCCGTGCCACAGAGATGCTCTATCTCGTGAACTGGCCAAATACGCAAATAGAAGGATGAAGATAACAAAAAGAGGGTGTGTCATAAGTCTGTGACGCACCCTCATCTTTATATAAATCTCTCTATTTCTAAAGTGATTCATATATATATTATGTATATCGTAGTGTTCTATTCTTACTTGCTCAAGCTAACAGAATGGCTCATGTTAGTCATTTCTGGAATTGAGTTTACTACGTGTTTCAAGAACATGCCCATGCAAAGAACCATACCTGAAAACATAACTGCGGCGAAAGCCATTGTAAAAATAGTCATCATAATTATTAACCTTTTTAAAATTTATTATTTGTTATTCCTTAAACACGAGTGCAAAGTTAACACTTTTTTATCGAATAACAGCATCTTTTGCCGAGAAATATCATTGCAATATGTTTTTCTTGATATGGGTCAACCACTTGTTTTTAGCCTTGAAAATGACATTTTGCTATCGGATATGTTGTTTTTGTGGCAATAATTTATATATATCATTTTTCTCGCTTTGTTATGTGTGTAACAAGATAGAGCTTCCTGTCAGATGATAAGAAAAGAGGGTGTGTCATAAGTCTGTGACACACCCTCTTTGTTTAGAAATGAGGTTACTCTAGACCTTCGTCACCGCTTCCTTCGCTAGGATTTGTTGGGGTGGTAGTGCTGCTGTCGCCATTGTCACCCTTGTTAGAACCCTCGTTAGAACCCTCGTTTGGCTTGTTCTTGTCGATGACTCCGTCGTTGTAGAGGATGCCGTTGGCACCTTGCTCTACACTGCCATCGCTCTTCACGTCGCCTACATACACAGAGTTGCTCACGCTTGAGTTTTGCACTGAGGCAAAGGCGATGTAGCAGGAGAGAAGGTCGTCAGACCAATCGGCAGGGAGTTTCAACTCAGTTTTGCAATCTATACGACTCGCATCTTCGGTGGTGAAAACTGCCTCTCCCTTTGTGAAATTGTAGATGAGAGGCATGGCGAAATCGTCGATGCTGGCGTGGCTCTCGTCAGAGTTGTCCTCCCAGGAAAAGGTCGCCACGTTGCTTGTCACTTTCACCGTGCAGAAACGGCCAGGCATCAAGGAGCCGCTACTCACCAATACCTTGCTAGGGTCGATGCCGAATGCGGGATACTTGCCTGCCATGCAGTTGCGCACGGTGTGGCTCATGGCCGCATTGGTGGCTGTCTGGTGCTGGGTGTAGTTGCGGTAACCCACTTTCAAGTAGGCTGTCATCATCTTGACAAACTTCTGTGCCATACCAAACTTGATGCGCTGTGACATCTGTTTCTCGGTACGAGGGTTCTTGATACTCTGGGCTTTGCCACGCATATAGGCCATGCCCTTCCAACTACCACCAACTACTGTTCCTACGGTTCCATTGAATCCGCCAAGGATACCTTGTTTAATTTTTCCCATAATCTTGTTCCTTTCTTTAATATTAAATTGTTAAACACTAAATGAATTCTATCTTTTACCCCTTCAAAACTAAGTTTCTCGGAGCATGTATAGACTTGGTACGGAGCATGTACGGAGAGGGTACGGAGCAAGTCTTGTCGCCGTTGAGCTAAATCATGGTCCGTAGCCCTCGTTTCCTAACCACATTGCAAAGATACTACTTTTTTCAGCTCTTTCCAAGCATCGGTAGAAGGCTGCGCTCGTTTGCGTTTTGTTGCTTAACCTTCTCATATTCGCCGTTTCCTGTTCGTTTGCAGAGACCGTGCTTGTTGACATATTCGCCTACATATTTCTCGGCTGTGCGCTGAGGAATGCCAAGCTTTTTTCCGATGGAAAGAACTGTTTGGCGATTGAACTTGTCGGGAAGGTTCTCGAAGAGTCTTTCGCTCTTAGGGCTTAGTTTGATTCCCAAAGTTCCGTCTTCCTCCTTGTTTGGCATAAGCGTGGCAAAGATTTTTGCGGCGTGCTGCATCAGTGTGTCGGCGATGGTTATGGCATTGTCCAAGTCTTCGTCTCGGCAAATAATGGAGGTTGTTGCATTCTCAGAGATGGAGGTTGTGGGACTTTCGGAAAGCGTTTCCTCCAATCTTGCGATACTCAAAACCATGGCGATGCGGAAGGTGCTCAGTCCCAGTCGGTAGATGCTTGCCACAAAGTCTCTGCCCAACATGTTCTTGTATTCCTCCACTAGGCTGTCGAAGTATTTGTTGAATCGCTCACCTTGTGCATCAGTCAGTTCAAACAGGATGTCATTCGAGTAGGACTGACCAGTCTTTGGCTTCATGCTCTTGCTAGTAACCAAATGCTGATGGATGCGGAACACACGCTTGCCGATGGCTTCCATTTCCTCATCGATGGTGCGCTTAGCCTTGCTGAACACGTTGTGCCATTTGGCAGGAATATCCACCTTCATGAAGAGAAAGCGGGAGAAAAGTCCGTTCTCTGGTGAAGGGATAAGGTTGTTCACCTGTCCTGGTGTACCTGTGAGATAGACCGTCCATTTAGGGTTGTGAATCTCCACGTGCTCGTTCTCCTTGCGACGTCGATAGGTGATGTCCTCATGGTGGAAACCCTTGCGCAGACCATCGGAGAAATTGCCATAGTCGCTCTTGAGGGTGTTGGCGAGCGAATCAGCCTCAGTCTCGAAGGTGATGCCTTGGTCGTGGTTGTCGTGGAGGGCTTGGTAGATAGCGGTAGAGGAACAGTTGGCTGGTATCAACATTGAGCGATAAGGCGGTTCCTTGGGCATAGGCATGGCAGCGGACTTCTTGCTGTCCAAGGCACGCAGGTCAGCGAGTTGCTGATGGTAATCGTCCACCTCCTGTTTATTGGCCTCACGTATTTCTTGCTCTATAAGACTCACCAGCTTGAGGCAAGCAGAGGTACGTCCTTTTCCGCTGGCAGCGTTTGCCACGAGGAAGGTGAAGAGGTTAGGATATACTCGCATGTCATCATAGATGGCGAAGACCTCTGGGAAGGCTCCGCTCAGAATGGTGATGGAGGCAAGCAAGAGCATGTCTTTCTCGGTAGGTGTCTTGCCCAGGGTTGTGATGTCCTTGAAGATTGGGGGCAAGTTGGTGGCTACTTTGTCGCTGAAGGTTGGCAGAGGGATGGGTTCTTCTGTGTTTGCATCATTTGCAGAGTTTGCAAGGTTTGCACCATTTGCAATGTTTGTAGAGATTGCGTTTTTTGTGCTGTTAGCAACTCCCATGGTAATGTTAACCCCTGCTTCCTTGGCATAACCGAAGAAAGAAGCAATGCTGATGCCGGAATGGTTGCTGTTGGAATTGAGTCGCTTGATACAGTCGTCATAGAGCTTGTCGCATTCCTTGTGGTTGTAATCGGCATAGAATCGACTGATGTCGTGGAAGAAGCTTCTGCCTTCCTCGCCCATTTCGAGCGAGATGCCAAAGGCGATGTTGCGCCAACGGTTATAGCCTGCGGTGATGTCGATACCCATCTCCACGATACGGTTGGTCACTGTGCGGATTTGTTCCGCAGTATTGATGTTAGCCCATTGCTTTGGGCTGAATGATTTATTTGTTAACATAATTGTTATCTCCTTATTCTTTTGATGTTTTTAATAACGTTATGATGCCATTTGAAAGGCATTTGAATTGGCTTTCCCTTCGGCCGCCGAACGCAGTTTCTTCACTCTTCGTTCTTCACTTAAAAAGGGCATACGAGTGGGTTCACGTAACAATGTCGGTCGTAGGGCAGGAAACAGGCTCGACTCACGTTTTTGCAAGCAGGGTCAATGTCCACTCCGTAGTTCAATCGAATGTAGTTTTGCAGAGCAAGAAACCAAGTGGCATGGTCAGCCTCTTGCAAGTCTATTGCTACGATGAGCTTCAGTCCATCACCCGAAGGACTGCGGAAGGCCAGTTCCAGTTCGAAGTTTTCCTTCATCACCTCATCGTGTATGAATTGCTGCTTGAGGTCTTCCACCTGTTCGTAACCGATGTGGTCGATGTCGATGCAGAGCAGACTGGAGTGCTGGATGAGTCCTTGGTCGTTGCGACTGCTGAAGGTGCCGCTTGCCAGGATGTAGTCAAACTCCTTTGCCTTGAAAGCCTTGCGCTCTTTCTCGTCGGCAATGCCACGGAGCGTGTCCGTGGCTTGCTTGTAGAGCAGAGGGTTGGTGATGTAAGTCCAGAGATGGTAGATGCTCACACGGTTGTGGCTCACCACGTTAGAGATGGGATGTCGGTAATATTGCATCCGATGCTCGTGGAGTTGATCAATGTTCATTGGCATGGTGTGCCTCCTTCCTTTGCTGGTTGCTCGGCCTTTGGTATAACCTTGTCTTTTGGCATAGGCTTCACTCTGCTGTCTCGGTAGGATTCCTCCATGAGTTGTTGCAGGTCGCTTTCCTTGTAGTAGCATCTTCCGCCCATCTTGGCGAAGGGCAGCTTGCCGTTGGAGCGGAGCGTCTGCAAGGTACGCTGACTGATGTGAAACATCTCCATCACCTCATAGTTGTCGTGCCACTGGTCGAGTGGGGTGAGGGTAGGAGCTTGCACGGCTTGTGTTGACTGCACACTTTGCACGTTTTGCAAACCTTGCAAACTTTGCAAAGGCTGCAAGGTTGGTGTTGTGGTTGATTGTGAGTCTTGTATGCCTGTGTCTTCTTTTTTGTACGTGCCATACTGTGCTTCAGGCATCATACTGTTTATTATATGTATTTTTTTCATTTTCCGAACCCTAACGATGTGACGTATGGATTCGGTTGCAAAAGAACTTGGTCTATCTTGGGCGACGAAGAAATGTATTCTGGTCTATTTTGGTCTATTTTGGTCTGGTTGGTCTAAATAGGTCTAGCTCTAAGATTTTTACGGAAAACTAAAATTTTTAAAGAAATTCTCAAAAAAGTTTGATAGATTCGAGAGAAAGTTGTGTATTTGCAGCACAAGAACCCGCCAAGCCTCTTTTTAATGCTTAAATCGGCGGGTCGTTTTATTTTTGTATGTAAATTATGATATGCAGTACAATAAACAATATACAGCCCCATCAGAGCTATGTTAATATATCGTGTGCAGAGACTAACGATGTGTTTTGACGCGAATATATGAAAATATAGCCAGTAACCAGCTACGTAAGAAAATAGCAAGATATTTTGGCTTGACAGTTCCTGTTTTTATTTCTTGGATGACTATAATAACATTGACAAGAAATACTTGTTGCCATCATGCAGATATTTGTCTTTGTGTGTATTGACAATGAATCGACCAAGCTTTCCATGGGTGTCAAATGATGTCGTGCAAGGAAAGGTGTTCTTTACCTTCTTTCACACCGAAATTACAAAAAATATGGGTGATGTGAGGTGGTTAGTAGTCACTCCATACACCTTTTATTGCCACAAAGGTTCGTTTTTCCAACCAGAAGGAAAACCAAGGGCAGACTTATCTATTTCTGGAAACGTAGCAAAAAGTCTGTTCATCTTATCAAGCATATCGTTATTTGGAGATATGATGTCAAGTAAATACTTGATGATGCAGGTAGTGAAATATACTCTTTGAGGATTTGTCGGCAGGGTAATCCAAGAATGAGCAATTCTTCTTGGAGTAACAGGCATAATGGAGCTTACCTTGTTCCACACTCTTGAATGGTGGCAACAGGCATTTCGCAACAATGTCAAAGATGTTATCCAAGATTCCAAGACGATAGGTTGCAAGCCGAAATAATGAGAGATGCGCTTGCGTATCTTGTCTGCTTTCAGATTACGGTAAATCATATTCACATTGCCCATCGTCAGCAACTCACCCAGAATCCATGATGGAGGATATGGGTCGCAATAGCTGTTCTTGAAATGCTTGATAAATTCTTCTGTTGATTTCGCATATTCTCTGTCGATGGTGTTCTTTGTTTCTTGAAAAGTTCTTTGGTTGGCAAAGTGAACAGAATTTGTCAGCCAATAAATATCTCCTGTCATCTGCACTGGAATATTCATAATGGCACGACGAATAGCTATCTCTACTTTCTCAATCTCATTGAGAAGAAGCATACGCAATTTCTTGTCGAAGCGATAGAGATTCAACACTTGTTGAAAAGTTGTACCATCTTTATACTGATGAGTTTCCTTTGGAGCTTTCAAGAATGGGTACATATAGGCTGAAAGGCGATAGTACCCGATGCTCTCCAAATACCGTACCGCTTTGTCTTCATCGGAAATGACAAGCCCACGACTTTTCAACAGAACCATCAAGTCTGCCTCTGTCATATAATGTTTCATGAAGTGCGGTAATCTTTCCATTAGCGTATTTTGAGAGTGAACGTATATATACAAAAAAGCCCCACGCATTTGAGCATCGTTGAGAGGCTTGGTGGGAACTGACGGTGCAAAGATACGAATAATCATTGAGAATACAAACTTTTTAGCAAGAAAAATCATGCAAAAGTGGATTTCTTTGACATATTTGTGTTTAATAATGTTAAATCAAGCCTTAAGTTCATACTTTGCCAGCCAAACAAAGTGGTTTTTAAGGTAAAAGTATTACCTTTGTAACGTCTATACCCATTACCGGAAGCCCCGATGGGCAGAGGTTGGGAAGACATACATATGGTAAAAGGCGTTTTTGTACGCTTTGGTTTTGACGCTATAAGAATCTCGCAAATTCAACGACAAGTCAAGAACAAAGCAACAAAGAACGCCTCATGAGGTGTATTATATACAGCCCTCATTGGCTTCGGACGAATCTGTCGTTCGTTGTCTGAGTGCATTCTATATACTTACACTGGCGTGGGGCTTTCGGCGTTGCTCGTTTCGACTTGTCGGGCAATGCGAGAGCCTTTATAGCGTGGAACGAGTGACAGAACAGGCTCCACGCTTTTTTTGTATGTATAAACGAAGTGATAATTTTTGCCAAGGTAGCCAGCAGCATCAACTGAGCAATAATGAGTAATGGCTACTATCAGATATTGAACTTACTTAGGCGATGGGGAATTCTAATCGCCATTATCTTATTTTCTTCTTTCGTACATGCGCAAAAGATTTCAGTTTCACGTTTTGTGTTGGTAGAGTCTGACCTTACGGCTCAAAATAAAAGCACCTTGGTTGAAGACCAGAACGGAGATAAATGTGCATTGATTCGAGTGCAGACTACGCAAAAAGGATTCTCTTTTGATGTAGGATCTGCAGGTGTTCAAAAGGTTGATGACAATCATATTGGAGAAATATGGGTGTACGTCCCTTTTGGTGTACGTCACATTAGTATCCGACATCCACAACTTGGTTCACTTGTAAATTACAGTTTTCCTATAAACATCGAAAAGGCAAGGACTTATATCATGGAGATAACTTCGGATAAAGTGTTTGTAAACTATTACGATGACTCCAGAAAGCAAAAGTTGAATATAAGAGTGATGCCCGCAAATGCTTCAGTCACGTTAAACGGCATGAATGTCAAGTTAAATTCCAAGGGCGAAGCCTCACAGGAATTGTCATTTGGAACATATACTTATAAGGTAGCAGCTGATAAATATTATCCCAAGGAGGGACAGATTGTAATAAACGACTCTGTCCATGCTCATCAACTTGTTGTGAATGATTTGAAGCCTATAATGGGAAAGATTAGTGTACATACTAATCCATACAATGCGGAAATTATGCTTGATGGAATTTCTATCCCTTCGAACACAGCTCTCACAACGTATGCAACACAGATTGGGCATCATAAACTCACAGTGAAACAGATTGGATACAAGACTGAAGAACGAGACATTAGAGTTGAACAAGACAAAACTACCGACATAAATGTTATTTTAAGTCAATTGGCCATATTCTCATTTAGAAGTGCCCCAACTGGAGCCATGGTGTTTGTCGGTGGAGAAAAGTTGGGTACGACTCCCTGCCAAAAAGAATTAAAAACAGGCTCCTATGAGGTTTTTGCCCAAAAAGTAGGATACAAAGATTATAAAAAGAAGATGGATCTAAGTAGTTCCAATCCTAATGTCATTATTTCCATGAGCAAAATATACAACTATAAGAATGAGTTTTACGCAGAGGCTGGGATTCGTGCAGGAACTTTTGTCTCTTTCGGCGGAACTATTGGCGGCTATATTTCCAATGTAAACGTCGAACTGTCAGCTTTCTATGGGACAGGAAACAGTGAAACCATTTATTGGAGTGGGAATGATACGAAGCCTGTATCAAGCATCTATCACCCAGAACTTATGGTAAGCGGTAAGGTCGGATACGGAATAGCAGTAGGAACAAGATTTAGGATTACCCCACAATTGGGAATAAATTATCTGAGCCTAAAAGAGACAATGCAAGAGGATAGCAATGTTACACCAGCCAATGGAAGTAATGTCATGAGTGTGCTTTTAGGAGCACGTATCTCGGCTATTATTGCCAATCATTTTGGAGTGAGCTTGTCTCCTGATTATTCTTTTGGAGTAGGAAAATCCAATGGCTATAAAGAGTTGGAGGCCGTGTCTTCAAAAATCAAGAATTGGGGACAAGGGTTTAATGTGAAATTAGGATTAATGATAGCGTTTTAAGATGAAACATATTGGTTTATACATATTGTTGGTATGCATAGTATTTGTTGGGTGTTCAGACAAATACTCGTCTGAATTGGGATTGAAGCCGACATTGACTCCAAGATATCTTAGGGTATCTCCTACGTCACTGTCGTTTTCTGCCAATCAGGTATCAAGCCAAAGCGTAGACATTGAGACGCTGGAAACACCTTGGAAAGTTGACAATGCCATTGATTGGGTGTCTATTTCTGCTGCAAGCGGTCAGAGTAGTTCAAACATAGATGTTAGCACATCCGAGAACAACGATGCCAATGCAGCAAGAACTGGTGTATTTTATATAAAAGCGGATGTTAGCGATTGGAATTATGAAAAGGGAATTTCCGTGTCGCAAGCTGCTGCAATACCTTATATTAATGTGTCTCAATCAAACATCACATTAAAAGGAACCGCTTGTACATCAACATTTAACGTAACATCAAACTGTTCTTATACGGTGACAAATGATGCAGATTGGCTTACACTATCCCAAAAGGACAATAGTTTTGTTCTCAGTGCTACGGCAAACGAAACCAGTCAATATCGCACAACAACAATACTGTTTTCATACAATGGAATAGACCAGGCAAGCAACAAAATTGTTGTAACTCAGGCTCCAGCTTCCATCAATGCCTCTACAGAGACTTTAACGTTCGAGAATACAGCTGGAGAGATTAAGGTTGAAGTTACTTCCGAATCAAAATGGACAGCATCCACATCTTATAGTTGGATTGATGTAACACCAGAAAGTGGAGAAGCTGGTACGTCGTCCATAACAATTTCCGTATCCCCAAACACTTCTGTTGATGAGCGGACTGGATATGTAATTCTTTCCATAGGTTCAGAAGAAAGAATACAAATTCCTATCAAACAGCGAGGTGTTTATATTGAAATAGATAAGTCACAATATGATTTCGAGGCATCATCTGAAACACAAACGATCCAGGTCAATAGTAACACTTCATGGCAGGTGTCATCTGTTCCGTCATGGATAAAGGTAGACAAGACAAGCGGAACTGGTAACTCTTCAATAAAAGTCACAGTCGAAGACAATCCTAATACAACAGAGAGAAATGGTGAATTTGAGATTTCTCAACCGGGGTTAAGTGCAACAGTTACAGTTAAAGTACATCAGAAAGGTAAAACTTTCGATGTGGCTACCACGACATTGACTTTCAATGACAAAGAAGAATCGCAAACAATCACCATTACGACAGATGGAACTTGGCGAGCATACAGTAGTGCCGATTGGATTAAAATCTCACCAGAGACGGCAACAGGAAATTCCACTTTGACCATCACCGTTCAAGAAAACTCTACGGATGGGGAAAGAAGTGGTTCTGTAAACATCCTGATGGGTGATGCTTCAGCAACAGTAGCTATCGTCCAAAAAGGTAAATATTTTACGATAGACAATAGTTTGCTTGATTTTACAAGCAAAGGTGGCGAACTTAAAGTAACTTTAACTACTAATGCGCCATGGTCTACAAGGAAAGACGATTCGGTTAATTGGCTGTCTATTTCTCCAACCAATGGCATAGACAATGCTACCGTAAAAGTTACAGCTTCAGACAATGCTTCTGTCAACAAACGTTCTGCAAATGTTTATTTTGATGCATTGGGTAGAAGTGTGAATATCCTTGTGTCCCAAAAAGCACGATACTTGACTGTGGATGCAAATGAATTGTTGTTCTATTCAAAGGGTGGAACGTCAAATGCAGTGACCATATCCACAGACGGAACTTACTCCATAAACTGTCCTGACAATTGGTTGACGATATCAAGAAACGGAGACTCCTTTACTGTCACTGCATCGGAAAATGACACAAAGGATGCCCGTATCGGCAAGATTACAATCTCGTTGACCGATTTGAAAGAAGGCTCCTATTCAGTAACGTTGACTGTCACTCAATTAAACTATGGAGGAACTTTTCTGCGTAAGGATTTTGAGGAAGACAAAGATTATGACAGCAATGGTTCTTCAACAGGAAGTCTGACAATAACCAGTTATGGGAGCGATACCAATTATGACACGAGTAGCCAAAGTGGTACTAAGTTGTCCGTGATAGGTTTTAAGGCTGATACAAGTTGGGATAGTTCTACCAATTCGAGTGCCAAGGTGACGATTACTGGGTTTAAATCAGATCAAAGTCTCGATTCTACAGCAAATTCATCTGGTAATATGCAAAAGAACGACTTTTCAAGCGATAGTAATTGGAATTGATAATTGTTGAAACATAAAAAGATAAAAATATGAAACAGGTACGCATTATTCAAATGCTCATGGCCGTAGTTATGGTATTGGCTTTGGGCTCATGCTCTTCTGATGATTTGTCAGAAGTTGAGAATCAAAATGGCAAGCAAACTGTCAAAATGGAATTTGTGGGTAAAGTCATTGGATTCGACCAACAAGGTTCATCCAAGGCTAAAGTTCAGACAAGAGCGACCAGTTCTTCATGGAATGATGGAGACAAGATTTATATCACATTCTACAATGGCTCTACCATTGTTCCTGGCGAAGCTACCTATAGCAGTACCTCTGGCTGGTCGGTCAGCTATGACGGTAACTTGGCAACAGGCAGTAATCTGAAGTGTGAAGCACGTTATTTCGTCAACGCAACATTCTCCAGTTCTTCTTTAGTCTCATTGAATGCCAATTCTGAGATTTATGAGGACTTGAATGCCACGTATGCCTATAGTAACGGATCATTGACTGTTACTGCCACATTGTCTCCAAAGACAGGCCGCATCCGTTTTACGGGGAAATCAGGAGAGAAGATATATACGACTGGTATTTCTGTCTATACAACATTCTCTCCTGCCATTAACACATTCTCCACATCAAATGCCATGATTACATCAACCGTGGCATCTAATGGAAGCACACCTTATATATATGGTTACTTCACGGACAACGACAGAAACCTTGGTCTTGTCGGTTCTGATTATGCATTTACACGTACATGCACAAGCAGCATGCTTAATGTGGGCGAAAGTGGGTATATGGCTATTCCATCGGAGTCTTCACACAACAATTGGCGTAGCGGATTGTACGTCAAAGCAAGTGGCGTAGAATTTAAAATGATACCTGTCGCAGGATATAGCGATGGCTTCTTTTTAATGGCAGAAACCGAAACTACAGAAGCATTGTATAAGTCTGTCAATGGAACAGCATCAACCTCACAATTGCCCATTGATGACGTATCTTATCCGTCTGTCAGCACTTTCATCGAAAAGTTGAACAACGAAACAAAATTAAACTTCTCCTTACCTTCTGCAGAACAATGGTCATATGCAGCAAAAGGAGGTAATAAAACACAAGACTATACTTATGCAGGAAGTAATACTCCTGGCGATGTTGCTTGGTATTCAGCTAACTGTTCTTCAATACAAACAGTCAAGACAAAGGCTCCCAATGAACTTGGCATCTATGATATGAGTGGAAATGTCGGAGAATTTGTAAGTACAAGAAACGGTAGCTATCCGTACATTTATGGTGGAGGCTATTGCAGCAATGTGTCGTATATTGAGAAAACGTCAAATGCTACCACCAACTCCTACAGTAAAACTGGATACTATTTTTATAGCAGCAATTACTCTTCAAGTGATTGTAGATCGACAGGAGTCGGCTTTCGTTTGATTCTTACTTGTAAGTGAAGCAAATGAAGCGGTATGCCTTTGTCATAGTTGGTATTGCAATATCAGTTGTCCTAATTGCTTTTTATGCAGTTCACTTCTATAATGCATCTCTTTCAGACAAGACATCTGATTGGGGTGCATGGGGAAGCTATGTAGGAATAGGTATCAGCATTTTGTCGGTATCTCTTATCTATATAACCTATAAGGAACAGCAAGAAAGCAATCGAATAGGACGATTTGAAGAGCACTTTCACATCTCATTAAGAACATCGATTGAATTATTCGAAAAGAGGAAGAATGTAATTGATTCGATTTTTAGCAAAGTAGAAAATCATTTTCGAAATCCATTTGATCCATTGACTGATTATGAGCAATCAAAAGTGCAAAATATATTGGGATATTACTATTCCTCTGCGGTGATAGACTGTCGAGAGGAGTGCGAAGAGATTTTTCGGTATCTTTTCTACTTCTTACTCAGCATAAAGAACAACAGTAAGCTTGACAACAAGGAAAAAGAAAGTCGCTTTAGGGAAATCTCATGTTTGCTACCAGAGAATGGTCGTATTTTGTTTTTGTGCTGGGGATTTTGTTCGGAGCATGAAACGAAGCTGTTTTACAACTATGGATTATATCAGACAAGCTGTTTCAGTAAGTCACCCATAATGGATGTCGTAAAATTTGCTTGTATTGGCAAAAGGCCAAAGAAAGAACATATTAATGCGGAAAATCTTGAGTTCGAGGATTATTCTTCCGAGGAATTCCAAGATACATATGAAAGATTATTCAACAATAAAACAAAGCAACAATGAAAAAGATTATCATGTTTTTCATGGCACTCTGCATGGTATTGCCTGCATTGAATGCCCAGAACAACAAGGCGCTGAATAAAGCCTTGAAGAAAGAGTACAAAGTGAAGATGAAGGAATTCAAGAAGGGAGGCTGGATGCTTTATGGTTCGTCTCGCTCTCTTGATGTAGCCCTTCTCAATCACTATGGTAAACTCAACAAAGAGGGAGAAGAAGCCTATGAGATAGTAGGTACCTGCTCCAAATTCAAGTCAAAGAATGTGGGTCATCAGACTTGTATCAACAATGCTTGTAACATCTATGCCCAACAAGCTGGCAGACAGTTGAAAGGGCGTATTGTGAGTGACATTGCTGGTAATAGTGATGACGTATCAGGAGAGTTTGACCATTTCTATGCAGCCTACGAGAGCCTTGTACAAAAGGAGCTCAACGGCGAGTTGCAGGAGTCTTTCTCCGTTATCCGCAGCAACAAGGACGGAAGTTACGAGATGCAGACATTCTTTGTGGTAAGCGAAAGTGCTGCCACCCGAGCAAGAATCCGTGCATACGAGAATGCCGCAAAAGAAAGTGCTGCCGCCCAGAAATATGCAAAGAAGGTAAGCGACTTTGTTCGCGAAGGATTCAAACCAACAACCGTTTCTACATCCACCAATGATTAAACGAATAATTGTTTTACTGACAATGAACTTTTGCCTCATTTCAGCTTTCTCGCAAAGTTGGGATGAGGTAATACATAATACCCAAACTTATCTCTCTGGGGAAGGTTGGGGAGCGACTGTTGAGGAAGCTGACCAACAGGCACTCGCTGCATTGATAAGCAAAATATCCGTTGTGGTAAGCAACGACTTCTCCATCACAGAAGACGAGCGTACAACCAATGGGAAACTTGATGCAGCAAGTTATACGACCTCGAAAGTGCAGACATACTCAACCGCCACATTGACCAATACAGAGCGCATTGTCATAGATAACAATCCAGACCAAGCTCATATTGGTCGATTCATCAAACGAAGCGAACTGAACAAAATCTTTGAAGGGAGAATCCGTACTATAAAGGAATATATCCGCTTGGGAAAGGTCGCTGAAGATGCCTGCAAGATAGACGATGCACTGAGAAATTATTACTGGGCTTACTCTTTGCTCAAATCTGTGCAACGTCCATCAAGTGTCGTTTATTCTGATGAGGAAACAGGAGAAATAATGTATCCATTGACTTGGCTTCCGCAACAGATTACAAATATCCTAAAGGATTTAAGCGTTGAAGTTACTGGTAACGATGGTACAAATGTAGATTTGATGTTCAAATATAAAGGTCAACCAGTCAGTACGCTTGACTTCACCTACTTCGATGGACGTAACTGGAGCAACATCTGTAGTGCGAAGGACGGACGTGGAACAATGGAATTCAGTAAAGGATTGGTTCCTGACAACGTTCAAATCAACTACGAGTACGCCTATCGTGGTCAGGCGCATATCAATCAGGAAATACAAAGCGTTCTGAATGTTGTAAAAGGGCAGTCCATACGTGCGGCAAGAGTAAATCTGCAAATGGGAAAGGCTAAAAAAAGTACAGACAACACACTGTCTTTGGGTAAGTCACGAACAAATGAAACCGTGTTGTCTGTTGCAAATGACGGTTCTTATAGAGTTGTGCTAACCAAGGTGCTTAATGCGATAAAGGGACATAACTATGATGCTGTACGCTCTCTCTTTACTGATGATGGTTGGAATATGTTTACAAGCCTTGTAAGATATGGCAATGCCAGAATACTCAACACCAATGATTGTCAGTTCAGCCAACTGCGTGACAATGTAATAGCAAGAAGCATACAAATGTCTTTCTCCTTCAAGAAAGGATTGAGAAAGGACTTTGTGGAAGATGTGGTCTTTACTTTCGACAACAATCAGAAAATTGACTGTATTGCTTTCGGCCTTGACCGCAAAGCCAAACAAGACATCATGAAACGTGGCGCATGGACTCCTATTGCTCGTCAAACAATCATGCAATTTCTTGAAAACTACAAAACAGCATACGCACTGAAGCGACTTGACTATCTCAAAACAATATTTGATGACGATGCAGTCATTATTGTAGGTCACGTGGCAGAAAGACTTGTTGCAGAAAGACAGAATAAGGATATGCCAGTAGTATTCCATACGCAGAGGCATATCAGTAGAATTCAGTATAGCAAGGACCAGTATATGAAGAACTTGGAGGCTTGTTTCAGAAGCAATGAGTTTGTAAACATACGATTTGCAAATAATGACGTTCGCAAGGCAAAAAATGGCGAAGAGTATGGCATACAAATTAAGCAAGACTATTATTCGACCAACTATGGTGATCAAGGCTATCTCTATTTGCAAGTTGATTTGGAGGATCCACAAAAGCCCATTATAAAGGTTAGGACATGGCAACCTGAACCTGATCCCGAGATAGGCTTGTTTGGAATAGGTAATTGGTAAACTATAACATAACAATTATGCGTAAGTATTTTTTTATACTACTGTTGTGTTCTTCATCAATGATGGCACAAAATACAAATTCAGACTATCAAGCATTCCGTAAAGGAGTGCTTGGTAGTTATGATAGCTTCCGAAAAACGGTGTTGGAAGACTATGCAGAATATCTGCAAGGTGTCTGGGATGAATACGAGCAATTCAGAGGAATCAAGAGAGACAAAGAACCCAAACCGTCAAAAACACCAAAGGCTGACATAAAACCACAAGATGTCACGCCTGTCCAGTCTGCCCCCGAGGTAAAGCCTACAGTACAGCCTACGCCAGCTCCGTCAGATAACCCCACAACAGTGCAGCCTATTGTCCCCAACACTTTGCCGAATATGTATTTTTCCTTTTATGGCATGAAACTAAGTACTGTTTTATGTCATGCACAAACGATTGTTGACATTGAGCATCAAACAATAGCAAAGGCTTGGGACACCTACCGACAAGATGGAGTAATGAAAGACGTTATTCGCTCTTTGCAATCATTGGCTATAGCGTATGGTCTCAACGATTGGTTTACATTTGAGCTTGTCAGAAACTACACGGAGGTAACATGTATGAATCCTGCAAGTAAAACGGTATTGCAGCATTTTCTCCTCGTAAATATGGGATATGATGTTCGATTGGCAAGTTGCGGAAATCAACTTTTATTGTTGGTTCCATTCAATCAACAGGTATATGAGCGGAACTATCTTGTTATTGATGGTAAAAAATATTATACCTTTTATGACGATTCTACAAGCAAGGTTCAAAATGTTGGAGTTTATACATGTCGTTTACCTAACGCAACAGACAAAGGGCGTAATATAGACTTAACCATGAGAGATGGACATTTAGGGATAAAGACAGGTATGGCGCATAGGTTTAGCATGAGTGACGGAAAAATTTCGTTGCAAGGTTCTGTTAATGAGGGAACTATGGAGGCCATCCGCCGTTACCCTCAGATGGATATTCCGTTTTATGCTATGTCAACAATTGATTCAAACTTCCACCAATCTTTACTTGAACAAGTAAACGAACAAATACAAGGTTGCTCAGAAAAAGAAGCAGTTGGTAGAATCCTTCATTTCGTACAATATGCTTTCGACTATGCTACAGACGGAGAACAACATGGATATGAGAAGCCCTATTTCATTGAAGAAAACTTTTATTATCCAAAGAACGACTGCGAAGACAGAGCCATCCTTTTTGCGTTTCTTGTGCGTAACGTCTTGGGACTTGACGTACACCTTGTACAGTATCCTGGGCATGAATGTACTGCAGTAAACTTCTCTACCTCTCAGATGAATGGAGATGGATATATGTACAAAGGCAAGGCTTTCTATATTTGTGACCCGACTTACATCGGCGCTTCAATAGGTCAATGTGTGCCTGATTATAGAAATGTCAAACCTGTAGTAGAGTTATGGTATTGAGGTTGCTCCCATTGTGTAATACTATTCGCATAGCTCACCCTCGTCTCACTATTCAAGTCGCTACTAAAATAGTGAATCGCAAGGATTATTGTAAGATGTAAAGTATTTGGGAGGGGTGTGTCAAAGAATTCGCCCCTCCCTTATTTTATCGACTTAGCCCTTTTCCCTTTCTTGGCTTCACCATCTTCGTTGCCTGTCGCAAACACCGTCTTATCCATTCTATCTCATCTTCGTCCTTCTCACGTCCCCAGCCTTTGGTGTCGCTACCGCCACCACCTTGGCTTTCAGCAAAGTTTGTAGCCTCGTTGATGTAGCCGACATACAAGTACATTGCACAATAGATGATTTTGTCACCGTAGTTGATGAAGTCCATTGCAAAGCTATCGTCAAAGAGGCTGCTGTCGTGAGTGCTCGTCATACGAGGATAGATGTCTGCTATCTCTGCCAATGCTTTCATACCAGCCTGCGCCCAAATCTTATTGATTATCTGTTGTTGGTATGAAACTGCTGTTTTTTCAAAATCGGCTTTAATCTCCCTGTTTCTTGCTTCGATGTGGGAGGTATTCTTCTGCAACTCATCAAGTTGCAACTTAGCCTGTTCCAGTTTCATCTTCTTGTCGTTCAATTTGTCACGAACATCCCAGAGTTCCTTTCTGGTGGTGGTAATTTTTGCCTTTATCTCAACTGCATCACCAAGATGATTCTTCATGTAATCTTCAAGTTCGGCTATGGTCGCTTGTTTATCTGCCTCCGCTTTCTCCAAATTGTTGACCATAGTCTGCAGAGCCTTGATTTTTGTCTCTGCTTTTGTGATGCTACGATTAAGACCTGAAAGAAGTGTCTTCTTCATGCCTACTTCATTTGACGTATCCAATTGTTGATACCAAAGCAATGGGGTTTCCTGAAAAGTGACAAGAGCAACAGTTGTGGCAATAGCTGTACTATGTGTGAAACAAGTACGGCTATTGCACCTCATTTTTTATATTGGCATATTCTTGCTCTATGTCACCTGAGTATTGATACGGTTTCAGCGATTTGGAATTACGGTTTATTGCAAGTCTGTATTTCTTGAATGCTTCACCGTTTTGCCCCATGACAACCTTGGTGCAAAATTGGTCGTATGCAGTAAGTGTATATCCTGTCTCATATTTGTCCTTTATCCATGAGAAAAAGCCTAGATAGTCGAGCATGGCTGCGGCATGAGCAGGAGCATCAAGCATCTGCCCTATTAGCTTTATAGCTTTTTCTTTTCTTCGATTATCATTGTTGGAGTCAAGGGCGACAATCTTTGGCATTTTCAAGAATTCATATTGGGTAGTGTCCTCCAAAAATCTTTCTGCCTTGCTTAGAGGGCGTTTTTCTTTTTGTTTGTTCTCTTCTGTTGCCACAAGGTCCTCCTTGTGTCGTATGACGATATTCTCCTCTTGGATTTTGTCTTTCTCTTTTTGATATTTGTCTAATTCTTCTTCCGTAGGAAAGACTCCTTTCCATAGGAAAACGAAATCTCCAAAGTCATCGTCAAAGTCAAGGTTACCTTGGGTATATAACAGGGGAGAGAATGTTAGGATTAAACTGAAGTATAGTTCTGTGAGCATATTTTGTAGTAATACTGCGACGTTTTTATACTTGCCAGTTTTCCATGATTCTATCTCTTTGCTATAGTCTTTGATGGTGGTCATAAGGCTTTTTATCTCTGGTCGGACAAACCGATCGTCTTTCATAATGGAATGTAGTTCCACCAAAGCCCAAATGGTGCGTTGCTTTTCCAAGTCGAGAATGGTCTTGTACATTCTTAGTGTTGGAGTTGAAATTTCTGGGCATGTCATAATGTCTGACAATACAGCTTTATACACTCTCGTATATGAATCGATCTGTGTGGAGCGATTCAAGCAGCTTATAGTATTTCTCAGCTCTCGGTCTTTGTGATATCTCTGCTTTACTTGGGTCAGACTATCAAGTGCGTTGATGATGTCTTTCTCCAGTTCTAGCAAATTGCCTCTTTCCACAGTATGGCGCAAAAGGCGCATCAACAGAGACTGTTTCTCGAACGAAACAGTCTCTGTGATAAGGTTGGGGCGAAGCTCGCCCCTTAGTATTGATTCTGTGATGGGTAAAATCATAGCATCCAAAGATTATTTTTTCCAAACTCAGTTAATTGCCCATTCGGGAAATGTGGTACAAACTTAGCGACCAGTGCTGCATACGCAATGGTGATAGGCATACTTCGCATGGAAACAGATTTCCAGTTGATGCGAGTGGTCTGATAGGTCAAGGTGACAATCTCCTTGATGTCTTGTTCTGTCAATTCCTTTTTGTTCCGTCTTCCTGGCATGATGGAAATCTTGACAGGGAACGGTCTGAGAAACGGCATTTTTTCACCAAATCCGCCATATCTCTCATTGTTGTATAAGAGGTATTCGTGGCAACCTTTGCGAGTGCGGAGATGTATGTATGTGCCGCTTACTGGCATCAGCACGTTGGTGCATGATGTGTCGAAAGCCATTAAGTCCTCATTGTCCGTCTCTGTGACATGGATTACAATGACAGGACAACTAACTTGACAGGTTCGCAAGGCATCCTCTATGATGTCAGACTCGTCACGGTTCAGCTTCTTGTGATAATAGATGATGAGGCGTGAGGGGTGCTTGAACTTTCCGTAGAAGTTCAATATAGCCTTGATAAGGGTGGCTCTCAACTCTTCGAAGTTGCCTTTGAGACAAGCATCAAAGTTGTGTAACTCTCCCTCTTTGTCGAGGCATACAGCTGCTCCGATATATTGTTGGTTGATGCCATGCTCTCTGTAAGCACCGATTCCTACAATCATATCATTCTCTTGGCTAGGATAGGCTATCTTCCATGCTTTGCCCCCTTCTTTGCCAGCTATAGCTGCTGCGATGTTGGGCACCATATAATTGATAAAACTGTTCTCATCCACTCTCTTTTTGTGAATCACTTGTGAACCAATGTTATATTTCATCAAGAGATACTTCATGTCGTAATAGAGGTGGTAATGAGGTGATGAGACATCATCGCTGTCTACGTCTGAAATGATGATGGCGAAGTATTTCTTGTCGAGCTCGAAGTTCATCGCCATAAGATGGTTCTCTAGTTCCGCCAAAGCATGCTCGTCGTCAGAGAACATAAAGTTCATGCCATTTGCCCAGGCATGATTGCCCATCCATATCGTATGGTATAGATAATTGTTTGTGTCGATGTCATCTGGTGACAAGCGGTTCTGGGGAGCATTCTTGGAATCCTTTCCTTGTTGGAAAATGTAGTACAAATGCCAAAGGGTAAAATTCTGGGAACGTGGACAGATAAAGAAATGTCGATGTTCTGTAGGACGCTCTGCAGCTCCAAATCTCTTGAAGCAGTAGCCTGGACTAACATTTGTCTGGTTGTTGCCAAATCTCAGCATTTTGGCTTTCTCCTCGACGATGTTGATTTTCTCTTCTGCCAGTTGAATGAAGTGGGCGTTGTTGGGCAAATCCACTCCTACGCTTTCAGTGAAAGCTGGAATGTTTATCCATTTGGATATGAAATTTCTTATGCCGTTATATTTAGTAACATATTTGTTGCCATCTCGATGGTAGTGAGTAGGGATTTTGAGTCCGCTCTTGATGCTGTGGTTTACGATGGGGTATATTTTCCCATTTGTAGCCTCCATGTGGTGTTGTCCTATTTCTGATTTCTTCAGAATCATAGTTCCTGCGATGACACGAAACTGCTCATCTTGCAGGGACTGCAAGAGGTAAATAGGTGTTTTTCCGACAAGGGATTTGCTTCCTTGTGCAATATCTAGTTGCCAACCATCCTTTATCTGGTCATTGTATCTTATGGTCAAGCCATATCGCTGGTATGTCCAGTAATTGGTACCCTCGTCCGCTTCCTTGATGTAAACTTCTATGCCACCAATGAAATCCTTCTTGCAAGGACAACCATTTTGGCGAAAGTAGCGAATGATTTTTCTATATAGGTATGCCTTGGTCAAGCGAATGTCTTCCTCCGTGTTGAGGTTGTCAAGAATTAGTTCTTTTAGGGAGTTTTTCGTATCCTTCAAGTTGGCTTCTAATTCATCTTCCCAGACAGGGAAGTAGACCTCGTCTATGTTTTCAGGAGCATTGAGCTTTTTCCAAATAAGTGTGTCTCGCAATTTGCTGAAATGAACGCTCCCGCTCTTGATAGATTTTTGGAGGTTAGTGCATAGACCTCCTACACCAGCGAAAAGACTGATGGCTGTAGGCTCTTTCTTTACTTTTATTGCGAATGAATTGATTTCCATCCTTTTCTCTTTTTAAAATTTGATACTTGTCCTAGTTTGCCAGAGGCATCCTTAGACGTTTTTATTTTCGCAAAGTTACGGAAAATAGTTGAGATAAAAGCAATAATTGCTGAGAAAATTGAAAATTAATGAGTTATTCTAAATTTTATTATTAAATTTAGTGCAAAAAATGGAATAAAGTACTTCTTTATTTGTAAATGTTAGCTTTAAGGAGTATGGTGACAAACTTGTGGTTATCATTGATGAGGCTCATCGTGGTGCCAAGCCCAATGAGATTGGTACGCAGATGAGCATCATGCAGAAGTTTGTTCTCGGTTCGGAGGCAGACAATATGCCGTCCATGCCATTGGTAATCGGCATGAGTGCCACCTTGGAACGATTCAATGAATTGGTGAAATCTGCTGATTCTACGCTGTTGCCTATGATTGGTGTTTACTTCCTACTCGATTGTATAAAAAAAGTCCGGCTCTCTCTCGAAAGTCGGACTCTTAAATTTTTGAGTTATTTTTGGGAAAAGTGGGTAGTGATGGATTCGAACCACCGAAGGCATAGCCAGCAGATTTACAGTCTGCCCCATTTGGCCACTCTGGTAACTACCCAAAAGCTTTATATCTCAAAAGCGAGTGCAAAGGTAATGCTTTTATTTGATATTACCAAATTTTTTCGGCACTTTTTTCTCTTTTTCTTTAAAAATGTTCATTTTTCCCTATAAAATAGGTTTTTCCTCCACTTTTCCCTTTTTACTTTTTTACCCTTTTACCTTTTTACTTTTATCACATGTCTTCTGCGATGTTTCCTCGAAAGTCTTCTGTGCTTGTAATGCTCATACTTCTTGATGGCAACGAATACCGTGAGGGCAAGGACTACGGCCAGCAGGAAGATAACGATGCCGCCGCCCAGATTGTCGCCCTTCACCTTCGACCACATATCCAATACCTCGGGAGTATGATCGCCGGCATCATGAATCATGGCACATCTGGCTACTACGCTGCTGTCTGGATACATGATAGGGTTGAGATGGGCATTTCTGCCTTCCTCGCCAAAAAAGTAGGCAAGATTTTCAGGTTTGGGATAAGCCTCTGTATCGCTCATAGCTTCTAATACCTTCTTGCCTGCTACGCTGCTCACATATCCTGTGGTTTCCATATTGGCGAGTGCCACGTCTTCCTGACAGAGATAGTTGATGAAATAGGCGGCAGCCTCCGGATTGCGTGAATACTTAGGGATTACCCAACCGTCGAACCATACATTGCTTCCTTCTTTCGGTACCTCATATCCCAATTCTACACCCACTTTTCCGGCTTCTTCAATAGCCCAGACGGCATCACCGCTCCAGGTCATATTGAGATAGGCTTTGCCTTTGGTCATGGTCTCCTTGCCGAAGTCGGCTTCCCATCCTTCAATGTTTGGCTTCAGAGCTTTCAACTCTTTCTCTACTGCGGCTACGGCAGCGGGTGAATAGTCGTTCATCAGCTGTGGTACGGTCACCCTGCCTGCTTCCAGGTCTTTGCGATGCGCCCAGATGAGGGCGGTGCCATAGGAGTCGCGGTAGGAATCCTTCATCAGGAGTTTGCCCTGATATTTTCTGTTCCATAATGTTCCCCATGTCTCTGCATCCTTCATAGGTACGTGTACCTTATTATATAAGATGCCACAGGTTCCCCACATGTAAGGCACGGCATAATGGTGGGCGATGCGGCCATTGTTGGAGGTGGCATCTATCTGTTCAACAATGTATGGTGATACGTTGCTGATATAGTTGGGCGTCTTGCCGAAGGTGGTGTCGATAGGCAGGAGAAGGTCTTTGCGGAGCATGCGCTCGATGATATATTCTGACGGGCATACCACATCGTAATCTTCATGACCTCGCTCTATCTTGGTAAGCATCACCTCATTGATGTCGAAGGTCTGGTAGATGACGCGAATCTTCTTGCCAGTCTGTTGTTCATACCATTTCGGGAAGTTGGCAAGAACGTCTTCATCTATGTAATCAGCCCAGTTGTAAACCTTCAGAATCTCCTCGCGGTTCTCTTTGTTGTAACAGGAAGAGAGCGGCAGAAGCATCAGCAGGGTCAGGAAAAGAAAGACTATTGTCTTAACTCCTTTAACTCCTAATAATATCTTGTTCTTCATTCTCATTTCTTCTTATTTTTCTCAGAACGTTTGTTGATGATAATCAGCATCACCAGTACCAGTACGAAGATGATGGTACTCAGCGGACGAAGTTCTGGGGTCAGTCCTCCCTTTCTGGCATCGGCATAGATGAATGTGGAGAGGGTTTCCAGACCTTCGTTACCTATCGTGAAGATGGTGACGGCGAAGTCATCGATACTCATCGTGATGGCAAGCATGAAACCGGAAATCATACCTGGCAATATCTCTGGGATGATGACCTTGCGAAGTGCCTGCATCGGAGAGGCACCCAGATCGAGTGCCGCCTCATAGAGGTTCGGATTCATCTGCTTCAGTCTTGGCATCACACTCAGGATAACGTATGGCAGACAGAAGGTGATATGCGAGAGTACCACGGTAGTATACCCCTGCGGAATGCCCAGCGTGATGAAGAGCAGGAAGAGCGAGATACCGATGATGATGTCGCCGTTGAGTATCGGAATGTTGTTGACAAACTGGATGGCATTACGTGCATACCGGTTGCGCAGGTTGTAGATGCCGATGGCTGTCAGGGTTCCAAAGAGCGTGGATACGGTTGCGGTAATCAGGGCGATGGTTACGGTATTGACCAGTGCCGCTGTGAGCGAATGGTGTGTACCTTCGGCAAAGAGATTCTTGTAGAGCTGCAGCGAGAAACCTGTCCAGTTGCCCATCACCTTGGCTTCGGTAAACGAGAAGATGATGATGATGAAGATAGGGGAGTAGAGTAGCAGCAGGAGCAACCAGAGATAGCCTTGGCAGAATACTTTCTTCATCATATCCTTACTGAATAATGACTGCATCATCTGATACCTCCTTCCTGTTTACTGCCATCACCTGCGATGAGGGTGGAGGCGCCGATGAGGAAGAGCATGATGAGCGAGAGGGCTGCACCGTAGTTCCACATCGAATTGTTGATGTTCTCCTGGATGGTGGTACCGAAGAGCTTGATGTTGTTCATCGTCAGCAGTTCGGAGATAGCGAAGGTAGAGATGGTTGGCATGAATACCATCAGGATGCCACTTGCTACGCCCGGCATGGAGAGGGGCAGAATGACCTTGAAGAACTGCTGCCAAGGCGATGCTCCCAGGTCTTCGGCTGCCTCAATATAACTGCGGTCCATCTTCTGCAGGGTGTTGTAGATAGGGTAAATCATGAATGGGATGAAGTTGTAGACCATACCGAACAGGAGGGCGCCTTCGCCCAGTGGAAGGTCGGCAAAATCGAAGAGGGCCACGGTGGCAAGTGTGCGCACCAGGATGTTTACCCACATTGGCAGGATGAAGAGCATGACGATGGTGTTGGCATACTTCATCTTGGTTTGTGTCAGAATATAGGCTGCCGGATAGCCCAGCAGAATGCAGAGCAGGGTGTTGAGAAAGGCGATGCCTATCGAATACACAAAGGTGTTGATGGCTTCGGGGTGTGCCAGGAACTTCTGGAAGTTGTAGAGCGTCAGGGCTCCGTTCTCATCGGTAAATGCGAACACTACGATGAGAAGCAATGGCAGTACCACAAATATCGCTGCAAAGATGGCGTAAGGTATCGACCAGCTTTGTCGCGAAGAGATAAACTTGATAATGTTCAATTTATAATTGATAATTAATAATTAATAATTTCCGTTTTTTCTTATTCCGACTCATTCAAACGAAATATTCTCCTGAGGAATGGTGATAGCCACATGGTCGCCCAAATCCCATACATCCTGTGTATCTACATAGAGCTTCTCGCCCCAGTCGGTGTCGATGGTGAGATGATAGTGGTCGCCCTTGTAGAGAATGAAGCTGATGTCGCCTGTAAAGGTTCCTTCGCTCTCGTTGTCGAAGAGTTCTATCTTGTTGAAAGGCACGTTCACCCGGATGGTTTGGTTTCCGTTTTCATCGGTCTGGATCTTGTCCTTCATTTCTGCCGGAATCTCTATCTGGTATTCGCAGCCCAGAAATTCTATCGTTCCGTCGCCGTTTACCTTTGCATCGAAGGTGTTGGTGATGCGCTCCTTCTTCATGATGTGAATATTGTCGGGTATCACGCTCATTCCTATCGTCTGACCTACTTCGAAATGCTTGTAGTTCTGGATGAGAAATTCGTAGCCCTTCTCTGTTTCTGCCAGCATCTCGTAGTGTACTCCCTTGAAGATAGAAGAGGTTATCTTGCCCACAAACTGGGCATGGGCGGTATCGGTGGAAACTTCGATATCCTCAGGACGTATTACGACATCCACTTCCTGGTTGCAGCCGAAGCCCTTGTCTACACAAGGCAGTTCGGTACCTGCCACATTCACCAGACAGTCGTGGACCATCGTTCCGCAGAGAATATTGCTCTCGCCGATAAAATCTGCAACAAAAGCATTGGCTGGTTCGTTGTAGATATCGGTAGGTGTACCTATCTGCTGTATCTCTCCCTCGCTCATCACCACGATGGTATTGCTCAGGGTGAGGGCTTCTTCCTGGTCGTGGGTTACGTATACGAAGGTTATACCCAGACGCTCGTGCATCTGCTTTAACTCCAGCTGCATGTCTTTACGCATCTTGAGGTCGAGTGCTGCAAGCGGTTCATCCAGGAGAAGAACTTCCGGTTCGTTGACGATGGCACGGGCGATGGCGATACGCTGCTGCTGACCGCCCGAAAGCGAGTTGACATCACGGTATTCATAGTCGCTCATGTTCACCATCTTCAGGGCACGTTTCACCTTCGGCAAAATCTCTTCCTTCGGTGTATTCTTGAGTTTCAGACCGAAGGCGATATTGTCGTAAACGTTGAGATGAGGGAACAGAGCGTATTTCTGGAATACCGTGTTCACGTTTCGCTTGTAAGGAGGAAGGTTAGTAATATCGTTGCCGGCGATGGTGATGATGCCTTCGCTGGCGGTTTCAAAACCTGCCAAAAGTCTCAATAATGTCGTTTTTCCGCATCCCGAAGGACCCAGAATGGTCATAAATTCGCCCTTTCTCACATAGAGATTGATGTTGTTGAGGGCTGTTTTCTCGCCAAATCTTTTCGACACATTCTTAATATCTATGATATGCTGTGCTGTCTTGTTCATTTTTGTTGTAAATTTGCGTGCAAAGTTACGCATTTTTCGATAAATATTGAAAGAAACAAAGAAAAAGTTGTATCTTTGCAAACGTTTTGTAGTATCTGATATACAGAACTGAATAATTATTGAATAAATATACATACATGATTGTTACAATAGAATGGATGGAGGAGTGGTTCAGGCGTTTCGACCAGGAATATTTCGGGGGAAAACTGCCTGTTCCTGAACTCGGACTTACTCATGCCAAGACTCGGTTGGGGCAACTTGCCTATAAGCGGGCCTCCAGATGGGGGCGCACCAAACTCTACGATTTCAAACTCTCCATGTCTACTTATTATGATATGACCGACAAGCAGGCAAAGAGTGTCTTGCTCCACGAGATGATACATTACATCATCGGTTATACGGGACTGAAAGATACCTCGGCACATGGTGTCGTGTTCAAGGGACTGATGGATAAGCTCAACAGCCAGTATGGCTGGGATATCAGAGTATCGACATCCACCAAGGGTTGGAAGGTAAGCGAAACCGTAAAAAGCAGGAAAGAGAAGAAAGGACCTCAAATCTATCTGATGCTTGCCATCGAGATGAATGATGGAAGACATTATCTCTCGAGAGTGAATCCGAGTTTTGCCCGTCGCATCGAAAATCAACTAAAGACGGTCAGGGAAGTGGTTTCTCATCAGTGGTATACTACGATGGAGAACTATTTCGAAGACTATCCGCAGGTGCGCAGTTTGAGAGGAAGGCGCATCTCGAAGACCGATTTCGGAAAGTTGCTCAATGTGCTCACTCCCTTTCAGCTGTAATGTCGGGCGAATGTATAAGAAAAAGAATAACCAAAACTCATTAAAGATATAAAATGAAAGAAACCTGGAAAATGATAGCCCTGCTGGCGATAGCCATTGGAGGACTGCTGGCTTATGCCTTTATTCCAGAGCAAGTGGCAGAAAACATTCCACTGAAACAGATTGCAATGGATGCGCTGACCGGTAAAAGCGAGGCAGAGCTTGCTGAAGAGGAAAAGGCTGACAGCATGATAAAGGAACCCGTGGATACGGCGGCGCAGCGAGTGCTGATCTTCGGCGACTCGATGTCGGAATATCTCGGTCTGCGACTGGCTGACTATGCCAACAAGAACGGTCACAAACTCACCTGTATCACCTGGGTGAGTTCGGGCACCAGAAACTGGGCTGCTACCGATACCCTGCAGCATTATATCCAACGTATCAAACCTACCCATGTCTTTGTATGTCTGGGCAGCAACGAACTGTATACGGCTGATATGAAGGGATGTGAAAAACGCATCCGTGCCATCTTGAGCAAGATTGGTAATATTCCGACGATATGGATCGGTCCGCCAAACTGGTGTGAGGATAATGGATATAACAAACTCCTCCGTGAGGTGATGGGACCACGAGGCTATTATCCTAGTTACAAACTTACCTTCGAACGCCAGAAAGACGGCCGGCATCCGACTATGGCTTCATCTGCCATGTGGATGGATAAGATTGTAGAGTGGATGAATAGCGGTCATTGTGTGCATCCGTTCCGTTTGGAAATGCCGGATAAGCGTGACCGCAGATACAGACAGATTACCATCTTGCCTCCTGGAACCAAACACAGGACTGACAGTACGGCTGTGAAGAAGGATTCTCTTTCTCGGCCTGTAGAGGGAACTGTGCCTGAAACCGCAGAAAGTCCTGCTGCAACCAAGGAACCTGCAACTGCAGGAAAAACGGCTCCGGCTGCTGACAAGACGGTTCCAGCGGTAAAGCATGTAAACCATAAAGACTCCGTATAAGAAAGAGTTCAATAAATAATATCTTCAGAAAAGACAAATGAATTATTCAACATTCGAAATAAGTGCCTTGTGGCATTGGATAGAGCGGCTGTTTGTTTATCAGGCAGATTCTCCGCTGATGATGGGCAGCATTCCGTTTGCGCTGCTCTTCATCTTCTTCCTTGCCATTTATACCCTGCTCAAGAGCTATTCGCGCACAGCCATGATGATGTATGTCATCTGCTTCAGCCTTTTCTTTGCCTATAAGGTGAACGGAATGGTGATGTGGATGCTGCCGCTTACGGCTTGCATCAATTATGCCGTAACCCAGGAAATGAGACTGCATGAGGGGAAGGCACGCAAGGCGCTGCTCACCTTCGTAGTGCTTGTAGACCTGGCTCTGCTGTGCTATTTCAAATATACCAATTTCATCATAGGCGATATAGTCAACGAGATGTTCAGCACCAACTTCTCGCTGCAGTCTATCGCTCTGCCTGTAGGTATCTCGTTCTATACCTTCCAGGCTATCAGCTATGCGGTAGATACCTATAAGCGTAAGTTTGACATGGAGGTAACGCTCCTGGAATATTGCTTCTATCTCACCTTCTTTCCGCTGCTGATGGCGGGTCCTATCACCCGTGCCGCTAACTTGATTCCCAGACTGAAACGAAACGAGCAGGCTTCCAGCAGAATGCTGTGGACGGGACTCTTCCTCATCATGCTGGGACTGGTCAAGAAGAATATGCTGAGCGATTATATAGCACAGTTCAACAACTGGGTGTTTGATGCACCGCAAACCTTCTCGGGTTTTGAGAATCTGGCAGCACTCTTCGGCTATCCTGTCCAGATCTTCCTCGATTTCTCGGGATACAGCGATATGAGTATCGGTGTGGCAGCCATCTTGGGTTTCTATCTGCCCGACAACTTTTATTTCCCTTACCGCTCGCTCTCGGTTACCGAGTTCTGGCGTCGCTGGCACATCTCGCTTTCCTTCTGGTTCCGCGATTATGTGTATATTCCGCTGGGTGGAAACCGGAAGGGAAAGGTGCGCATGTATTTCAACAACTTCCTCACCATGCTGGTGGCAGGCTTATGGCATGGCTCTTCCTGGATGTTCGTCATTTGGGGTGCTCTCCATGGTTTCGGACTTGTGGTGCATAAGTTCTTCAGCCGTCAGTTGGACATTAGCATTCCCCGTACGCTGGTGGGCAATTCCCTCAGCTGGCTCATCACCTATTTATATATATGCTTTGCATGGTCGTTCTTCCGTGCCAAGGATTTGGGTGTGCTGGGGAAGATGTATGATAAGGTGGCAAATGATTTCAGTATCGATTATCTGGTGCCTTTCTTCCATGCCCGTCCTGCCTGGACTCTTTGCATCATCGGTGTCATGCTGAGCTATCTCTTTACCGAGCGCCAGTATCACCGTCTTCAGGCGCGGTTCATCCTTCTGCCTTGGGTGGCTAAACTGCTGCTCTTCATCATCTGTCTGCAGATGGTAGTTGAGGTTTCTCAGGAGAGTGTACAGCCGTTCATTTATTATCAGTTCTAGTCTTTTATGGTTAATTTTCTGTAATAAAATCTTGCTTTATGGACTTGATACTGGAAAATGATGTAATTTTGTAGGTTGAAGCATATATATTTGAAGTAACAGACATAAACAGAAAAATTGTATGAAGAAACTATTATTCTTTTTGCTCCTGATGACGGCTGTCGTCGGTAGAGCACAGACATCGCTTGACTTGCTGCCAGCAGGCACCGAGGCTCCCGATTTCACGATTACTGACAGTAAGACGGGTAAGAAAATCTTCCAACTCTCAGATAAGAAGACTCAGAAGGATAAAGACGGAAAGACGGTTCCGGGTGTCTGGACCGTGCTCGATTTCTGGGCTTCCTGGTGTCCAGACTGCAGAAGAGACATGCCGATGGTGAAGGCTATCTATGACAAATACAATACCAAGATCCAGGTAGTGGGTGTTTCTTTTGATACCGATGAGGCTAAGATGAAGAAATATCTGGGCGATAATCAGTATACCTGGTTGCAATACTGTGAGTTTAAGAAATGGAAGGAAACTAAGATTTCCAAGGATTATCACATCTCGTGGATTCCTACTTCTTATCTTATCAATCCGGAAGGTAAGGTTGCATTCTCTACCGTGAAGGCGGAGGAGATGATGAAGAAACTGGATTCGCTCGACCAGACAGGAGCATTGAAACCTGCTCAGATGCAGACTGCTCTCAAGAAGGTGTATAATGAAAGCATCGATCCGATGGCTCAGATTGATGAGGCTTTGGCTAAAGCCAAGAAGAATGGCAAGTTTGTTATCTGTCAGGTAGGCGGTAACTGGTGTCCATGGTGCTTGAAGTTTGCAGATTTTGTAGAGAAGAATGCTGCGGTCAACAAGATGGTGAATGATCATTTCGAATATATTCATGTAAACTACAATCGCAGAAAAACTGCCGGTGATGCGGCGGTGAAGAAGGCTGAGCAGCTGATGAAACGACTGAACAATCCTCAGCGTTTCGGATTCCCGGTCTTTGTGGTGCTTGATGAAACCGGAAAGGTTCTCCATATCCAGGATTCCAGTTTCCTGGAAGAGGGTAAGGGATATAACGAAGAAAAGGTGCTCAGATTCCTGAAAAGCTGGACACCTCAGGCTGTAAAAGGATAAAGAAAGAGGGTGTGTCATAAATTTATGACACACCCTCTTTCTAGTGTTATTTGTAATTTACATCTCCGCTTTCAGCAACTGTATCTCCTCTGCAGACAGTCCCGTTATCTCCAAGACAGTCGCTTCATTCATACCCTTTGCCAGCATCTTTCTTGCAATCTCAAAGTTTCGCTGGGTTATGCCTTCTGCTATTCCTTCCCGCTTGGCGGTATCAACGGAATTTTTGATGTCGCGATAGGCCATCTTGCTGGCTTCATACTCACGCAACTCCTGCTGGGTAAACTTGGATATCTCAGCTTCTTCGAAAAGACGGTCAAAGACTTTGTCACATAACTCCTTAGGACGTTGGGTAAGTTTGTAGAGATTTTTCAGCGCATAAAGCCATTTGTCGTAAAGTGTCTCTAGTTCCTCTAGGGATTTGTCAAATTTAGCAATCTCAACATAGATGAATTCCAACTTATCGTAGAACACCTTGTGAGTGGCGGTATCGCAAAGCTGCACGCTATGGCGAATCTTTTCCTTTTCGAAAGCATCTTCATTCATGTCGAAGTTGAGCAAAGCAACTGTATAGACATGATTGAGTTTGAAATCCCAATCCTTTCCCTTTGGTGCTTGTTCACGGATAGGGAATGTGGAATAGAACAGAGAACGGTCCTTGAAGTAAGTCTGATAGGCATTCTGCATTTCAACGATAAACTTCTCTCCGTTTTCTCCTTCACAGTATACGTCAAAGATAGCCTTGCGGTCAGCATAGACATCGCCTACATGTTCAGGGTTCAGATACTTCACATCCTTAACAACCTGTTTGCCATCAAACAAGCTGTTGAGAAAACAAATCAGCAAATCCTTATTCATTGCTGTTCCGAAAATTCGCTTGAAACCGAAGTCTGTAAGCAAACTGATATATCTTTCTTCTACCTGTTTCATAATCATCTGTTTTAAAATGCTACCGCAAAGTTACGACTTTATTTTCATATCAGCAAGAGTTTTCTGATAAAAGTTTTAAAAATGTTATGCCCACCAGTTCTTTATGGGAAACGGCAAGGGGCTGTTATTTTACAGCTACCTTTCTGCCGGCTACGATATAGATTCCTGGACGCAGGTTAACCTGGGCAGGAACACCGGCTGAAACGGATACCTTGGTGATAAACTGGCCTCCGATACTGTAAACTGGAATCAACTTGGATTCTGCTGATACAATCGTGAGTACACCGGCAGCAGAATTGATACGGATATTGTTCTGGGCGGTTACCTGACTGATGCCTGTACTCTCGCCAGCACCAATCTGACCAACCTTGAACTTCACTCCATCCAATAAGATTTCGCCATCACGGTCGGTTACCCAAACATACATTTCATTTGCTGTCTGCTTTAATGTAATGGTGCGGGTTGTAGACTCACCTGCCGGTACACACATGTATTCCTCAGCGCTGCTTGAGCCTTCTTTAAAAGTAGGCTTTGTGCTGGTTTTGCTGGTGTAGACGTTTATCAGACCGAGATATTCGCGCTTGCTGTCATTCCTGATGGTAATATCAAACGAATTGTCCATTTTAAGCCGGATTGCCTCGTTGCTCTTTAAGTCTGCCGAAAGTTTGTTGCCATTCAGCATAAGCGATGTGGCTGTAGCTTCCAGCTCGAACGGAACAACGTTCTCCATATAGGCACATACATCCCATGTCTTACCATTGTCAATACTGTAGATTTCGTAAAGAACGGTGGTGCCAACAGGGAAGGCATAGTTGAGGTTGAAATCAATAATGTTGAGTTCATATCCTTCCTCAGGATCCATCGCATTCATGGCTATTTTCTCGCTCTGCGTGATTGGCGTATACGATCCGTCATCATTTCTGATACCAAGAGCAGCTAAGCCTTCGAACTTATTATAGGTTGGATTAGATAACACAGGAGTAACCGTTAGCGAAAATTCCTCTGATGCATTCTTGCGCTCGCCCTTGGTGATGTTGCATTTTCTGTAATCTTCATAGGCATCAGCGTAAAGAGAATGTTCTTTTACCAGCGGCTCATCCTTGATTCCGTTATCCGGCGCTATACCGATGATGATAGAGCAGTCGCGGTTATATCCGTTAGCAGATTCTCCGGCACCTGTTCCACGGACAGAAGGGTCGAGGAGGGTGATGTCGAAATAACCGTCGCTGTAGCCTGACCAACCCCAGTTGATGTGATAGAGACCTTCTCCGTCAGAACCATCGCATACAAACTGGTGACCACTTTCATCAGAAGCAGCACCGCCATAGAGGATAGGACGCTTAGCCTCCAGCTCCCGGTCGAGAATCTCCTTCCATTCTGCCAGCGTATAGAATGAACGGTAAACCTCTTGCAAGAGGTCTGCATCATAACCGAAATAGGTTGACATCTCTTCCGGGAGTACCCACGCACCCGAAGAAGGTCCGTAATCCATCTGTACTGCCGCTCCGCAATGGAACATCAGTTTGGCTACTGCATCGGCTTGAGTGGCGGTGTATTTCCCCTTGGTATAAGTTGGGAGCATATTGTTCCAATCATATTTCTCACCCTTGCTGATGGCATTTACTCTGAGCTTATTGGTTGTGGTGGTATAAGCTGGAATGGTAGCCTTCAGTTCTTTAGGATACTGATAATACATCATCACCTGTGCCATGGCTGTAGCTACACATCCTGTAGCACTCACCTTAGAACCTCTATATTTAGGACACATCTTATTATAAGGTGTCAGCTGGTCCCAGGCAATATCTCCCAAGAGCGGCGCTATTTTGGGTTGCTGATAACGGGCATCAGCCTTCAGCGCTCTCTGCTCAGCCAAAATCTTTCTGGCTTTGGCATCACCCTGGGTGAAGGCTGCAACAAACTTCTGATAAGCTTTCAGAAACGCTGCACATCCTTCTGTCTTCATCAGATTCTCAGAGTTGCCATGAGCCGAATAGCCCACAATCTCCGGCAGTTCATCATCGCCCGAAACAATGGTGAATCCTTTGTCAGAACCGTTGTCAAAAACATAATAGCTGGTAGTGCTCTCTGAAGAACTGCTACCATTCAGCAGATATTGCTTTCTTGCCTTGCTTACCTGCTGCTGATCCATTACGATGCCCTGCAGGGTAGCCTGGCGCTCGGCAATGGCTTGCGCCTGTTGGAAACTGCGAGGTCCTGCCCATGCCAGAATCTGAAAAAGCGTAAGGCCTACTGCCAGTAGTGCCGTACGCTTTATCTTCAACTTCATAGAATGAAAGTTGGTCTGTTTCATATTGTAATTTTATGTATTACAAACCTCTTGCTTTCAGAAATCCGGAAGCATCAGGCTTCTCCATACCTGTAAAGTCGGTAAACATTTCCATTTGGTCCTTGGTGTTGCCACGGCTCAGAATCTTATCGCGGAATGCCTGACCGACGGCTGGATCCAAGGCTCCATGCTTTGCAAAGTAGTCGGCGATGTTCACAGCCAGCACCTCTGTCCAGAGATAGCTGTAATAGCCTGCTGCATAACCGCCGCCCCATACATGGTTGAAGTATGATGTGCTGTAACGAGGAGGAATCTGGGTGTTAAGCAAACCGATGTTGTGGAGCTCTTCCTTCTCGAAGGCACCTGCCATGTAAGGTGAAGGCACTTCTTCTTCGCTAATCTTGTGCCAGGCAAGGTCAAGACAGGTGGCAGCCAGATTCTCGCCCAATGAATAGGCGGTCTGGAAACTGATGCTCTTCAGCATGCGCTCCTTCAGGTCGGCTGGCATCGCAGCACCGGTCTCGGTATGACGGGCATAATGGTCGAATATCTCAGGGATAGATGCAAATGATTCGTTAAACTGGGATGGCATCTCTACGAAATCGCGGGCAACGGCTGTTCCTGAAAGTGTATTGTACTTGCAGTCGGAAAGGATTCCGTGAAGCGCATGACCGAACTCATGGAACAGGGTAGTAACCTCATCCCATGTGATGAGAGATGGCTGACCCTCAGGTGCCTTGGCGTTGTTGCATACATTATATATAATAGGCAACTGGCCGCGCTGCTTGCTCTGCTTGGCAAAGGCGCTCATCCATGCACCGCCACGCTTGGTAGGACGGCGGAAGTAATCGCTGTAGAAAAGGGCGATTGGCTTGCCGTTCTTATCGCTTACCTCGAATACCTTCATGTCTGGGTGATAGGTAGGGATGTCCTTGCGCTGCTTGAAGTTCAGTCCGTAAACACGATGAGCGGCATAGAACACACCATTTACCTGTACGCTGTCGATGTTGAAGTATGGCTTAATCTCATCATCGGTAATGTTGAGCATCTCCTTCTTCATCTTCGCAGAATAATAGAAGCGGTCGTATGGCTGCAGTTTGAAGTCCTTGCCCTCAGTCTTCTGGGCATACTCTTCTATCGCCTTGGTCTCAGCATCAGCCTTTGGAGCATATTCCTTGATGAGCTGCTTCAGGAAATCATCCACATTCTTGCTGTTCTTAGCCATCGTCTTTTCGAGCGAATAGTCGGCATAGCTGGCATATCCCATCAGTTTGCCCTTCTCGGCACGCAACTTGGCAATCTCGGTTACGATAGGGAAGGTGTTGAAATCCGGGTTGGTTCCATCGGCACGGTGGATACTTGCCATATACACCTTCTTGCGCAGTTCGCGGTTCTGGAGATTGGTAAGGATAGGCTGCTGGGTGGTGTTGATGATGACGATGCAGTAAGGTGCCTTGCCTCCGCGGCTCTCTGCATCTTTCTTGCATTGTGCAATGTCAGCATCGCTCAATCCGGCGAGCTCTTCCTTGCTGTTCACCCAAACTACGGCGTTGTTGGTAGCGGCAGGAAGAAGATTGCCCCACTCCTGCTGCAATTCAGAGATGCGGGAGTTGATCTGCTTCATGCGCTCCATCTTCTCGGCAGAAAGGAGGGCGCCTGAACGTACAAAACTCTTATAGATAACCTCAGTAAGGCGCTTGTCTTCGCCCTTGAGCTTCTTGTATTCGTTGTCGTAAACATACTTGATGCGCTCGAAGAGTTTCTGGTTGAAAGAAATCTCATTATCGAGTTCGGTCAGCAAAGGAGTAGCCTTCTTCTCGGTTTCGGCGATGCCCGGAGTCTTGTGGGCACTGGTGAGACCAAAGAAGATGTTGGTCACCTTTTCGAGCAGCGCACCGCTCTCCTCATAGGCGAGGATGGTGTTCTGGAAGTTAGGCTTTTTCTTGTTGTTTACAATCTTCTGTATGTTGGCACGCTGCTCTTTGATAGCCGCTTCAATGGCTGGCAGGTAGTCGCTCTCCTGAATCTTGCTGAAGTCAGGAGCACCGAATGGAAGACTGCTCTTTGTTAAAAGAGGATTCTGACGGTTACCGCCCGCAGTCTGTGCGAACGATGAGGCTGGCATCTGCAAGAGTGTTGCGGCCAGACCCAGGGTAAGGAAAGTCTTGTTAAGTTTCATCATGTTTCTTTTTTATATTATAATCTTCTGCAAAGATAATCATTTATTTCGGATTATCGCATTTTTATTCATATTTCTTATGGAAAATCAGCAGACAGACGGCTCCTGCCAATGCCATCGGCACACCGATAAGGGCAGGAAAGTTGTATCCCAATCCCATCGCAACAGGAATGCCTCCCAGGAAAGCACCCACGGCATTACCCAGATTGAAGGCGCCCTGAATGCAGCATCCGCCCAGCATTTCGCCACCTTTTGCGTGCTTCACGATAAGGAACTGTTCTGGCGATCCGATGCCGAAAAGACAGACGCAGCAGATGAACATCAAAGCTACTGATATCCACCCGAAAGGAGCGAGGAAGAAGGTGAGCAATAACGATGCAGCCGCCAGAAACTGGAGATAACAGGTAAAGCGGCCCGGCTTGAAACGGTCGGCAAGTAAGGCACTCACCTGATTGCCTACTACCATTCCTCCTCCGGCAAGAATCATCAGCAGGGAGATGCTGGCTGCGCTGAATCCGCCTTCCATCTGAAGCAGAGGAGAGATGTAGCTGAACCAGCAGAGAATGCCGCCATTGCCCAGGAAGGTGGCTGCGATGATGAGCCACGGAGCCAAACTGCGGAGAAAGTGGAACTGTGCCTTCATTCCCTTATTCGGCAATGCTGCCACGTCTGGAACCCATCTGTGAATCATATACATCGTCATGATACCGAGCAATATGCAGCTGACAAAAGGTACTCGCCAGCTGAACGCATGACTCAGGAAGGTGCCGATAGGTACGCCCACCAGATTGGCTACCGGCATACCTGCGCACATCATAGCCACCGCCTTGGTTCCCTTTCCCTCCTTTGCCATCTTCACTGCCACGATGGTAGCCGTTCCGAAGTAGGCACCATGAGGCAAACCCTGAATGAATCGGGCGCAGAGCAACAGCCAGTAAGTTGGGGCTACGGATGCGATGATGGCTCCGAAGACGACAAGAGAAGCCAGAAACATCAATATCTTCTTGGGGCGATACTTGTGCATGAGTATCAGTGAGAAGGTTCCGGCGCAGACGCCCAGCGCATAGATGGAAATGAGGTGTCCTGCCTCTGGAATGGATACGTTCATGTTGTGGGCAACATCGGTAATGATGCCCTCGATGATAAACTCAGTCATGCCAAGGGTGAATGTACCCAAAGCGAGTGCAAATAGTCCTTTTTTCATTTGTTCTTATTGATGTCAATATTATCCTAAAAAAATAGTTTCTCTCTCATATTATGTCTTTGTGAGACAATAGTTTCAGAAATCCGTGTGCAAAGTTACTCATATTCCCGTTATCCTGCAAGTTTTCTCGCAGGAATATAGTAAAGATTAACAGAATGTGTGGGGTATTTTTTCTCTGATTTAATGTCACTATTGCCACACTTCAAGATAACCGTCTGATAACTATTGATTTAAGTGTGGCAATAAGGGCTTTTTTTATTGTCACTTATTGTCACTAATTGCCACGTTAGGGCTAAAAACCGGGATTTCTCAGCGAAAAACGCTGGATTTTTAAAGCAAAACACGAGATTATTGGAGAAAAAGTACGAGATTATCGGAGGAAAAATATAAAAAAGGAGAGAAAATAAGCAAAAAGAGATGAAAATGTCTACTTTTTCAGCATAAAATAATAGAGTGCGTCTACCTTTCGTAAGCGTCTCCGCGTTTATACCTTGCATAATTCAAAAAAAGCAGTAACAGCTGATTAAACTAATGCTGTTACTGCT
>CAKPYB010000011.1 GCA_934202525.1 uncultured Prevotella sp.
GTTGCTTTTAAAATTATGGTGCAAAGGTAAGAACTTTTACGATAAAGGGCAAGGTATAAATGCGGAGCCGCTTACCAGGAGTGTGGCAATAGGTGACAATAGGTGACAATAAAAATAGCCCTTATTGCCACGCTTAAAATGCTAAATACCAGCGTGTTATCAGAAAGTGTGGTAATAGTGACATTAATTTAGAGAAAAAAGATTTTTCTTTAAATAAAAAAATGACTCGCTTGCAGTTCTAATGGGATGCAAACGAGTTCTGTTGCTGCAAAGATACAAAGATTCTTTGATAAAACAAACTTTTTGAAAAGAAAAATCACAAAAAGTAGCTTCATTTTATATAATTGAAGGCATTTGCCGAAGGTGAGTCAAGTTTCGCATATGGTTCAAGCACGGGCTGAAGGCCCAAAAGCTCCTAGCCACCACACGCCCTGAACCAACGGTCACCGGCGCGTAGCGGAAAGGTAAAGGGCAGAAGCTCCTAGCCCAGGGCATCACCCTGGGTATCAAGAGGTTGTCCCCCTGCGCCCTGTAAGGGCAAAAGCTTTGAATATATGCTGCTTTATAACCAATTTTATTGGGATTTGCAAGAAACTATTTCTCTTTTAAGTCATTTGCCGACTTTTCGAAATCAGCTTTGATTTCATCTAATAGTGGATTCCTGTTTTAGCATAAATGTCAATGCCATCATATTGTTTTGCTCTTTCGAGCATCTCCTCTTTATGTTTTAGGAGTTGTTTAAACTTTCTGATGGTTTCCTCCTTTGTATTGTTCTTTGTTGCTTGCATAATAACCTCCTTTTTAATGTTATTGTTATTAATTTGGTGGCAAAGATAGGAAAAGTAAATGAGATATACAAGAAAAAAGACCCAAAATTTTGTGAAACCAATTCTTTTTCGTACTTTTGCGGTGTAATTAAATTGATAGTGTTATGGATGCATCATTACAAACAATAAATTTGCAACTTCCTAGTTCCGATATGCAATTTTTGAAGGAATTGGCTAAAAGAATGGGATGGATTGCTAGCAAAGTGAAGTCTAGCTCTAAAATGTCAGAGTTAGATAAGGCTATTCTCGATGTAAAGAAGGGAAATGTCAAGAACTTCGATACATTGGAGGATATGATGAACTATCTGGAGGCTTAGTTATGTATAAGTTACAGCTTTCAGGAAGATTTAAAAAATCGTACAAGAAATGTATCAAACGAGGATACGACAAATCCTTGTTCGAGGAAGTTGTGTCTATTTTGTTGAGAGGAGAACCATTGCCAGCAAAGTATAAGAACCATCCTTTGCATGGAAATTATGAAGGATGGAATGATTGTCATATTCTTCCTGATTGGGTTTTGGTATGGAAGTATGATAATCATGAGTTAATCCTATGTTTACTTGATACGGGAACCCATTCTGATTTGTTTAAGAAGTAAAACAACAACGATTTTATTGGGATTTGCAAGAAACTTTCCGATTTTCTTGCAAATCCCAATTCTTTTTATTACTTTTGCAGTTGTCTTGCTGTGGATGGCTGGCGATGAGTCGCCGGCTAGGTAAAAGTCCATGGCTTGGCCTATTTTAATAAGAAAGACGTGTACTACGTTTTCTTCTGACCTATTGAAACCTAGGAAATTTCAAAAGAGGCATTCAGATGAAGACAGCGGTAGGCGCCTTCGCTTTATGTGTGTATGTACACAGGCATAGGTGTGCCCTTTCCATTCGTTTGGATAGGGTACATCCTGTGCTATTATATATGCAAGTTTGGCGTAGGTTTCTGTTGCTTCTTATTCTTGTTGCCAAAGGTTTTCCTAGGACCTCAATAGGCAAGGGTAATGCGAGTGATTGATTCCTACGCTTTTCTTTTTATTATAGCCATTACAAACACGAACAATCTTCTCTGCTTAGGGAATCGGTGGAGCATATTTATAGGGCTAAGAGACACCGATATGGCAAAGAAAATAGATTTGCAAGCTTTGCACCAGCAGATAAATGAACTTCAGATTGATAAAGATTTGAACAGGGGAAAGCTGCACCCTCTTTCGGAGAAATTCACTATATTTGCAACATGAAGGAAATATAGTAACTATACCAAGGATAGAGTTAGCCCTGATTATCATCGGGGGGCATCCATATTTATCTTCTTAATAAACCTCTTGTATTTTTTGGAGTGAACTTAACAATAAGCAGACAAATTTAAATAACAATTATAATATTAATTTATGAAAAAATTTACCAATCAATTCAATGGGTCGCATGCCGACCGTATTAACAATGGGGGAGGTAGGTTCCGAAGGATCGCTCTGTTCCCATTGATGTTGTTCATGTTGTTGCTTGTGCCTACCAGTATGATGGCGCAGACAGATTACGACAACACAGTTACCTTCACAGCCTTAGAGGGTAATCCTTTGGGCATATCTGATGCAGAAAGTTACCATAAACTCTTTGATGGTCAAAAGAAAGAAGGCAATTCCACCAAGTGGTGCTGCAATTTCTATAGCAGTGCCTATGTCATCTTCAAAGCCAGCAAGGCAGGAATTCCTGTGGGCTACACTATCACTACAGGCAACGACAACTCCAATTGGAATGGTCGTAACCCTAAGTCGTGGAAGCTCTATGGTAACAATGAAGGTCAAAATGGCAATTGGACGCTGATTCAGGAGGTGAACAACGATACGAAGCTTCAGGATGTGAACTGTACTTCTTACGACTTCACCTGCGAGAAGGGAAAAACATCTTATCAATATTTCAAATGGGAAATATCGGCTATTCAAAGCGGAGACGTGTTGCAAGTAGGCGAATTCGAACTCAAACTCCAAACTTGTACGCACACAAATACTGATGGTTCGTCTGCACTTGGCGATCCAATAGAAAACGTAGAAGCTACTTGCACCGAGCATGGCTATACCACATACAAATGCTCTATTTGCCACTCAACAGTAAAAGAATATAAGACTGATGAGCTAAAGAAGCATACACTCACTCACCATGAAGCTACAGATGCGATAAAGGAACACTGGCTGTGTAATGTATGCCACAAATACTTTAGCGATGCGGATGCCACTCAAGAGGTAAGTTATGCCAGCCTTTTATATAAGGGTTACGCCGTGTTTGACGGAAGCACAAGAACGCTTACATTCAGATATGGTCCTTCCAAGCCCGAAGGAGCTTATGACTTGAACGAAGGCACTAATTCCCCTGCGTGGGAGAAACAACGAGCCAATATCGAAAAGGTAGTCTTTGATGCCTCGTTTGCTACTGCAAGGCCAACGAGTTGTTATAAATGGTTCTGGGCTTTTAATAACTTGGCACAAATTGAAGGTATTGAATATCTTAATACCGAAAAAGTAACCAACATGGACTGGATGTTCTCTGGCTACTCTAATCTTCCCTCGCTCGACCTCTCTAACTTCGATACTCGGAACGTGACAAGTATGAGAGGTATGTTCAATGCCTGTAAAGGTATTGGCTCGCTCGACCTCTCTAACTTCAATACTCAGAACGTGACAGATATGTGCTGTATGTTCTGGACGTGCTCTGAGCTTACCTCACTCGACCTCACTAACTTCGATACTCAGAACGTAAAAGATATGAGTGCTATGTTCATAGATTGCTCTAATCTTACAACCATCTATGTTGGCGACAAATTTGTCACAACAAACGTAAGTAATGGATCTAATATGTTCGCTGGCTGCGAAAAACTCAAAAACTATGACAGAAGCAAGACAAACCACAACTATGCCAACTGCGGCACGGATGGTTACTTTACTCCTGGATGTGGGTATGCCGAGTTTGATAATGCCACTGAAACTCTTACATTCCGTTACAAGGGAGTCAAGCCTGAAGGAGCTTATGATTTGAATGAAGGTGAGGGACGACCAGCGTGGATAAATCAATCCGACAATATTAAAAAGGTTGTCTTTGATACCTCGTTTGCTATGGCAAGACCAACGAGTTGCTATTGGTGGTTTGCAGGGTGTAAGAATCTGACCGAAATAGAAGGTGTAGAGAACTTGAATACTCGGAATGTGACAAGTATGAGAAATATGTTCGATGCCTGCTCTAATATTGAATCGCTCGATCTCTCTAATTTCGATACTCAGAACGTGATATATATGAACTATATGTTCTATGGTTGCTCTAAACTTACCTCGCTCAATCTCTCTAAGTTCAATAATCAGAAGGTAACAGGTATGATCTCTATGTTTGAGGGTTGCTCTGGTCTAAAATCGCTCAACCTCTCTAAGTTCAATACACAGAGCGTGACTAATATGAGCAATATGTTCTATGGCTGCTCAGGTCTTACCTCGCTCGACCTCTCCAACTTCAATACTCAGAATGTGGAATATATGGGCTCTATGTTCAAAGGCTGTACTGGTCTTACCTCGCTCAACCTCTCTATGTTCAATACACAGAACGTGACGAATATGGGCTGGATGTTCATGGGCTGCTCAGGTCTTACCTCGCTCGACCTCTCTAACTTCGATACTCAGAACGTGAAACATATGAGCGATATGTTCTCTGGCTGCTCAGCACTTACCTCGCTCGACCTCTCTATGTTCAATACTCAGAATGTGGAGTATATGAGCTGTATGTTCATGGGCTGCTCAGGTCTTACCTCGCTCGACCTCTCTAAGTTTGATACTCAGAAATTGCAAGGTATGAGCGGTATGTTCTCTGGATGTTCAGGTCTTACTTCACTCGACCTCTCTAAGTTCGATACCCAGAATGTTTTTGATATGATGTCTGTGTTTGAGAACTGCTCAGGTCTTACCTCGCTCGACCTCTCTAACTTCAATACTCAGAATGTGGAATTTATGCTCTCTATGTTCAAAGGCTGCTCAGGTCTTACCTCGCTCGACCTCTCTAATTTCGATACTAAGAAAGTGGAGCGTATGAGCGATATGTTCTCTGGTTGCTCTAGTCTTACAACAATCTATGCCAGCGATAAGTTTGTAATAACAGAACATAGTTATGGAATTGCTATGTTCTCTGGCTGCACCTTGCTCAAGGGAGTAATAGCTTATGGTGAGGATAAGACCGACCACACTTACGCCAACTACAAGACTGGCTACTTCAGCAAGCTGGTAGGTAAGAATGGCGACGAAAAGATTGGAGCATCAGGAGAAACTCTTACAGCAGCGAGTCTTGCTCTTGACGATGAAAAGGACTTCGTGGCTTACGAACCATTCACAGCTACAACAGCTACTTACAACCGCGAAATGAAGGCTGGCACCGCATGGGCTACGCTCTGCTTGCCTTTCGATGTATCGCTTGCAGATAAGAACTTCCGTGCCTTCAAGCTTCTTTCGGCTAACGAGAGTACAAGCACCATTCAGCTCGAAGAGATTGAGACAAGCATCGCAGCTGGAACTCCTGTTATCATCAAGATGAACAACGGTGAGACCACTCTCAGCATCTCTGAAGCCAACAAGGAGATTGCGCAAAAGGTAGTATCTGCTGCTGATGGTAACTATCAGCTCCAGGGCATCTATACCCAAAAGGTGTTCGACAAGGATACTGACAACAACTGCTACATCGTGAAGGGCGACAAACTGATGAACCCTACCAAGTTGTTGGAGAACACAAGCACAACACAAGTGGGCAGCATGCCTTTCCGTGCTTACATGGTAGACAACACTTCATCATCTGCTGGTGCTAAGATGTTCAGCATCGCCATCGGTGACAACACAACAGCCATCGACAGCCTCAACACCATTGCAGACGATAAGGCTGTATATTATGACCTGCAGGGCAATCGCCTCAGCGCTCCTCAGAAGGGCATCAACATCGTGAAGCGTGGCAGCAAGACAATGAAAGTTATCATCAAATAAAAAGAACTGAGAATTATGAAAAAGAAAGAATATATAAAGCCAGAACTGAATGTCTACCAAATGGAGACTACATCTATCCTCGCTGACTCTGAAATAGTGAAAGCAAAGGAAGAGGATTATAGCGAAGAATCGGTTAGTGACTATCGCGATTCAAGTGGCAGCATTTGGGCAGACTAAAAAGCCTCACCTTCAATAATAATGATACCCCATGGCATGGGTGCCATGGGGTATTTTCGTCGTTTCGATGCGATAAGGTTTTATGTGGGTTATCATTCGGATAGGGATAGTGCCGTGGTTCAGGTATTGGACACCACCTATGAGGATGGCTTGGTAACTTATCATCTCGGTGCTGACTGCGAGTGTACCCAGGGGGCTGCCCTGAGCTAAGAGCTTTTGGGCTTTCAGCCCGTTTCATCCATACAGTTAGAGCTCTTTCCTTTATAGTTTTCTTTTGAATTGTCTAATCAGATATCTAGGGCTTCTTCTCATATCCCATAAATCTACGAAAATGACGAGGTCGTTGGCTTCGTCGTAGCGATAGATAATCTTCCAATTCTCCTTGATAATCGCACTATGGTAAGGGCGGTGGAATCGCTTAAGCAATGGCTCTCTGGGTGAAGAAAGAGGATGATGCATCAGGCGATGCTTGATGTCTTTATATTCTTTATGGAATCGCTTTACTGTAGTTTTACCGAATTCTATCAATCCATAGTCGATAACAGTCTTTAATTCCTTTTTGAAATAAAGTGTTAATCTTATGCTAGCCATGGATATTGTGCAATTAGTTCTTTTTCAAATTCTTCTGCATCAATATATTGCCCATTCTCATACTCCGCCTCAATAGCTTCAATCCTAGCCACGGCTTCTTCTTCATTAGCCGGATGCCAGCCCACAGGAATCTTATTCCAGTCAATATCTTCTTCTGCACATTCATCCTCGGGAAGTGCTATGGCGGCATTTCCGTGATAGGCTGGTGCTGGCTCTGCTGCGAAAGCTGCATCTTTCTGCTCTTCTGGCAATGTATATCTTTTCTCTTTCATAAGCTTGCGTATTTTAATCTGCTGCAAATATACGGCTTTTATCTGAATGATGCAAGAAAAAAAAGAAAAAAGCTTTGAAAATGAGATAGTTTTCAAAGCTTTTTCCTTTTTCTGTACGTATTGCTTAAAGTATAGTTATACCATTGTCAAATGGTGGTATTGCTTATACTGTCCAGGAATACTTCCAAATAACCAGCATAATATAGCGGAATATTATATAAAGTGAAAGACTTGCCTTTCTGAGTTGTAATGGTATCCGATGTCATCGGACCATTCCAAAGACGCAGAGCTACCTTCTCTTTCGATTCATCCATAAAGAGATGCAAGGAACGGAGTTTGGCATTGCTACCAGTCTTTACTTCTATCGGAATCAGGTGCGACCTGTATCTTATCAGAAAGTCGATTTCTGCCTGAGAGTTCTTGGCTTCACGTACCCAAAACATTCTTTTCTCGCCAAACATAAACGTTGAGCCTAACAATTCCTGCCCAACAATATGCTCTGCTATGTCACCATTCCAAAGTTCATCGGTGTCTTTGCTAAAAAGCAGATCTTCTTGTATGCCTGCAACATAATTCACCAAGCCCGTATCTATCCATAACAACTTAGGACTTTTCTTCAAGTCGGGCAAAATCGGAAATGACGCTGTTGTTTGAGGATATACCAACTCCAATAAAAGCGTTTTCTCCAATATCCGGAAAGCATTGCCTGTGTCTGCCGCCTTGAAAGAAGAACCTGTGAATTTGGAAAACTGGATTCGGTGGGCTGCAAATGTCCAGCCATAGTTAAGAATGTATCGGATGGCATCTTGCTCCTTGGGTTTACTGGCGTATTTTTCCACATCGTCCCGATAGCCTGAAAGCAGCGCATTAAACACCTCATTCAGCCTGACAATATCCTTATACTTGGCATAATTGGCTACAGCCTCCGGCAAACCTCCCACAATCATGTACTTCTTGAACCACTCCATGACCGAAGAATGCAAAGAAGCTGGTAAGGACATGTTTTCTATACTGTCAGCCATCAGTTTCTGCCCCATGGCACGAAGAAATTCTACGAAAGTACATGGATGCAAAGCCATATATTCTACACGGCCAACAGGGAAAGAGATATGTCGCCCCATCAGACTTTCCAGCAAAGAACCGGCTGCAATCACATAGATTTCAGGATGATTCTCATAGAAGTAGCGCAAGGTTTGCACAGCCTTCGGCTCATTTTGTATCTCGTCGATAAAAATCAAGGTGCGCTTTCCGAAATCCAACGGTTCATTAGCTTTGAGATAAATTCCAGCCAATAAATCTTCGAAAGAATAGTCTGTAGCAAACAGCTCAGCATATTCCTTCTCCTCCAGGTTCATATAAATATAGGTATCAAACTCCTTGGCAAACAACTTTACCAATGTTGTCTTACCCACCTGGCGAGCCCCTCGCAAAACCAGCGGTTTACGATCTTCCTTTTTCGCCCAATGGCGAAGATATTTGATGGCGATTCTTTCAAACATACATTTATCTTTAAAAATTCGGTTATGTCTTATCCAAATGATCATATTGAAAGATAGCTTTCAGAAATCAAATGCATTAAAAACATGGTGCAAAGATACAACTTATTTTCAAGAATCCAAACAAAACAAGCAAGAAATAAGCATTTCCAAACCAAAAAATCCGTTGTTTCGATGCATTTCCAAACCCAAAACTCTCAGATTACGATGCATTTCCAAACAAAAAAATCAAAAAGCCGAAGCATTTCCAAAGCAAAAACAATGGCTGGGAAGTACACTTTGTTGGACATTGAGGTGTTTCTAAAAAAAAAGTCACAATACCTAGCTGATAGAGCTGGGTATTGTGACTTTGCTTTTTGTTATATGTGTTTATTCGAAAATAATCACTAAATCTTAGTGGTGTTTCAAATCACACGCAGCCTGCTCATAGTCGATGAGATGATCGATGGTAGGGTGGTCGCCGCAGATTTCGCAGGATGCACGCTTCTTTACCTTGATGTTGCGGAAGTTCATCGTCTTGGCATCAAAGGTGAGCAATCGGTCGGTGAGCAGTTCGCCCACACCGAGGAAGTACTTCAACGCCTCGGCAGCCTGGATGGTTCCGAGCATACCAGCGATGGCACCAAGGACTCCTGCCTGGCTACTGGTAGGAACAGCGCCTGCTGGAGGTGGCTCCTTGAAGAAACAACGGTAACAAGCCGTGCCTGGCAGATGGGTGAAGGTCTGCCCCTGGAATCTCAGGATGCCGCCATGCGAGAATGCCTTGCCCAGTCGCACACAGGCGTCATTGATGAGGAACTTCACCGGGAAGTTGTCGGTGCAATCAATGACGAAATCCCATGGCTTGATGATTTCCTCGGCATTGTCTGAGGCGAGGAAGGTATGGTAGGTTTTTACCTCCACATCAGGATTGATGGCAATCATCTTCTCCTTGGCGCTTTCCACCTTAGGGGTGTTCAAGTCCTTGGTCTGGTGAATGACTTGTCGTTGCAGGTTGCTGAGGTCAACCACATCGGCATCCACGATACCGATATGTCCCACGCCAGCCGCAGCGAGGTAGAGGGCAACTGGGGAACCCAATCCTCCGGCACCAATGATGAGCACCTTGGCATTGAGGAGCTTTTCCTGTCCCTCGAGGCCTACATCCTGAAGGAGGATGTGGCGGCTGTATCTCTCTATCTGTTCTTCTGTTAAATCTATCATTTTATTGTACTTTATGTCTTTTTTCTTTAGTAAAAAAATTACTTTGTATAGCAGTTTATGCTCATACAGCAGTATAGAAAAAGGTCGCAAACAATTAACAGCTTGCGACCTTTGATATTCTTTATATGAATTTCTGAATTATAAATTCCCGAATCTGGAAGTATAATTCTCTAATTCTTGATTTACTCGATAACTACGAGTGCATCCTCTTCGAGCACAGCCTGACCAGGCTTAACGCAGATAGCAGTAACCTTACCATCCTTCTCAGCCTCGATGTTGTTCTGCATCTTCATAGCCTCGAGAACGACAACAGTATCACCTGCCTTCACCTCCTGACCAACAGCTACCTCGATGCTGGTGATAGTACCAGGGAGAGGAGCCTTTACAGCATTGGCTGTATTTACGTTGGCAGCTGGAGTAGCCTCAGCATCATCAGATGCAGCAGCTGGCTGACCGAGCACTACCTTCTTCTTCTCTGGCTCAGCCTCCTGTTCCATCTCAACCTTGTAAGCTTCGCCATTCACGTTCACGCTTGCGATGTTACCCTCAACAGCGTCAATCTGAACCTTGTATTCTTTTCCGTCAATTGTATATTTAAACTCTTTCATTTCTATTACATTATGGTTTAGCTGTTAAACTCAAGAACTTGGCGTTCCACATCGTCTGACGTGGCTTGATTGTGATGATGCCAGGCTCCTTGTCGTGTACGTTATTGCCCTGATACTCATAGAGTGCCATGGCAATCGCAGCATAAATATTCTTATCCATTCGTTTTTACTTTAATTTTGAGTGTTGATTGTTGAGTGTTGAATTAGGCTTGCGCCCTTCTGTTATGTTGAGTCTGTATATAACTCAACATTCTACACTCAACATTCAACATTTCTATATTACATTGGCATACAGCCATGCTTCTTAGCTGGCAAGCTCTGACGCTTGGTAGCGAGCTGAGCCAAACCACGGCAGATGCGGAAACGGGTGTTACGTGGCTCGATGACATCATCGATGTAACCATACTGAGCAGCCTGATATGGATTAGCAAACTTGTCAGTATACTCCTGCTCCTTCTCAGCCAGGAATGCCTTTACATCCTCGCCAGCTTCCTTCTTAGCCTTAGCTTCCTTACCACAGAGAACGGCAACGGCACCGCTGGCACCCATTACGGCAATCTCTGAAGATGGCCAAGCAAAGTTCAAGTCGGCACGCAACTGCTTGCAACCCATCACGATGTGGCTACCACCATAGCTCTTACGCAATGTGATAGTAATCTTTGGCACGGTAGCCTCGCCGTAAGCGTAGAGCAACTGTGCTCCATGGAGGATGACAGCGTTGTACTCCTGACCTGTACCTGGCAAGAATCCTGGTACGTCTACGAGAGATACGATAGGAATATTGAAAGCATCGCAGAAACGAACGAAGCGGGCTGCCTTGCGGCTAGCGTTCACATCGAGTACACCAGCGTAAGCTGAAGGCTGGTTAGCTACGATACCTACGCTCTGACCATTGAAGCGAGCGAAACCAGTGATGATGTTCTTGGCAAACTTAGGCTGAACCTCGAAGAACTCTCCGTTATCGGTTACAGCGCCAATCACCTTATACATATCGTATGCCTGGTTTGGATCCTCAGGGATAATCTCGTTCAGAGTATCATCCATACGGTCGATAGGGTCTGTGCACTCTACGCGTGGAGCCTCTTCTGTATTGTTGCTAGGGATGTAAGAGAGCAGGCTCTTGATCATCTCGATAGCCTCTTCCTCAGTCTTAGCAGCGAAGTGGGTTACACCACTCTTGGTTGCATGAACAGATGCACCACCGAGGTGCTCTGCATCGATATCCTCACCAGTTACGGTCTTGACAACCTTAGGACCAGTCAGGAACATGTAAGAAGTCTGCTCCTTCATGATGATGAAGTCGGTCAAGGCTGGAGAGTAAACGGCACCACCAGCGCAAGGGCCCATGATAGCAGAAATCTGTGGGATGACACCAGAAGCGAGGATGTTGCGCTCGAAGATCTCACCATATCCGGCGAGTGCGCAGATACCTTCCTGGATGCGGGCACCACCAGAGTCGTTCATGCAGATAACAGGTGCACCCATAGTCATAGCCATATCCATTACCTTGCAGATCTTCTGTGCCATAGTCTCAGAGAGAGAACCACCATTTACGGTGAAGTCCTGAGCATATACGTAAACCAGACGGCCGGCTATAGTAGCGCTACCAGCTACTACACCATCACCGAGGTACTGCTTCTTCTCCATGCCGAAGTTAGTGCAACGATGCAACTTGAACATATCATACTCCTCGAAACTGCCGGCATCTACCAACATTTCGATACGCTCACGAGCGGTATATTTGCCACGTGCATGCTGCTTCTCGATGGCCTTCTCGCCACCGCCAAGACGAGCCTGTTCGCGCTTGGCGATCAGCTCCTTAATCTTTTCTACTTGTTTGCTCATAATTGATTATTATGTATTATTTCTTTATTCTTTATAGAATGTTTTCCTGAATCCATGGAATGAGCGGACGAACCGTCATCGCATAATTCGGGCGCAAAGATACGAAAAAAACCGCAGATAGCGAACTATCTACGGTTAAATATTTAGAATAATGTGAAAAATCACTATTATTTGGTCCTAAAATTCCAAAAGAATGCGGGCATTGAGCTGTCTGCCGGTAAGATAATTAGGTACGGCGTATTGCTGGCTGGTTACATCTGTCACCCAGTAATAGCTGTTTACGTTGTCTATGCCGAAGAGGTTGAGACAATCTACCCCCAGCATCACATTCTTCAGGAAGGTCTTCTTCTCCCGGCGGCTGTTGTCGAGCAGCTGATAGCTCATACCGATATCTGCACGGCGATAGGCGGTGGCACGGAAGCTGTTGGTCTCCAACTCTTTGTGAGGTGCTGCGAAAGGAAGACCATCGGCAAAGGCGAGTTTCAAAGACATGCGCCACTTCTTGCTGCCCGGGAAATAATCGGTGAAGAAGAGGTTTACCGCATAACGCTGGTCGGTAGGCAAAGGGATGCTCTTGCCACCCAGTTTCATCTTGGTATCCATGAGCGAAAGACTGAGCCAGGAATCGGTACCCGGAACGAATTCTCCGTAGAGTTTGAAGTCGAGTCCTGCCGCATGACCGCTGCATTCATTCTGTCCGTAATAAACTACCTTCACGTTACTAACCGAATAAGGAACCAGATTGCTCAAAGCCTTGTAATAGGCTTCGGCAGAGAATTTATAGCGTTGGTCTCCTAGCTTGAACCTATAGTCGTAGCCGGCGATGAAGTGGATGCTTCGCTGGCTCTTGATTTTCTCGTTCAGCGATGCGATGGTTATGCCGTTCACCGTAGATGTATCTCTCAATTCCTTGAAGAATGGAGCCTGATAATACAGACCTGCCGCAAAACGGAGAGTGGTATTTTCGTGGTTGGCTGGTATGATGGCGAGCGACAGACGAGGACTCACGATGGTTTCTCTGTTGAAATTCCAATGACTCATTCTGATACCATAGTTCAGGGTGTAATGTGTCTGTCCTTTACCGGTACTGTCGGCTGTTCCTCCCGAAAAACGGTAGGTGTCCTGGATGTAAGCTTCCATGCGGTTGGCATTCAGTTCGTTGCGAGCCTTCAGAGAATAAATCATATAGAGGTCTTTGCCATTGTGAGGAATACTGTATCCTGCGGAATCGCGCATCTCATATTCTACAGAATTCTCCTCGATATGTTCACGCTTCAGACTTACTGCGGCTTCCATCTGATGTTTCTTCACCTTGTGTTTGAGCATCAGTTTGGCGCTCATCACGCGAGCCGTAAGATAGTTTCGGGCATGTTCGAAATAGGTACCTACACCCAGGTTTTCTGAAGTCTCGGTTTCGTCGAGCCAATATTGTCCCTGAATGTCATATTTCTCCTGTTCCTTGGTATAGAAAGCACTGCCCAGAAGCGAGAGACTTGTGTTGGCGGTAAACTGGCGGGTAATGCCGAGTGTACCGAAGTAGGTGAGGAAGCGGTCTTTCTCCTGACCGTCAAAATATACTCTGAAGCTCTTTACGTTTTCCATTGTTCCGAACTTCGTTTCTCGGTCTTCCGGTTCGAAGTTGTAGTGATTATCAGAGATGTAGCCTATGAAGTCAAGCTTCCAGCGTTTGTTGGGCTGGTAACTCAGATAGGTCTGATAGTCCAGATAGTTTGGCTTGTATTCGCCTTTGGTTTCCATCGAACCGAGCAGGTAAGAGGTGGTTTTGTAGCGCACGCTGTTGAGCCATGAAAGTTTCTGGGTTCCCAGACCGATGTATGCGTCAGCACCCAGCAGACTGGCAGCCAGGCTGCCTTCAACCACAGGCTTCTTGCTTTTTGCTTTCAGGGTTTTGTAGGTGATGTCGAGAGCCGAACTCATCTTATCTCCGTATTTGGCAGCATATCCTCCGGTTGAGAAACCGATTTTATCTACCATATAAGGGTTGATGACGGAGAGGCCTTCCTGCTGTCCGCTGCGAACCAGGAATGGGCGGAATACTTCTACGTTGTTGATGTATACGGAGTTCTCATCGAAAGCACCGCCACGCACATTGTATTGCGAAGAGAGTTCGTTATGTGTACTTACACCAGCCTGTTGCTGAACAAGACTTTCCACCCCGTTTCCGTTGGCAGATGGCGTCATCTTCATGTCCTTAGTCTTCAGCTCCTGTATCTGGTCCGACTGTATTTTTTCTCCCTTGATATTCACCTCATCGAGTGTGGTGGATGCTTCGCGAAGTACCACCTGTAGGGTTTGTTTTCCTCGCGGTCTTCTCAGTACTTTTGTTTTTGTTTTGAAGCCGATATATGAGAATTTGACTACCACGCTGTCTGCAGAATGCAGTTTGAGGCTATAGTCTCCCTTGAGCGAAGTAACGGCAGTCTTTCCCTGGCTAGCCACCGAAACGATGGCAAACTCCAGTGGTTGGTTGTTCTCGTCTACCACTTTGCCGTGAAGGGTAAACTCCTGCGCCATCATCTTTATGGTTGCGATGAGGCATATTGTGAGGATCAATAATCTATTTTTCATACTTTTATTAACGAGAAAAACAGAAGATTATTGTAAAAGACCCAAAAAATAGCGCCCTGTAAAGGAAGTCATTTTGGCTTCGCTTTACAAGGGCGCTTTACATGTTGAGGCAAAATATTTTCTAGAGAAGGCCTTCCCAACTACTGGTATCAGTAGAATTGAAGTCTTCGCTTTCAAGTTCTTTCTTGATATCTGCGGCAGTCATAGAGAGAGCGTTATCTTCTTTCAGATCAAGACCTTCCAGCTTGGTTGGATCAACTTTTGCATTGATAGGCTTACCTTCTTCGGTAAAGTTCTTTTGGTATTCTGCTAGAAGAATTTTCTGCTGTTTCAATGATTTCTTCTGTTTCTTCGCCATAGAAATGTCATCGATACTCGCAAGGGCTCCCATACCTGCACCTACAGCTGCACCAGAAAGACCATTCTGTAAAGCACCGATACCAGCACCTAAACCAACCTTTGCCAGAATAGCAAGAACACGCTGGTTGATGATGTCAATCTGGGCTTTTACTGATTGGGCACTTCTTTTGTTGCCAAACTGGTCTACCAGCAATACGCGGTAGTCTTGGGTACCATCTTCCAGCAGAACAGGATTACCATTCTCGTCAGTCATGTTTACTCGCTTTGCTGAGAATACAGGAATCTTATCCCAAGCAATGGATATAGAATCAGAAGCAGCTGCAGTTCCACTATCTGTCAATGACGATGCAGTTGAAGGAGTGGCATCTGCTGCCTTGCTTACTTCATCGAGTGCATTTGCTGTTGATTCTACTGTTTTAGCAGTTTTTTCTATCGCCTTACCCAGTTTCTTGAAGAACTGAGCGTTGGCAGATAGGTTACTTACAAATAACATACTTGTTACAGTTACTACTTTTACGATTGTAGTTGTTTTCATACCTTTTTATATTATTATTAAATTAAACAATTCCTATTTTCCTACACGTGTATACATTTTCAGGCGAATCTGACGCTTGTTGTATTCACCTTCTGACTGGAGCATGATTTCTGTGGCTCCCATATATTTGATCTTGATTCGGTCGCTGTAGCCTACTGGGCGGAAGAAGAAACCTTTAGGAAGATCCTTACGCACCAGATGGATGTCGATAACACCCTCTTCGTTAGATTCTCCTAGCTGCTTGAAGTCGTTGGCATGGTTGTTCACCATTGAGAGGAACTTCTTGTCAGTCTGATACATCTTAATCTGAGGCTCGTCATCGCCATAGTAAGCCCAAAGTTCAACATTCCCCAACTTACCATCCTCGTAGAAACCTGCGTAATCGTTCACCCATTTTGCAATGGTAAACTTCAGGTCGAGTGGCATGTCCTCAATCAACTTCTCCAGTTTCTCTATTCTTTCTGCATAGAAGTCGCAAGGATTGTATTTGTTCAGTACGTTCAGAAACTCCAGCGCGCCCGATGCATACTTTACTACATCTTTCTGGTTAGCTTCGCCAGCCTGTCTCATCTGCTTCATCTTGACCAGCGATCCCAAGGCATACTTTTCGTAAAGCAGACAGGTATCACATTGCAGGATGTTTGTATTGATAGAAGGAATGAGATCTCCAGGAGTATCCTTTGCGTTGAGAGCCTTTACGAAGTTACGGCGGGCACCATCATACTGTCTGAGACCATAGAGACGTGCTCCTTCGGTCATCATGGCGCTACATTCAGTAACATATACCTTTTCTATCTGTTTAAGCAACAAGACACCATAGCAGAGTTTTACTCTCGGACCGATAGGCTCCAGATCAATCTGCTCGCGGTTTGTACCGTTGGCATAAACACCAATGTGCATCATTGCGTTGAGTGCATTTTCAGCCTCATCAATCTGGTTTCTCAACATCTGCTCCTTATCAAAGTCAGCCTGTGTTGCCTTACTGCTGTTCTTGTCGATATAATCGAAAATCTTCTGGTGTTCAGCCTTAAGATTCTCTACCTCTTGCTTTGCCTTATTGATGTTTTCCAGTGGGATGACAATCGTTGTGATGTTGATGGAATTGTCATTCTTCTTCACTGATTTTGTAATCTTGGCATTGAGTTTAGGTGATACTACCACTTGAAGATCCTTGATGGCTGTAGAGATTTCCACCTCAGCCAGTTTCTCATCCAGAATGGCATTGTTGCTCTTGGTCTGGTCTTCCATGCGGATAGGCATCTTTACATACTCAATCTTGTAAGCACGCATCAGATCTGCCTTGAGCGATACGACAAAGTCTGTCTTGTAGATTTCACCGCGGCGGTTCACTTCTACCTTCGGAGTTTTGTTATCTTTCAGGTCAATCACGATTTCATAGACGTAAAGTCCATCTTTTCTTTTACCTTTTGGGGTAATCTGTGGGGCCTTTACATTATTAATGGTGATAGCCAGGTCGCCAAGTTCAGAGAGAACCAGGATGCCACCCTTACCCTGAAGGTCGGCAAAACAGTCTTCTTCATTCACCGGACTTGAAGATATAAAATCTGATTGGGCATGTATATTCATGCCCATCAGAATGAGAGTCAATATCAATAATAATTTCTTCATGTGTCGAAATCTTTATATTCGAAAGTTCTTGTTTCCGGCAGATTTAAAGATCGAAACCACCGAGTGTTGAGATGTCATCGTCTGGCTGCTGGCGCTTTCCGCCTGCCCATTCTGGCTGCCATGTACGGACATGAATGATAGGGTCTCCGCCATTCTCAGGGAAGTCCCAAAGCAGGAAGAGATAACCCTCATCGCTATAGTTGCTTGATTTCCAAGACTGATGCAGACGGACACCATACTTCGTTGGGTCTACGGTAGAGCGGGTAATACCCTGACAGCCGCCTTGCTCGCCGTTTTCACCAATCTGACTGAACTTCACATCAATCCATTTGTTGCGAAGGAAAGCCATCTTCAGGTTGTTGATATACTGCTGTTTGTTCTGCTTGGTATATTCCACCTTGAAAGCAGCATTCTGTGAGTCGGTCAGTTTCTTGGTCATAACTACCTTACCGGTGATGATGAGAGCATCATCGCTGAACATGTTCTTGATGGTTTCGAGATCCTTCATATTATAAGCGGTACGGAATCGCTCCACGTATTGCAGGATAATCATCTGTTTCTCTTTGTCAACCACGGCGCCGCATCTTTCCATACTCTCTGCTGTCTGAGCATCGAGAGCAAATCGGAAGTCGGTCAGGTTTCCGTGCTGGTCGAATTCAACCACAGCTTCTTGATAAGTACCGAGTCCGAAGTCTTCTTCTTCAGGTGTGATGATCAGAGGGATGTGGCTTACCATCATGTTTCCGTTTTTAAATACCCAGCAGCGTTCTACCACCTCTTCATCATCACAGTAGAACGGAGTGACAGCCCATAGGCGGGCGAGTGATTTCTTGGAGAACTCGTCCATCTGCAGGTTCTTTACCGATACCGGAACATGAGCTTTCTGTGCTCGGTTGATTTCTGTGAGCACCGCAGCCAGATTTCGCTCTGCATTGTAGATGCCTGCCGGACGGTTTACGTTCTCATCGGTAGTGAGCGTCACGTCTACGGCTTTCATCTGTAGTGATGTTGCCATGCAGAGGAATAAAAGTATGATATACTTCAGTTTTTTCATATTTATCTGTTCTTACTTTTTATTGTTTCAATAGCCATGCTTAAAATCTGGAAGATTCAATTACTTCACTGTGAATCCTATGGCGCCACAGCCGGAGTAGTTGCTTATCTTGTCAGCCTCTTGGGTCTTTACATTGATGCGCAAATCACCCGGTGTGAGTACAGCTACCACCTTTCCTGCCTTGTTGTAGATGGCAAGATAGTTGATTTCCGGCTTGCTGAGTTGAGCATAACGGGCATAGCTGCCAATCTTGCCTTCTTGCTGATATTGCTTGATTTTGTTTGCCATATCAGAATATTCTGTGCAGGCAGCAATCTCCATTACTACTGCTGGGTAAATTACTTCGGCTGTACTTTCCAGATTTTCTGCCTTTTCCTCCTGCTTTTTGCCTTTAGCAGCCTTCGTAGCCGCCTCGTCCTGCTCAGGAGTCATAGGGTTGGCATTTGTCATCACTTCCGTATTGTCTGCCGACTGGATGTTGCTCTTCTTCACATAGATGAAGCTGCGGAACATGTTGCCTCGGGTTAGTGAAACATTCGTCCAGAGTTCCTTTCTGTCACTGATAAGCAGTTCGTTGCTCTGGCGCAGTTTCTTCTGTGTAGCTACCCATTCATTGATTTCCTGATAGAGCAGTTCTTCAGCCAGATCTTTGGCTTCCTGTTCTGTGGCAGCCGTAGCTTCTGCGTAGATGTACTGGCTGTTTTTCTTGATGCTGTTGATTTCCTTCTTTTTCTCTTCAACGTTACTGTTGGTCTGTGCAGAGATAGTTAAAGCAGGAAGTAGCAGACATGCTGTGAATAGATTTCTTATTCTCATGTTTTGTTTGTTCTACGTTAAATGCTTATTTTCTTTGAGGTGCTTCTTCGTGGATGTCCTGAGTAAAGAATTTCTCTGTTACGTTTTGCAAAGGGATATAGGCATAAACTGTAGCGTTTATCTTTTCTTCTTTTCCATCCAGAATGTTCAGTGGGATGCTGACGGAGAGCACATGGTTGTATGCCATCTTTTCGTTGTAGGCGAAAAGGGTGCCAGTCAGCGTCTTTTCGTTCATAGTCTTGATTCCGAAGTAGAGTTTGCAGCCTTCGTTCTTGCAATAGTCTATGAACTGTTGCAGGGTGATGTCTGTTTCTTCTGCTTTATAGCCGTATTTGTCGATGCGCAGATGCATCGGAATCACGCGCTGAAACTGTCCGGTAAGCATGATGTTAGTTATGCTGTTGCGGGCATTTTTTTTATTGCAGATGAGCTGCTTCTTGCCATGAATGTCTTGCAGATAAATGTCACCTCTTATCTGGTTGCTGAGATATTTGCCGCCTTCTACGATGATATGTCCCTGCGAGCGGGTTGTCTTTACATGAGTCCAGTCGGTGATGATGTCGTTGCTGGTTAGGGGGATGATGCGATTAACGTCGCGTTTCATCATGTTTTCCAGTTCTACGGCATTGGCTCCCATCAGCAATTGACAGTCGGCAGGGAAGGTAATCTCTACTTTCTTTCCCTTCACGGTCCATGTCACCTGATACATTCTTCTCTTCAGTTCATTGATAGAGAATTCTGTGTTGGTATTGATGGCTCGGAGCATCTGCAGATTGCCTTTTGAAATAACCACCTGGTCGATGTTCATTCTCTCCAGCGGGCTTCTTCCGTCCAGCCGCATGTCCAATTCGAGCATGTATCTTTCTATAAAGTCGAAGACGGGAGATTCGCCATGCAGTTGCATGATTTCATCGTTGAATAGCTTGTAACCTATATGCGAGATGTCGCCATAGGTGTTGGTTCTGATTCTCAGTAATTTTCCATTGGCATATTTTTCTCCGGTAGGAGAGGTGGCTGACAGGTTGAGCACCTTTGCCATTTTCTCCAGTCTTTGTGTGTAGAATCCGTTGGCAGCCTGCAAAGAGGTTGCCAACAGAATCCATACCAATGTGAGAATTATTCTCATGGTTTCACTGCTGTGATGTCACCATCATGATACCAGTAGCCGATACCGCCAGATACGATACCATCGCGGAACTCACCTTCGAATTTGTCTCCTGGCTGTGCAATGAAGTCCTTGCTAGCCACGATCTTATGAGGAGCGGTGTAAGTAATGGTTCCATGTCCGTGAGGCTTTCCATTTCTGGTTTCACCCTTGTAGGTTCCGTAGCCCAGTCTGATAGGTCCATTGCCTGGCTTGGTGATTGGGGTTCCTCCTGTCTTTGTCTTCTCCTTAGCTTTTGGTTCCTCTACCTTTGGCTCCTCTGTCTTTGGAGTTTCCGGCTTCTCTGCAACCTCTACTGGCTTAGCCACGGTATCAGTCTTGACTGTATCCTTCTTCTCGGCTGTCTGTTCCTGCTTAGGCTGTTCCTTTGGCGCCTTGTCCTTGTCGCCTCCGAGCACGAAGAAGGCTGTTGCTCCACCTGCGATGGCGAGAGCTGCAATTCCGCCGATAATCTTCTTGCCGTTCTTCTCCCATGCTGTCTGAGGGCGTGGCACCTCACGTAGAGGTTTGCCACACTCCTCGCAAACGAAGTCTTTGCGACCTGTGATAATCTGTACTGTCTTATCTTTGCATTTCTGGCAAGAATCGCTCAGGCAAATGCCATATCTTGCACGTAATCTATCATTGCTTGTAGCCATATTTCTTTTCTTTTATAATTTTATTTTTCTGTTAACTCAATCAGTAATCTTACATTGTCGGTGGCATTCCGCCTGGCATTGGAGGAGGTGTTGCACCGCCTGGCATTGGAGGCATGGTTGGAGGCATAGCTGGAGCGAAGAGAGGCTTCAGTATTTCTACCTGTCCGGCTGGTGCCCATGCTGGCATTCCGTCCATCCATACCATACTCTGTTCGGTAAACTGTTTGTTGGCAGCCATCTGCTTACAGGTAGCCCAGTCGTATGGTCCATAGTTCTGACCGTTGACATTCCAATAGAGGGCTATCACTGGGTCTGGCATTGGAGGAGTAAATGCTGGAGGTGGAACGGCTGCACCTGGAGGAGGTGGAGGGGTTCCGGCACCTGGAGCTGCTACTGGCTGAGCCATCGGCTGTGCTGCCTGAGGTTGAGCATAAGGCTGTGTAGCCTGTGGCTGGGCAGGTTGGGCGAAAGGTTGAGCGGCCTGTGCATAAGGTTGAGCGGCCTGTGGCTGCTGTGCTGCAGCCTGCTGTACTCTGTAAGCCTCTTCTGCTGCCTTGATTTCTTCATCGCTTCGTGCAAAGAGAGATGGGAGTTGTGAACCATCGCCTTCACTGTGAAGCAAAATAGCATTTGCCTGGTCGGTAGCCAGATTGCCTGTATTGAGGAATCGCTCGTAGCGCTTCTTGTAGTCGCCCATCCAGTCGATGGCGCGGATAGGGAAGCAATATTGTACGGTGATGATGGAGAGTTCGTCCTTGCGGAGACTCTTTCTGTTCACGGTAATTGTAGTACGGGCAGTGCTCTGGTTGAATGAGTTCTTGAATGCAGCCTCCAACTTATCAGCAAATTTCTTCAAACCTGGGTTGTCATCTGGCGATGGGATAGATACCAGAATCGCCTTCTTGTTGATACTTGCAGGGTTTGTAGGACTCAGGTTACCCTCGTTGTTGCGGAGGTGCAACTGTATCTGGTCGGTATTCAACTGAACGAATACGCCACTCTGACTTACTATCTTGGTAGCAAAAGCCTTGATGTCATCGTCGGTTCTCAGTTTTTGCTGGAGCTGAGTCAGAATGTTCAATCCCAATACCTTCTTGTCGCTGTCTGCCTTCTCGTCATGACGTGCCTTTACGATTTCAGAGAGCTTGATATCGAAGGCGTCGGTGATGTCGTCAATGCTGATGTCGGCAGCCAGTCTGCCGAAGTTGACAAACTCTTCTGGCAGGATGCAGTCTCTCAACTGACGTGCGATAATAGGCATTTCAATCTTGTCGCATCTCAACTCCTGCTCAAACTCAGACATGGTCTCATCCTCGCTCACTTCGATGATGGCACCCTTCATATCCTCCAGGCCCTTGTTCACCTTGCGCTGAGCTGTTACCAAACGTTCTGTTTCGTTGATAGCCTCATTGATTTTCATGCCGAAGGCTGAGATGTCGGCATCCATCTTGCCCAATTCGTTGAATACCTTAGCTGCCAGTTTCTTGGCAAACTCGAGGGCTACAAGACGGGTCTTTGATGTATAGAATTCGGTAAGATATTCCTGATGACGGGCATATTTACGTTCACCTACGTTCACCATACGCTGCAGAATACCGAGGTCGCTCCATTCCTTGAGGTTTGCTTTTCTATCTTCGTCGATAGCCTTGTATTCCTCAATCTCGTCCTTGGTTGTAGCTTCCAGTTCGGTACGGATTTCGCTTACACGCTCGATGAGGAGCTTTGAAATCTTCTGGAGTTCGGTGATTGAGATGTCGCCATCCTTCCATTTCTCGAAGAAACCAGCTTCTACTGTATGTCTGATCTCCTTTGCCATATCTGGAATAGCCTTCTCCTTGCCGGCATAGTAGTTTTCTACACCGCAGTCGCGGAAGAAGTTGGCAAAAGAATCGCCCATGATGTTGTCAAGCTCGTTCAGCGGACAGTCTGCCTTCTTTGCATCCTGTGCATAGTTGATAGCCTTATCATGCCAGTACTCGTTGAAAGCCATGAAGTCGTTGTCACTAGGCAGAATCTTCTTCTCCAGAGTGAGATGCTCTTCGTCGAGCATCCAGTTAGCGAGATTCTCTTTATTGATAAAGTCGTTGCGATAGTCGCGGTTACGCTCTTCGTTGGCAAATCCCTGGTTCTCGCGCCAGTTGTTGTACTTGAACTGGTAGAGCACACTTTCTCCGATGGTGTAAGTGATGTGCTTCAGTACGCGGAGCTCCGGATACATCACACGCTTGATACCGATAGAGTTTACCTTCTTGGTTCTGGCAACAGGGATGCGGCCGGTAACAGGATCAGGATTTCCTGCCTCGTCATATTCGAGGGCAAAATCGTCCATGTTCTCATATTTGTAAGCGCGTACGATATCAGAATTAACCTGGTCTGAATCATTGACGAAGAAAATTCTGGCAAAAAGATAATCGCTGATTACCTTAGGCAGTTCTGTGAAAGAATTGATAGTAAGACCATTCTCGTTTACATTGCTGTAGATAGTCAAACCGTTGGCTACACCCTTTACACGGTCTGAGTAGTAGTCTGCTTCTCCACCACCCGTTACGTCCTGTGGCTTCCATGCACCAGCCTGCAGAGCGTTGAGCTCATTGAGGGCAGCGTAGCCGTTCTGGTAATATCTTCCCTGGTCCATATCGCTCTTAGGAAGATTCATTTCCGGCATCATTGCGTATACTGAGATATAAGCGTTTGGGAATGCCTTGCGGGTCTGGATGATGGCGTCTACGATAGAGCCTGAACCAGTACCACCGCTCAAACCTGCAAAGATATGGATGGTGGTCTCGCTGGAGTCGCCTGATACATTGATACAGCGGCTGTAGGCATCACGCAGACTGTTTACATAGCCCACGGCGTTGGCAGCAAAGAGTAATCTACCAGCTCTACGCTTCTGTCCGGCAGCCTGGCCTAGTGAACCGATAGCTGATTTTACTGCACCCACGTTTTCCACGATTCCCTTTACAGAAGGGTAGTGGTCGATGTGGTCTAATATGTGTTCAACATCTACTGCTTTGATGTTGAGAAACTCATTGTTGGTGAAAGAGGCGTCCTGACCCATCACGCGGAAGTCAGCGCGTGCTCTTCCGTCTTTCGACATCATTTCGTCGGTTGAGTCAACATAAAGCAGAGCTACAGGTTGCTTGCTTCTTTCCTCTTGTGTAGGAAATTCCTCGAACATTCTCATCTTGAATGCCTTGAGGATTTTTCCTCCTGTACCACCTAAACCTACCAGAATATGGTTACTTGTGCAAAAACTGTTTGTTGCCATGTTGTTTAGATTTTATTTTATGATTATTATTGTTTATTCTATCTTCTTCGTCTTCCGCTGGCACGAGGTCCTCTTCTGCTGGTATAGTCGTGTGAGCGGTCTTCGCGTCTTGAACTTCTGCGTTCCATTGCGTAGCCGAACGACATGGTCTTGATGACCACGAAGGCTCCTACTAAAACGAAACCGAGGCACCAGAGCAGACGGTAGACGATAAATTCTTTCATGTAATCCCTAATGGTTTCAGCCATTGCATGGGGAAGGTCTTTTACGCGATAGCCTACAAAATAGCCTGAGTTGAAATAGTTGCTCAGAATAGGGTATTCCTCCACCAGCTGGTCAACGATTTTTTCAGATTCGGCTTTTGATACCTCTCTGTCTTCGCTGCTTCCCAGTGGATTGCTTCCCAGGTACATGGACATAAGGTTGCCCAGTATATCTTTTCCTTTATCTACTGCTGTAGTTGGGGTTGATTCTTCTACGATTCGTTCTAGCTGTTCTTCATAGTAGTCGGTTGTATTGATAATCTTAATGGCACCTGCTATCATCGTGCATTGTATAGACAGCAGGATGAAGAGGATACCTCCTACCAGATAGGTTGCTGGTGATGCCTCTGCGTGTTTGTACCATCCTTTGATCAGAAGGAAGAAGAGCACCATGCAGATGATGCCGATAAGGATACCCCAAAAGAGGCAGCCTGTGGAAAAGTTGATGATATCAAAAAATGCTTTCATATTTTTTGTTTTATTAAAAGTTCCTGGGTCTTCTTTCTTCTTTTTACTTGAGCTGTCAGACCCAACGATTAAGTTGTTAAATGTTGTTATGAGTGCAAAGTTAATAAAATATTTTGGAAAAAGTTATATATAGTGTGTAAAAAATACTTAATTAATCTCTTTTTTTTTCTCCGAAGAATAGAAAATTATCTCCGAAGGATAAATTTATATCTCCGATAGATAGGAAAATGTCTCCGAAGAATAGGAAATTATCTCCGAAAGAGAATTATCTCCTGATTATAAAACATGATAAAGTTTGCCGCAGATGATTTCCTGTTGCTTACAGAACAGGATTTTGGAGGTGATATTTGTGAGGTGAAGGTGAAGGGTGTATTTTTAATCTTTATATTATATTCTTTATTTTAGGGTTTTTCCGATTTTTGACCCTAGGGTCTTTTTCCCGGTTTTTACCCTTACCCTTCACGCGTATATATAAAAAGGAGTTTTCAAACCTTCACCCTTCACCTTTTTGGCGATTCTTTTGATGGTCAGAGAGTTACGGGTGAAGGGTGGTGAAGGGAGGTGAAGGGAGAATTTCTGTTTTGCTTTAAACACTTTTTTGCATTTGAATGTTGTGGGTAGGGTTTGGTTAGGAATAGTGAAATGTGAATTTGCTTATGGAAAGAGAAATGACGGTGATAAAAAAGCCCGATAAAAAGAGAAATGATGGTGATAAAAAAGCCCGATAAAAGATGACTTTTATCGGGCTGGAATTGTTATGATAACTTACTTGTTGAATGCATAGAACAAACCATCATTCATAGCCATGCGAACCTGGTATAAACCATTGGCATCTGCTGGGACGTTGATCTTCTCGCCACTTGGCAAGCAAGCCTGGATGCTGCCATCCTCGTTGAAGCTGAAAAGCTCACGGATATCGCCATCCTTGCTGTATGACCAACTCTTGTGCTTCTTGTCGAACACAAAGTATGATTTCTCACCATCTGGGTCGGTAATCTCGTAGCCATTCTTCAATGTCTTGATGGCATACATGCGACCATCCTTACCCATTACGTCCTTAGTAGTTCCTACCTGGCCAATGACTTTGTTGCCTGTCCAGAACTCGATAGAGTTGAGAACGAGAACGTCTGCAAATGAACATACTGCGTAAGCAGGAGAGATGAGCACGAAGATAATCTCGTTTACAAACTTGTTGTCAGTTGCTCTCTTGTTCCAGTCAAGTACGGAATTTGTCAGGCCAAATGAGCCGATGCAAGAACTGAATGTCAAGGCGCCCAACAGGACTGCGATGACAGGTTTAGTTAAATTTTTCTTCATAGTCATAAATTAATTTATATGTTGAGAATCTTTTACTTCGCAGACTCAAACTCGCGCAAGAAACGAGTATCGTTCTCAGAGAAGAGACGAAGGTCGCTCACGCGATATTTCAAGTTGGTGATACGCTCAACACCCATACCGAAGGCATAACCGGTATAGACATTGCTGTCGATACCGCAAGCCTCGAGATCATGAGGGTCAACCATACCGCAACCTAAAATCTCAACCCATCCGGTATGCTTGCAGAAGTTGCAACCCTTACCGCCACAGATGTTGCAGGAGATATCCATCTCTGCGCTAGGCTCTGTGAATGGGAAGTAGCTAGGACGGAGACGAATCTTGGTATCTGCACCAAACATCTCACGGGCAAAGGTAAGAAGTACCTGCTTGAGGTCGGTGAAACTTACATTCTTATCTACATAGAGACCTTCTACCTGATGGAAGAAACAGTGAGCGCGGGCGCTGATAGCCTCGTTACGGTAAACGCGGCCTGGGCAGAGCACACGGATAGGTGGCTCATGAGTTTCCATATAGTGAGCCTCGTCGCCAGAAGTATGGCTGCGGAGGAGCACATTCTTGGTAACGTCGTCGCTGTTGGTCTTCTCTATAAAGAAGGTGTCCTGCATATCGCGGGCCGGGTGGTCGGCAGCAAAGTTGAGCATCGTAAATACGTGCTTGTCGTCATCTACCTCAGGACCCTGGAAAAGGGTAAAGCCCATGCGAGCGAAAATGTCGATAATCTGATTCTTCACTACGGTGAGTGGATGGCGGGTACCGAGTGCTACAGGGTAGGCGGTACGGGTCAAGTCGATATCATCGCTTGATGCCTCGGCTTCTTCCATCTGCTCCTTCAGTCCGTTGATCTTCTCAAGGGCTGCGTTCTTCAGCTCGTTGATTTTTACACCAACCTCTTTCTTTTGGTCGGCTGGCACAGTGCGGAAGTCGGCCATGAGGGCGTTAATCTCGCCCTTCTTGCTCAGATACTTGATTCGAAGCTGCTCTACTTCTTCTGCGTTTTGGGCAGTCAAAGTGCTCACTTCTTTCAAGAGTTCGTCTATTTTTTCTAATAACATATCTATATTTTTATCTTTTTTGACTGCAAAGATAACATTTTTTGCTTAAAAGATGAAATAATTCAAAAGAAAGTTGTACTTTTGCATGGAAAATTTGAGAAATTTAATAGGTTTATGAAAAAACTCTGTTTATTAACGGTGTTAATGGCGGTGCTTACCATCGTTTGTTTCACGTCTGTGGGATGCACAGACAAGAAGCCTGCGCCTGCCATTGATTCGGCTTCATCCGACTCGGTGATTGCCGACACCCAAGCGATGGACTCTACAGAACAGCTGATAGAGGAGACTCCGATGCCAAAGGCGGCTGACGAGCTTTTTGATGATTTCGTGTTTAATTTTGCAGCTAACAGAAAGTTGCAGAAAAGTCGTATTGTCTTCCCGCTGCCGGTATATCACGGTGAGAAACTGATCAAGAAGATAGAAAAAGCCCATTGGAAGATGGAGCATTTCTTTATGCGTCAGGATTATTACACGCTGATCTTTGATAATCAGAAACAGATGAAACTGATGAAGGATACTACTATCGATCATGTAGTAATAGAAAAGGTGTTCTATAGTAGAAAGACAGTTCAGCAGTTTGTGTTTAATCGCATCAATGGTCAGTGGATGATGACTAGCATTTGCTACAAGCCTATGTATCAGAATAATAATGCCAGTTTCCTAAAGTTTTACGGTCAATTTGCTACTGATACCGCTTTCCAGGCTCGCCACATCCATAATCCGGTGAAGTTTACCGGTCCTGATCCTGATGATGATTTCAGTACGATGACAGGCGATATAGAACCGGAAACATGGCCTGCCTTTGCTCCGCAACTGCCTCATGGCATGATTTACAACGTAATCTATGGTCAGAAATATACCGAGAGCAACCAGAAAATCTTCGTGATTCGTGGTATTGCCAATGGTATGGAAACCTCTCTTACTTTCAAAAAGATTGGAGGAAAATGGGAACTGATCAAACTGAATATGTAGCTTTTTAGTAAGTAGTAAAAGTTTAACCAGATATGAAAGATATTCGTAATTATAGCCTTTTGGCTCACAATACATTCGGAATCGATGCTAAATGCAGCAGATTTCTGGAGTATGCTTCTGTAGAAGAAGCCCGACAAGTTGTTGGCTTGCTGACAGAGGCAGATAAGCCACTGCTCATTCTGGGTGGTGGCAGCAATCTCTTGCTGACCGGTGATTATGCGGGCACAGTGCTCCATTCGGCTATTATGGGTATTGAGGTTCTTGACAACAAGACTTTGGCAGCTGCAGAGGGGGATGATGCATTGTGCAACCCGGATTGGGTCTTCCTTTCCTGTGGCAGTGGCGAGGTGTTTGATGATGTGGTGGCTTATGCCGTAGAGCATGGCTATCATGGAGCTGAGAATCTGAGCATTATTCCAGGTGAGGTAGGTGCCAGTGCGGTTCAGAATATTGGTGCCTATGGAGTGGAAGCCAAGGATATTATATATAAGGTGGAAGCTGTTGAGATAGCTACGGGCAGGGTAGTGGTGTTTGATAATGCCGACTGTGAGTATAGCTACCGCCAGAGTAAATTTAAGCATGACTGGAAGGATAAGTATCTGGTAACCCATGTGATTTACCGTTTGCAGAAGACCTTCCGCCCGGATCTGGATTATGGGAATATCCGTGCTGCGCTTGAGGCTAAGCATATTGCTGAACCTACAGCCCAGCAGCTTCGTGATGTCATCATAGAAATTAGAGAGGCAAAATTGCCTGATCCTAAGGTGTTGGGTAATGCAGGCAGTTTCTTTATGAATCCTATTGTAGAGAAGGCTAAGTACGAAAAACTGGCTGCTCGTTATCCGGGTATGCCTCATTATACAATCGATGATTCTCATGAAAAGATTCCGGCTGGCTGGATGATTGATCAGTGTGGATGGAAGGGAAAGAGTCTGGGACGGGCCGGTGTACATGACAAGCAGGCACTGGTGCTCGTGAATCGTGGCGGCGCTACGGGCGAGGAAATCGTAAAACTCTGTGAGACCATCCAGGAGGATGTGAAGCAGAAGTTTGGTATAGAGATTCATCCGGAGGTGAATGTGAAGTGAAGAATTCGTTTGTTTTCAGAAAAATATTTGATAATTAATGAAGGTAACTTTATTAGGTACAGGCACATCGGGCGGTGTTCCTTCATTGGGATGTAACTGTGACGTGTGCCGAAGTACGGATCCGCATGATAAAAGATTGCGTAGTGCGGCAATGATAGAAACGGAGAATACCCGTATTCTGATAGATGCCGGACCGGATATACGGCAGCAGTTGCTGCGTGTGCCTTTCAGAAAGATAGATGGTGTGCTGATTACGCATATCCATTACGACCATGTTGGTGGTATTGATGATTTGCGCCCTTTCTGTATCTTTGGTGATATCAATATCTACGGCGATGAAATCGTTACTGCGGGGCTGCCTCATACGATGCCTTACTGCTTTCCGAAGAATGCAGAAAAACTCTATCCGGGAGCTCCTAAACTCAAATTGCATACCATTCATCCGCATGAGCATTATCAGATAGGGAATATTGAGTTTGTTCCTATCCGTGTGATGCACGATAAGATGCCTATTCTCGGCTATCGGTTTGGTAAGTTTGCCTATATTACTGATATGAAATCTATGGGTGATGAAGAGTATGCTTATTTGGATGGTGTGGAAACACTCGTAATTAACGCACTCAGATTTGAGAAAACACATCACAGCCATCAGCTTGTATCTGATGCTATTGAGGTGTCGCGCAGGATAGGAGCAAAACATACTTATTTTATCCATGTGACTCATCAGATAGGTTTCCACGATGAGGCGAATAAAAGGCTGCCCGAAGGCTTTGAATTTGGCTTCGATGGAATGGAGATATATGTAGAAAATAGATGAACTTTTATTGAAAAAGGTTTAAAAATAGATCGATAAAAGTTAATTAAATTAAAATAATAGGTCTTTTGCTAAGAAAAATTTGCGAGTATCATAGATTATTTCTATATTTGCATGTGTGTTTTTCATAGTATTAGATTTAAGGTTAACAAGGTATTGGGGTCGCAGCGGCGACCCTTTTTTGTTTTTATCCCCTTTTGGGTGACTAAAAAATACCTTTTTTCAAGGCATCTTTCCTTTCCCCAAAACGGTATATGGTTCATCTCTTCCGAGGTTTGAATCTCCGGTAAAGTTTCCAAGCCAACAGTGCACCGTCGAATGCTCCTGCTCCCACCTGCAGCAAACTCTGCAGTCGCTTGCTAGGACTCGCATTGCGTGACAGGATTTCAGGTTTTGTGAAAAGCGAGTTCCATAAAGTCTGAATCTTGGCATCATCGGCATCAATTTCCTTGCGTATCGCCTCTTTTTTGAGTCGGATATCATTTAAGGAATTATATTCTGTGATTTCTGAATGATTTGTCATGTTGCGAAAAGGAGGTTATTTTCCCATCAAGAGGCTTGCCAGAAATCTGACCAATGGTCTCTCGATCCACTTATGGCGGAAAATTACAAATAATATTAATATAAATAGGTATACTGCAGCAACAATGCAGAATCCGAAAGTCAGACTACCTATTAAGTCTGCCAATGCAAAAGCAGCACCAAAGGATAGGTAAATGAGGGTAAGCGTAAGTAAGCCCAGAAGTACCACCGTCATGGTGATGACTGTAAGCAGGCGTACCACCTTATCCACAACATCGAGCTTCAGATATTCGCTCTGAAGCCCGATGTAATGTTTAAGCACCTCAATGAGCTGCCCGATAGTTTCTACATTTTTATCGTTAGAGAACATCATGATAGGTGATGATTAAACCTCAGGAGCTGCGTCCTTGATATCGTCAACCAGATCATCAACGTCCTTACGGCTCAACTTGATGTCGTGCTTCTTGCAGAAATCGTCTACTGCACCTGCAATCTTACTACGTGTATCCTCACCCTTCTCAGGAGCGAAAATCAAACCGAGTGCTGTACCGGCGATAGCACCGCCGAGGAAAGCACCAATGTAACCTAATGTTTTCATATGCTATAAATTTTAAACGTTAAACGATTATCTTCTTGTCATTTTCATTTGACAATGCAAATATACTAAATTCTCTTTAAAAAACAAGCCTTTTAGCCTTAATTTTTCATTAAAAATGTTTTAATAGCCTTATTTAACAAACTTTAGGCGGCATATTCTTCGTTTTTCGGGCATTTTTTTGTATTTTCGCAGAGTAAAAAACGCATAACGCGAAATTTATATTGAATGAACAACAATAATAAACAATAAAACGAATAAGAATTATGAAGAAAATTACAGTATTAAGCATGGGAATGTGCGCAGTTTTGGCGCTCGCAAGTTGTGGTACATCTAAGGAAAGTGCATACAAGAAGGCATATGAGAAGGCTCAGCAGCAGGAACAGCAGGCAGCTCAGGCTCCTGTTGCTCAGGAACCAGTTGTAGCTCCTCTCGAGACTCAGGCTCCTTCTGATGAGCAGACAGAGGTTGATAATGCTACTGTTCGTTCTGAGGATGTTTCTCTCATCTCTGGTTCTGGCTTGTCAAGCTATAGCGTAGTAGTTGGTTCTTTCTCTCTCAAGGCTAACGCTGAGGGATTGGCTAGTACATTGAAGAGCGCTGGCTACGATGCTCAGATCGCCCTGAACACAGAGCGTAACATGTATCGCGTGGTAGCTTCTACATTTGCTGATAAGGCTGCTGCTGTCAAGAGCCGCAATCAGCTTCGCGCTGGTAAGTATCCTGATGCTTGGTTACTCCTTAAGAAGTAATCTGATATTATATAAGGATAAGATATCCGTAGATTAATGCGAATTTTATCTATAGATTACGGTAAAAAACGTACCGGACTGGCTGTGACCGACCCATTGCAGATTATTGCCAATGGGTTGGCCACAGTTTCTACACATGAACTTTTCACTTATATCGAAACTTATATTCAGAAAGAGCAGGTGGAGCGCATTGTTATCGGAAAACCGATGCAACCTAACGGGCAGCCAAGTGAAAACCTGGCAAGAGTAGAAAACTTCTACAACCGTTGGCGAAAGGCTCATCCTGAAATTCCAATTGAATATTATGACGAGAGATTTACATCAGTCCTGGCACATAGAGCCATGATAGATGGAGGTGTAAAGAAGAAAGTGAGAAAAGAAAATAAAGGATTGGTAGACGAGATAAGTGCTACCATCATATTACAGGATTATTTGCAATCAAGAAGATAATGATTTTACCGATTTATATTTATGGTCAGCCAGTGCTGAGAAAAGTGGCTGAAGATATTACACCTGATTATCCAGATCTCAAGGTGTTGATTAATAATATGTATGAAACCCTTGATTCCAGCAACGGCATCGGACTGGCTGCACCTCAGATTGGCTTGCCTATCCGCCTCGTTGTTATCGACCTGGATGTGCTCAGCGAGGATTTCCCTGAGTATAAAGGATTCCGTCATGCTTTCATCAATGCCCATATCCTAGAGCGCGATGAGGAAAATACCGACTCTTCTGAAGAGGGATGTCTTTCTATTCCTGGTATCAATGAGAAGGTGGTTCGTCCTACACGCATCCATGTAAAGTATATGGATGAGGATTTTAATGAACATGATGAGTGGATAGGGGGATATCTGGCTCGCGTGATGCAGCATGAATTCGACCATTTGGAGGGTACAATGTTTGTTGACCGTGTGTCTCCTCTTCGCAAGAACATGATAGCAGGAAAGCTCAAGAGTATCATCAAGGGCAATTTCCGTGCTGCCTATCGTACTAAGATACGTCGATAGTTCTTCCGAAAATATAGTAAGCTTCATGGTAATCGTGACGATTGGGCTTACTATATTTTTTTATTCTACATTCAATAGGTTTTATTTCAGAGTGTTACGAACAGATGAAGAAGATTCTCTTAGTTCTTTTTATGGTAATGGGCGCCATGTCGGCTTCTGCCCAATACCGTGTAGACCGACTTGTTACGGCCGGTCGGAGTGCATTGTATTATGAGGATTTCGTCCTTTCAATCAAGTATTTTAATCTGGCTATCGGTGCCAAGCCTTATCTGTATGAGCCTTGGTATTACCGCAGTGTGGCAAAATTTAATCTGAATGACTTTACGGGTGCCGAAAGTGATGCCAGTGAGGCGCTGCATCTCAATCCCTATATCAATGATATTTATGACTTGAGAGCCATCTGTCGCATCAGACAAAACAGGTTTGATGATGCGATAGCTGACTATAATGCGGCTATCAGACTGGAACCGCGCAACCGAAATTACTGGTTCAACCGGGCTATCTGCCAGATGGAAAACAAAAAGTATGAGGCGGCGCAGCAGGAACTGGATACCATCGTGGGTAAATGGAAAGACTGGTCGAATGCTTATTCGCTCAAGGCTGAAGTGTATCTGCATCAGAAGGATACCGTGCAGGCAGAGAAATGGCTTGACAAGAGTCTGCAACTCAATCCGTATGATGGAGATGCCTGGACTACGCGTGCCTATATGGCGCTGGCAAGAAAGGAATGGAAAACGGCTGATGAGGCGCTGACCAAGAGTCTGCATTTCAAGCCTAACAATGTGAACAGTTACATCAACCGGGCTCTGGCGCGTATCAATCTGAACAACCTCAGAGGGGCGATGAGCGATTATGACAATGCCATCGATCTGGACCCGAACAATTTCCTGGCACATTATAATAGAGGTCTGATGCGTGTACAGTTGGGTGATGATAACCGTGCTATCACCGATTTCGACTTCATTATCAAGATGGAACCCCAGAACTTCATGGCTATCTTCAACCGAGCTCTATTGCATGACAAGACCGGTAATCTGAGAGCAGCCATCAGGGATTATACTATGGTTATCAATCAGTTCCCTAACTTCTGGACCGGTTTGTCTAATCGTGCCAGCTGTTACCGTCGCCTGGGCATGACAGCCAAGGCAGAGATGGATGAATTCCGTATCTTCAAGGCGCAGATGAACAAGCATATCGGAATCCAGCCGAGATGGAGCGCAAAGACCAAGAAGGAGATGCGTAAGCGCTCTGAGGTTGACCCGAATAAGTTTGCTTCGCTGGTAGTAGATGACGAACCGAAGTATGAACACAACTATAAGAGCGAGTATCGTGGTAAGGTTCAGAACCGTCAGGTAGAAACCGCCTTCCTGCCGATGTATCAGCTCTCTTATTTCCCAAACAGTCAGAATGTAAGTGGAGTACAGGCTTATGATAAGGAGGTGGATGCGCTCAATCAGCATACCAAGGCAGACAAGGTTTATATCGTTTGCAGTAAGGAACAGCTCGATGAGAACGGTTCTATGAAGATATTCTCAATGATTGATAAACTATCGGCAGAGTTGAGTGTGGCGAGCGATAATGAAACCAGGAAACGTCTCCTGATGCGCAGAGCCATCGCCCATAGTGTGCTTCGTGATTTTGAGGCTGCCATCAGCGATTTCACCTATTATATCTCGCTCGATGACAAAAACTCATTGGCTTACTGGCAGCGTGCTGTCTGCCAGGCTGAGATGGATGAATTTAATAAGGCTGAGGGCAAGGGTGTTCTGAATATCCATTCTGCCGAGGCTGATTTCAGCGATGCCATCCGCCTGAATAGCAACAATGCTTACATCTATTATAATAGAGGTAATCTTCATGCTGGCAGAAACGAACTTTCAAAGGCAATAGATGATTATACCATTGCCTTGAGAATTGATAACCGCCTTGCAGAGGCTTATTATAATAGAGGTATAGCACGAGCCAAGAGTGGCAATAAGCAGACTGCTATCCAGGATCTTTCGAAGGCAGGAGAGCTTGGCTTGTATGATGCTTATTCTGTGATTAAGCGCTTGAATAAGTCGAAATAAAAAAAATCCCGCAGATTACCTCTGCGGGATTTTTTTATTTATTTCTGTAATCCTGTTTTATATTCTCGTTACCTGCTTTACGCCCTTTATGGCGCTCAGTTTCTTGATGAGTGCATCGGTCTTGCCGGCATCATCAATCATCACTGTAACATTGCCTGAGAAGAGACCATCCTTTGAGGAGATGTTGATGCCTCGCATGATGAGTTTATCTTCCTTGGAAATGATGTTGGTGATGTTGCTTACAATACCGATATCGTCGTTTCCGATAATACGGAGCGTGATGGCATACTTGGATGTTCCCTTACCGCTCCATTTTGCTTTCACGATGCGGTAACCGAAACGGCGGCGCAGTTCCTTGGCGTTAGGACAATCCATGCGATGTACCTTGATACCCTTGCTGATGGTAACGAATCCGAAGATAGGATCACCATAGATAGGGTGGCAGCAATGAGCCAGTTCGAAATCGATGCCCTTGAGATGTTCATCAATAACCAGCACGTCATCGCTCTGCTTCATCAGTTCCTCGGTAGGATTCTCAAACTCAAAATTCTCTGCACTTTCTGCAGGCTTGTTGGTATTGGCGAGGTTCAGGTCGTGGTCGCGTTCCTCTATGTATCTCTCGATGATGCTGTTCACGTCGATTTTCTCCTCGGCTACATCCTTATAGAAGTCTGAGTTCTCCTTATATCCCATTTTCTTGATGATGCGCGCCATGATGCTCTCATCAATATCCAGTTTCCTGTTCTTGAATCGGCGCTCCAGTAGTTCCTTGGCATAGAGACCGTCCTTCTTCTGGGTTTCCTTCAGTGCAAGGCGAATCTTGGCCTTAGCCTTGGATGTCTGCACGATGTTGAGCCATTCGCGGCGTGGCTTCTGGTTGCTCTGTGTGAGGATTTCTACCTGATCTCCCGAATGGAGTTCCTGACGGAAGGTGACAGCCCTGCCGTTAATCTTTCCGCCCACACAGGTGTTGCCGATGCGGGAGTGGATGTAGTAGGCGAAGTCGAGTACTGTGGCTCCCTTCTGGAAGTTCAGCAGGTCGCCCTTTGGTGTGAACACGTATACTTCGTCTTCCTTCAGGTCGGTGGTAAACTGGTCCATCAGCTGCAGATCATCGTTGCTTTCCAGGGCAGCACGGATATTGGCAAGCCATTCGTCGATACCGCCTTCTCCCTGCTTGATACCCTTGTAGCGCCAGTGGGCAGCAAGTCCGTGTTCTGCAATATCGTCCATGCGCTCGGTTCTGATCTGTACCTCTACCCATTTGTTTTCAGGACCCAATACAGTGGTATGCAGACTTTCATAACCGTTGCTCTTAGGCACGCTGAGCCAGTCGCGCATACGCTTTGGGTTTGGCTGATACATGTCGGTGATGAGGGCAAAGGTCTGCCAGCACTGCATATACTCTTTCTCTCTTGGCGCATCGAGGATAATACGGATGGCAAAGAGATCGTATACACCCTCGAAGGCGCACTTCTGCTTCTTCATCTTCTGCCAGATGGAGTGGATGCTCTTGGTGCGTCCCTTCATGTGATATTTCAGTCCGGCAGCATCGAGTTTCTCCTGGATTGGCTGGATGAAGCGGGCAATATAGGCATCGCGCGAAGCCTTGGTGGCGTTCAGTTTGTCCTTTATCATATAGTAGGCATCGTGCTCCAGATACTTCAGACTGAGGTCTTCCAGTTCGCTCTTCAGTTTGTAGAGTCCCAGTTTGTGGGCGAGTGGGGCATAGAGGTAGCTTGCCTCTTCGCTAACTTCATGCTTTGCCTCTTTCTGTTCGGTATCACGAATCTGTCTCATCACATTCACGCGGTCGGCAATCATGATGAGTATGACGCGCATATCTTCAGAGAATGAGATAAGCAGATTTCTGAAGTTCTCGCTCTCGATGATAGGGTTGCGCTTGTATAAATCGTGGATGCGGAGCAGACCACTGATGATGTGAGCCACGCTATCTCCGTATTTTTTCTGTATCTCCTCGATGGTCTGATAGCCGTCGATGACGCTGGTCTGCATCAGGATGGCGATGATGCCATCTCGTTTCAAACCGATTTCGTTTACTGCGATTTCTGCGGTTTGCAGGGCAGCGAGTATTGGATTCATTCCGAATACATTGCGCTTAATCTGATGGTTGATGAAGGCATGCTGTATGTCTTCACGCAGATGCTGCTCGTCGCCTGGCTTGAATGTGTCGCCCACGGCGGTTCTCAGGCGCTCTAGTATCTGGAGTGTCTGTTCCTTTTCTTCGGATGTGAATTTAAAAGGTGTTTCGTTCATTGTCGTTCCCTCCTGCTGATGATATATTATTGAGTTGTTATAACTCGTCTATCCACTTCTGACCAGACTTAGTGTTAAGCCAGATGGCGAAGCTGGCACCTATCAAGGCTCCTAGCCCCATAAATATAGTATATAGTTCCATATTGTTTCTTATTTATCGTTATACTTCATAACTCTGTTTGCACTATACGCAAATACAAAAGCTGCTATTGCTCCAAGTACAAGGCAGAGTATATTATTTACCCCCATCTCGTCACCGGTAATCATTGGAGATAATCCGCCTATACCGGTTCCGCTGATGAACAAGTTAGATACCCCATAGAGGTAATGTGATAGCCCCGACCTTCTGTCGTGCTCTTTTGCTAATTTACTAACCATGTCGCAATATTCCATTTAAATTTGACAAACAATGGCGATTCGGCGTTAAAAAACGCCTACTTCGTTAAATTTTCAATGCAAAGGTACAAAAAAAAGCGGAAATATTTCTGATTATCAGAAAAAACTAGTATCTTTGTAGCACATATAGTGTAAATTTAACATAAATATGGTATTATGAATCAGCAAGATCTAAACCAAATCGCTGCTCGCGGTATCTCCGAGCAGCAGATTGAACATCAGTTGGAACAAATCAAGAATGGCTTCCCATTCCTCAAGCTCGAGGGTGCGGCTGCCATCGGTAAGGGTATCATGGCTCCTACAGCTCAGGAAGTAGAGGACTACGAGAAGGCGTGGAACGACTACAAGGCTGAGGGTCACAAGATTGTGAAGTTCGTACCTGCTTCAGGTGCGGCAAGCCGCATGTTCAAGAACATGTTTGCATTCCTCGATGCTCCATACGATGTTCCTACTACTGACTTTGAAAAACAATTCTTCGAGAATATCAAGAAGTTTGCTTTCCGCAAGGCACTCTGCGACAAGTGCCATGTCAACAATGAGAAGGGTATCATGTGCCTTATCAAGAAGGGCGATTACAAGGCTATTGTGGCTAATCTCCTCAAGCCAGAGGGATTGAACTACGGACAGTTGCCTAAGGGATTGCTCCAGTTCCACGAGTATGAGGACGAGGTTCGTACTCCAATGGAGGAGCACCTTGTTGAGGCTGCGCTCTATGCAAGCAGCAACGGCGAGGCAAACGTTCATTTCACCGTTTCTCACGACCACCTGGAACTCTTCAAGCAGATGGTAGCCGAGAAGGCAGATAAGTATGCACAGCGCTACGGTATCAAGTACAACATCTCATTCTCAGAGCAGAAGCCTAGCACCGATACCATCGCTGCCAATCCAGACAATACTCCATTCCGTAACGAGGATGGCTCTTTGCTGTTCCGTCCGGGCGGTCATGGTGCACTCATCGAGAACCTCAACGAGATTGATGCTGATGTGGTATTCATCAAGAATATTGACAATGTGGTTCCTGATCGCCTGAAGGCTGAGACTGTTACCTGGAAGCAGGTGATTGCAGGTGTATTGGTTACTCTGCAGAAACAGGCTTTCAATTATCTGAAGGTTTTGGATTCTGGTCAGTACAACCATGAGAAGCTGGAGGAGATTATCCGCTTCGTTCAGCGCGACCTTTGCTGCCGCAAGGCTGATATCAAGGAGCTGGAGGATGCCGAACTGGTTATCTATCTGCGTAAGAAGTTGAACCGTCCTATGCGTGTCTGCGGTGTCGTTAAGAACGTGGGCGAGCCTGGTGGTGGTCCATTCCTTACCTATAATCAGGATGGTACCGTAAGTCTTCAGATTTTGGAGAGCTCTCAGATTGACAAGAATAACGAGGAGTATATGAAGATGTTTACCGAGGGTACTCACTTCAATCCAGTAGATCTCGTCTGCGCTACCAAGGATTACCAGGGCAATGCCTTCGATCTTCCTAAGTTCGTTGATCCATCTACCGGTTTCATCTCCAGCAAGAGCAAAAATGGCAAGGATTTGAAGGCACTCGAGTTGCCAGGTCTCTGGAATGGTGCGATGAGTGACTGGAATACAGTATTCGTAGAGGTTCCTCTCGGTACATTCAACCCAGTGAAGACCGTGAACGATCTGCTCCGCGACCAGCATCAGGCTGTAGAGGGTGGTATCAAGCACGAGCATCATCACGAGCACGGAGAGGGCGGTTGCTGCGGTAAGCACTAATCTCCGATTCCGTATATCTCGATGGTAAGATATAAACACAATAAAGGCTCAGTTCCCGATTTTATTCGAGGATTGAGCCTTTATCATTGAGCTAATAATGTGTCTGCTAAAAATTATAAGATGTTCTGAATCAAATAAAAAATAGCCTTTTGCTTCTGTTCTGCTAAAGGAAAACTATCTGATACAAAGGATAGGAATCCTTAGCAGGAAGTTCTTAGTTGTACCAAATTTCTCCACCTAATACTGTTGGATACTCTTCAGCTGTTGTTCTTTCTACAGGAGCCGTAATTTCTACGAACTCACCATACTTCTTTACCTTGTTAATGTTCATAATTTGTAGGTTTGTTGATTTATTAATTTATATTACGGATTGGTATCTATTAAGGATACTGATCTTTTACTTTTTTTTCTACGCTGCAAAGTTACACAAAAAATGATATACAACAAGTTTTTTGGCTAAAAATCTGTCGATATTTAACCTTCTTTAAAGGTTTTCTGCATATTTCCTGCAAAACTATTCTGTTTTAGTAGAATATTTTTGTTTGTTTTCGCTAAATACCTCATAATGAGTGAGTAAATGACAGTTTGCCAATCTGTAGTTTAATCGTATACACTATAGGGAGACTGTCATTTACTTCTTTGCTTCATTGTATGGATGAAGATTTCACCTTATATTATAAAGAGATTTCGCCCGCCAGGGATTCGGTCAGTTTTTCTCTTACCTTTTTGTTGTCTGCATATCTTCCCTGCAGATACATCATCTTGGTGACCATAGCCTCTACCGTAGAATCGTACCCGCTTATCACATGAGCAGTTTTCAACTGGAAACCGGCTCCGTAGCGTTCCATCTCTACACTACCTGTAAGACATTGGCTGATATTCACGATGTTTACTCCGCGATGGGCAGCCTGATCCAGGAGACGCATGATCCATGGTGTGTGAGGGGCATTGCCTGAACCGAAAGTACGCATCACGATGCCGCGGAGGTCTGGCGATTCCATCACGTGGCGCACAATGTTATCCTGGATACCCGGGAAAAGACTGAACACGATGACGTTCGGATCGAGCTTCAGATGTGGAACCATTGGCTTTCTGTAATCCGGTGTAAGAATGTGATGGTCGTGATATTGGAAATTGATTCCCACATCGCAGAGGTGAGGGTAGTTGAATGATTCGAAAGCATGAAATCCCTCGGCATTGATCTTGATGGCACGGTTACCGCGAATTAGCTTGCCGTTGAAGAAGATGCATACCTCGGGCACCATAGGGCGTCCTTCAGCATTCTTGGCAGAAGCAATCTCTATGGCTGTCATCAGATTCTCCTTGCCGTCGGTTCGCAATTCACCGATAGGCAACTGGCTACCCGTCAATATTACAGGCTTGGTCAGATTCTCAAGCATGAAAGATAGGGCTGACGAAGTGTAAGCCATCGTATCGGTGCCATGAAGGATTACGAATCCGTCATAGTTGTTGTAGTTGTTGGATATCATGCTTACGGTTTCTGCCCAGCGCATAGGATCCATGTCGCTGGAATCGATAGGTGGGTCGAATTTTCGCACATCGATTTCTGCCTGAATGAGCTTGAATTCGGGCATGGAAGAAACGAGGTGATTGAAATCAAGAGGTTCCAAGACACCTGTCATCGGGTCCTTTCCCATACCGATGGTACCACCGGTATAGATGATGAGAATCTTTGGTTTTGCCATTTTCTATGTTTCTTTACATTTTGTCACGTTATCGGATGCAAAGATAATGAAAATATTTGTTTCTCCAAAACTTATTGGCTAAAAATGTATCTGAATTTTACAAAGTGTTACGAAATATTGGTAGAAAAGCAGATGAAAACTTCAATATGTCAGCATTTCCGGTCTTAAAAGCCCTTAATATAAGGAGGTATTAGCAAAGTTTAGCAAAATAAATGCATTTTTATTCGCTTGTTACAAAAAGAAATCGTACTTTTGCAGGCGATTTAATAAAAATACTAAGTTGTTATGGTAAAAATCACATTCCCAGACGGATCTGTTCGTGAGTATGAGCAGGGCGTAACTGGCTTACAAATCGCCGAGAGCATCTCACCGGCTCTCGCTCGCAACGTTGTATCTTGCGGTGTTAATGGTGAGACAGTAGAGTTGAACCGTCCTATCAATGAGGATGCAAATGTAGAACTCTACAAGTTTGAGGATGAGCAGGGTAAGCACACATTCTGGCATACATCTGCCCACTTGTTGGCTGAGGCTCTCCAGGAGCTTTACCCAGGCATCCAGTTCGGTTTCGGTCCAGCCGTAGAGAGTGGTTTCTTCTACGACGTGATGCCAGCCGAGGGTCAGGTGATCTCAGAGAATGATTTCGCCAAGATTGAGGCTAAGATGATGGAACTTGCCAAGAAGAACGAACCTGTGGTTCGCAAGGAGGTGGCTAAGGCTGATGCTCTCGCTGAGTTCAAGGCTGACGGTCAGACTTACAAGTGCGAGCATATTGAGCAGGACTTGGAGGATGGTACCATCACCACATATACCCAGGGCAATTTCACCGATCTTTGCCGTGGTCCTCACTTGATGAACACTGGCCTTATCAAGGCTGTGAAGATTACAAGTGTGGCTGGTGCTTTCTGGCGCGGTGATGCCAAGCGCGAGCAGATGACCCGTATCTACGGTATCAGCTTCCCTAAGAAGAAGATGCTCGACGAGTACTTGGTAATTCTCGAAGAAGCTAAGAAGCGTGACCACCGTAAGATTGGTAAGGAGATGGAACTCTTCATGTTCTCAGAGCGTGTAGGAAAGGGTCTTCCTATCTGGTTGCCAAAGGGTACACAGCTCCGCCTGCGTCTGCAGGAGTTGCTCCGTTCTCTCCTGAAACCTTACAACTATCAGGAGGTTATCTGCCCAGGTATCGGCGGCAAGAGCCTCTATGTTACATCTGGTCACTATGCTCACTATGGCAAGGATGCATTCCAGCCTATCCAGACTCCTGAGGAGGATGAGGAGTATATGCTCAAGCCAATGAACTGTCCTCACCACTGCGAGGTCTACGCTCGTAAGCCTCGTTCTTACAAGGATCTTCCTTTGCGTATTGCAGAGTTCGGTACCGTATTCCGCTATGAGAAGAGCGGTGAACTCCACGGTTTGACCCGTGTTCGTACATTTACTCAGGATGATGCTCACATCTTCGTTCGTTCAGATCAGGTGAAGTCTGAGTTCGAGAATGTAATTGACGTAATCTTGAAGGTATTCAAAATCTTCGGTTTCGAGAACTACGAGGCACAGATTTCTCTCCGCGATCCTAAGGATACAGAGAAGTATATCGGTTCTGATGAGATTTGGGAAGAGAGCGAGAATGCTATCCGCGAGGCTTGCAAGGAGAAGGGTCTTGAGACTCGTGAGGAGATTGGCGAGGCTGCCTTCTATGGTCCTAAGCTCGACTTCATGGTAAAGGATGCCATCGGCCGTCGTTGGCAGTTGGGTACCATCCAGGTGGACTACAACTTGCCAGAGCGTTTCAAGCTGGAGTATACTGCCGAGGATAACTCAAAGAAGACTCCTGTGATGATTCACCGTGCACCATTCGGTTCACTGGAGCGATTCACAGCCGTTCTCATCGAGCATACCGCCGGTCACTTCCCATTGTGGTTGACTCCAGACCAAGTTGCAATTCTTCCTATCTCTGAGAAGTTCAACGATTATGCCCAGAAGGTACGTCAGTACTTTGACAAGCAGGGTGTACGTGCTCTCGTTGATGACCGTAATGAGAAGATTGGCCGCAAGATTCGCGACAACGAGTTGAAGCGTGTTCCTTACATGGTTATCGTTGGTGAGAAGGAGAGTGCCGAGGGCTTGGTGTCTATGCGTAAGCAGGGTGGTGGCGAACAGGCTACCATGAGCATGGAAGAGTTCGCTCAGCGCATCAACGCCGAGGTTGCTGAACAGCTGAAGGCAGCTGAGGAGTAATCCCTCTTCACGCTGATATATATATTAGTCACGCTGATATATTTTATGTCACGCTGATATATTTTTTTTAGTCACGCAGATTTCGCAGATGACGCAGATTTTTCTTAGGGTATTCTTTGTTGGGATGCTGGGAAAACGGCGTATTTGGGTAATCTGCGTGAGTCTTTTTTAAAGGTAAATACTTAATACTTGTTTTTAATGACGGAAAACGAAATATCTTATCAGGTTATAGGGGCTATATATAAGGTGTATAATGAGTTGGGTCCAGGCTTGTTGGAGTCTGTTTATGAAGCAGCCCTTTGCTATCAGCTCAGAAAAGATGGATTGAAGGTTGAGAATCAGGTGAAACTCCCTGTTATGTATGACGGGCATGTTTTACCTGTAGATTTACGCTTGGATGTTTTGGTTGAGGATAAGGTGATTGTAGAATTGAAGTCTGTTGTAGAAATGAAGGCGGTTTATGGCAAACAGCTTCTTACTTATCTGAAAATATCTCATCTGAAACTTGGGTTACTGGTTAATTTTGATACGTCTGATATTCGTTCGTCTATTCACCGAGTGGTTAATCACCTTTAGTTCACGCTGATATATTTTATCTCACGCTTGATTATGGTTTTAGTCACGCAGGTTTCGCAGATATTCCTTGCTGTGACATACTTTAGAGAATCGCAAGAAAGATTTGCGTAATCCGACCGGATAGGTCTCATCTGCGGATAAGATGTGGAAGAAGGAAAAATCTGCGTCATCTGCGAAATCTGCGTGACTTTAAAAACATCGTGTTCTAAAAAAACGAAATCAGTGGGCTCTAAAAATGATTTTTGCGTGAGATTTTCTTCCCAAACCATAAAATATAAACCTAAAAGTGAAAATAACCCACTGAAAATTTGGTGGTTTCATGAAAAAATCGTAACTTTGCAGCCGTTTAATCAAAAAGACAAAAAAGAATATATCGAATAGTTAATGAAAAATGACAAAATGAAAAATCAGTACCGCGTAAACGAACAGATTCGTGCACGCGACGTGAGAGTAGTGAGTGATGGTGGAGCAGAAGTGATGCCAGCACGTAAGGCGTTGGAGTTGGCTCGTCAGCAAGAGCTTGACTTAGTCGAGATATCTCCTAATGCGCAACCACCAGTTTGCCGTATAGTTGACTATTCTAAATTCCTTTACCAGCAGAAGAAACATGCAAAGGAAATGAAGCAGAAGCAGGTAAAGGTGGAGACCAAGGAAATCCGTTTCGGACCTCAGACCGATGAGCACGACTATCAGTTCAAGCTCAAGCACGCTATGGAGTTCCTCAACGAGGGTAACAAGGTTCGTGCATACGTTTTCTTCCGTGGTCGCTCTATTCTCTTCAAGGAGCAGGGTGAGGTTCTTCTTCTCCGTTTCGCCAATGATTTGGAAGAGTACGGAAAGGTAGAGCAGATGCCAAAGCTCGAAGGTAAGAAGATGTTCCTCTACATGAGTCCTAAGAAGGCTGGTACTGCAAAGAAGAGCCAGCAGAAGATGGACCGTGAGAAGCGAGAGGCTGAAGCTAAGGCTGCTGCAGATGCAGAGCGCGCTGCTAATGCTGAGAAGAATGGCTTGCTCGCCAATGCTAAAGGCGGCGATGTACTGAAGAAACTCGCAGAAGGAACAGAGGATTAAGAAAAAAAGATGCGTAACGCCCTGGTATATGCGTTGCCATCGCTATAATAAATAACAATTTAAAATTAAAAGTAAAAATGCCAAAAGTAAAGACTAATTCCGGCGCAAAGAAGAGATTCCGTTTCACCGGTACAGGTAAGATTAAGCGTCATCACGCTTTTCACAGTCACATCTTGACTAAGAAGACAAAGAAGCAGAAGAGAAATCTCCTTGGCGAGACTCTCGTAGACCGTTCAAACTTGAAGCAGGTTCGCGACTTGCTCTGCCTCCGTTAATTATTAACTTTTTAGTCGAACTTTTAAAGAAAAAAAATTATGCCAAGATCAGTAAATCACGTTGCATCAAAAGCAAAGAGAACAAAAATCTTGAAGCTCACTAAGGGTTACTATGGAGCTCGCAAGAATGTATGGACAGTAGCTAAGAACACTTGGGAGAAGGGTCTTACCTACGCTTATCGCGATCGTCGTAACAAGAAGCGCACATTCCGCGCATTGTGGATCCAGCGTATCAACGCTGCTGCTCGCCTCGATGGTATGAGCTACAGCCAGTTGATGGGTGCTCTTCACAAGGCTGGTATCGAGATTAACCGTAAGGTTCTCGCTGACCTCGCTGTAAACAACCCTGAGGCTTTCAAGGCTATCGTTGCAAAGGTGAAGTAAATCCGACGCTAGGCTCTTTTCTTCCGTGATTTTTCTCGAAAGAAAGTGTTTAGCCTCTAGATTAAAGAAAGCTGAAGATTGCATTGGTTGGAAGTATTTCCGCTGATGCAATCTTTTTTTTTTGTGCCTGGAAAATAGAAAATTCCTCAAGAATGAGTAAATAATTCCTCAAAATCTTGCATATTATTATATTTCTTCGTATATTTGCAAGGTTAATTAAAAGCATACTATTATGAAAGAAAAAAAATATCATATAGATTTGCATGAGGGTGAGGATATGGTAGCTGAGCCTACGCCAACTCATCGTGTTTCGGTGGTGGAGCATGCTGTGCCTATGCCGATGAGTGGTTTCGAGAATCATAAAGAGGTTTTAGATGAAATTCCGGAGTTGGGTAATCATTTCTCCTGGGAGAGTTTGATGGAGAGCATTGAGTATTGTAAAACCATTGCGGATGATCCAACGAAGTGGGAGCCATACGATGATTTTAAAGAACGTCTTTATCAGGATTTCCCATGGCTAAAGTAATCATTCACCCTCTTTTCGAACAGAAACTTCATGAGTATGTTGAAGAAGCTTATGAGGTTTATGGTAGAAAAACGGCTCGTAGATGGATGACGGAAATTGATAAGATCAAGAGTTTTTTGGAGGTCTTTCCAGAAGGAAGGCCGCCTTTTAATGGTGCTCCTGATTTTCCATACCAGCTGCGAGGCGCTAATTTCATGAATAATTTTAAGTTGATTTATTATTATCTCGAAAAGATGGATGAAGTTCATTTCGTAGATATTTGGGATATGAGAAAGAACCCATCCAGCTTTTGGAAACAAGATGAATAACTTATAAAAAGCAAAAAAATCCCCAGCTATCCATCAAAAGATAGCTGGGGATCTTATCATTTATAAGCCTTTCGGACTTTATAAGCTCTCCGCTTTACTTGATCAACTCAAGACCTGCCTCAAACTTGGTGGTCTTCTCCATAATTGCTGGCAGCTGATTCAAGATGCTCTTAAGCATTTTAAACTGGTTCAAGTCTTCTTCGTCCATATCTGTAGTAGGAACCTTTTCGATCATAATCACCAAATTTGCAATCAATGGCTGAACAAAAGCCTTGTCAACAAAGAAATATGGCTTGCTGCCATTCCAGCGGATGTTAACAGGAATCTGCTTGAACTGCTCCAATATACCCTTGATCTGTGCCTTCTCTGCTGCATCGTCAATATCCGCGGTAGCCTTATCGGCATCAATGATTACATAAATAAGATTCTCGTTAGCAACAGTATAGCTTGCATAACCCATTGCAGTCTTCCACTCTGGTACTGCATTTTCATCGTCAGATGCCTCTGCATAAGTAGCGTTAATCTGGCCATCCTTGGTAAAGGTGATGTCCTTCAATACCTTAGGAAGATAACTGTTGGCCATGTTGTTCATCAATGGGTAAATTACGGTGTTGATGTCCATAGGCAATTCAGCACCTAAGCCCATATCAATGTTGAGAACTGTACCCTCTGGACAATCCCAGGTAAACTTGGCTGAGCCATTGTACCACTCACTTCCGTTGCCAAGATCCTGCTTTGTAACCTCTTGCAAATTCCAGGTACCCTCAATCTTCTCGTTGCGCACAAATTCCTTCTCATCATTGTCATCATCGCTGCTACAAGCAGTGAAGAAGCCAAGGGTGCAAACCATGGCCATTAAATAAATAAACTTTTTCATTTTTCTTCTATTTTTTGTGTATTAATAAATAATTATTGTATTGTTTCTATTTATTTATATAATAATGTACGCGTACATTATATTATATATTACTTCAGCTGATACGTGATACCTACGCTGCCGTAGATAGGATACATCGTCTGCTCGATGGTCTCGAAATCTTTCTTAAAGATACCATTTAAGCCCCAGCTGAGATCAGCACAGAGGCCCCAACGGTTGTTCAAGCGCCAGTCTATTCCGAAATCTACGCCCACATGCCAGTTGCGCATATCATCGCTGAAATCGTAATCACCACGCTCGCCTTCGTCATGCCCCAACTTTACCTTCTGTCCGGTAGGATCGCCCTTAGGATGACCTTCCTCCTGGCGGCGGAGGTAACCATCGTATGCCCAGCCTTCAAACTTCTTTGATGTTACATAGCTAACATACGGGCCCAACTTGAAACGGAGGTTGTTGCAAATATCGTATGTTGCTTGCAATGGTACTGTGATGAGACTCATGTCTACCTTCGTAACCACGTTGCCTGTAAATATACCTTTCAGTTCTTCTCCGCCACGTACTATTCTCATATAATAGTTTTTTACGCCTGCATCAATCTTCATGCCTTTGTTTTCGAAGTGGAGTCCTCCAACGAATCCCCATTTGCCTGAAAGTGGGTGATAAGCATCGATACCCAGACTGAAGTTAGGTTGCAGGGTATAGCTGTGCAGTGTACGGATGGTAGCTGGAAGACCGATAGGGGCTGTGCCTCCTATATTATACGCCACGCGAGCCTGATACTGGTAGCCGTGGAGATATTTGTTCCACGAGGTGCGCTTGCTTTCTTCTACCTGCTTGTGCTCCTCAGTCTTCAGATTCTCATTTTCTTCTGCCCATGTAGCAGTGCCCCATGTCAGCAGGAGAGCTAATATTGTTATCTTCTTCATTATATAGTTTCCTCCTTAGCTTATTTGCAAATCAACTTGAAACTGTCTATCCAAAGGGTACTGCCTACGGCACCCAGGAAGTTGGCTCCATCGGAACTGGATGAGCAGACGATGGCAAGACTGTAACCGCCATTCTTCAGCTTCACGGGGTCGATGGTCTTGCCGTAGGATTGATAATCGAAATCTACGCTGAAGTGATGCCATTCCGGCGTGTTTCCAATGGCAACTTTTCCGTTTTCATCATGGGTTTCACCTACCAGAGCAAGAGCTACTATCTGTTTGCTGGTCTGTACATTATCTCCGTAGAGCAATACGGCATTTCCCTTTTCATCGATGTTCTCATAGAGTACAGCATATATGGTTCCGTAGTCATGGCGGTCAAGTTCTTTCATATTCTTGTCGGTGAATTTTTCGCCAGCCTGATACTTATACCATCCTTCTAACTTAGCAGGCTTGGCACTGAAGCTGAATGGATGACCGAACTTTGTTGCCTTCATTGCATCGCGCAGGGCATCGGTGGCATCAAACTGTCCGATGAAGAGGTTGCCGGCAGCGATAGGCTTGTGTACCATATAAGCGATCTTGCTTGTGCGCTGAGTAGTGAGCTTCACGCCCTTTCCCTTGTGTCCATCTTCTATCATCACGGTAGGATATTCTTCCGGTTTAGATGAACTGTTACTCATTTGGAATCCTGAGTTTCCGGTAGCCCAGATGTCGAGTTTATTGCCGTTCCAGTTCTCTTGCCAGTTGTAGTATCCCTTACTGAGGTATGCGTTTTCAAATTCGAATTCAATCTCGTTTGGCATGGTGGTCTGTCCCTTCTTGATGCTTACCTGATAGGTGCGACTCCATTGCTTGTCTTCTGAAGTAACTGTATATGTTACAGGTCCTTTTGAGAAATCCTGAAGGCTTCCACTTTCAGGTGAGATGGTCGCTCCAGGTGTAAGGCGGAATATTGGCGCCTGTTTGGTAAGGGCGGCAAATGGTCTCATTGTGAACTCGATGTTTGTCTGATCACTCTGCACATTGACCAATGTATCAGATGGATTAGTAAACAATAAGTTCAATAAATTCTTGTTGTCTGCATGTATGTATGCCTGCTCGATGTCGCATTCGGCATTGAGTGGTTCTTCCTTGAAGCAGGAGGAGAGGGTAGTGATGCAACTCATTGATAGAGCGGCTACTATAAATCTTGACTGTTTCATATCTTGAACTTTTATTCCTTTTGTAATCTGGAGAATCGCTTCTCTTTCTTTTCAGATAATTCTTGAGAGAATGATTTCTCTAGCTCATATGAATTATTGCTTTATCGGTTGCAAAGATAAGCAGAAAACTTGAAACTACCAAAGGTTTTTGTGTTTTTCGACATGTTATGATAGAAAAATACCATGAATTAGTGGTTTTAGGACATGAATTAGTAGAGATGAGTTTACAGAAGTAGGCGAATAGCGCCTAATAGCCTTTTCTTAAAAATAATGATAATAAAAAAGGGGGCTGAAATCTCATTACTGAAATTTCAGTCCCCTGAATGTTTATTTAGCTAATGAATAGCAAAAGCCTGATCTGTTTAAGATTAAGCCTTGCCCTCCATCTGAGCCTTCAACTTAGCGAGTGCATCGATATCACCGAGTGATGTGCTAGCAGCAACGTTGTTGATCATAGCTGTCTCGTTGTTGCCCTTGCGACCGCCATTTGCACGCTTGTGAGTTGTCTTAGCAACTGGCTCGTTACCCTCCTCGAATGTACGAGAGTGAGAGAGGATGATGCGCTTTGTCTCCTTAACGAACTCGATAACCTTGAAGTCGAGAGTCTCGCCCTTCTTAGCCATTGTGCCGTCCTCCTTAGTGAGGTGCTTAGGAGTAGCGAAACCTTCACCACCCTCAGCGAGAGCTACAACAGCACCCTTGTCCATCAACTCAGTGATAGTACCCTGGTGAACAGAACCTGGAGTGTAGATTGCCTCATACTCATCCCATGGGTTCTTCTCCAACTGCTTGTGGCCGAGGCTCAAGCGACGGTTCTCCTTATCGATTTCGAGAACTACTACATCGATAGAAGCACCTACAGAAGTGAACTCAGATGGGTGCTTAACCTTCTTAGTCCAAGAGAGGTCAGAGATGTGGATCAAACCATCAACACCTTCCTCAAGCTCTACGAAGATACCGAAGTTAGTGAAGTTGCGAACCTTAGCTGTGTGCTTGCTGCCAACAGGGAACTTAGTCTCGATAGCCTCCCATGGATCTTCCTTGAGCTGCTTGATACCAAGGCTCATCTTGCGCTCAGCGCGGTCGAGAGTCAGGATAACTGCCTCTACCTCGTCACCTACCTTCATGAAGTCCTGAGCAGAACGCAAGTGCTGGCTCCAAGACATCTCAGATACGTGGATCAAGCCCTCTACACCTGGAGCAATCTCAACGAATGCACCGTAGTCAGCCATAACCACTACCTTACCCTTCACGTGATCACCTACCTTGAGGTTCTCATCGAGAGCATCCCATGGATGTGGAGTGAGCTGCTTCAAACCGAGAGCGATACGCTTCTTCTCCTCATCGAAGTCGAGGATAACAACGTTGATCTTCTGGTCGAGAGATACAACCTCGTGTGGATCGCTTACGCGGCCCCAAGAGAGGTCTGTGATGTGGATCAAACCGTCAACACCGCCGAGGTCAACGAATACACCGTAAGTAGTGATGTTCTTAACGGTACCCTCGAGGATCTGACCCTTCTCGAGCTTGCCGATGATCTCCTTACGCTGCTGCTCGAGCTCCTGCTCGATGAGAGCCTTGTGAGATACAACGACATTGCGGAACTCCTGGTTGATCTTTACAACCTTGAACTCCATTGTCTTGCCTACGAATACGTCGTAGTCGCGTATAGGGTGAACGTCGATCTGGCTTCCTGGCAAGAAAGCTTCGATACCGAAAACGTCAACGATCATACCGCCCTTAGTGCGGCACTTGATGTAACCCTGGATAACTTCCTCGTTCTCGAGAGCTGCATTAACACGCTCCCAAGACTTGCTGAGGCGAGCCTTCTTGTGAGAGAGTACCAACTGACCCTTTACGTCCTCCTGGTTCTCTACATAAACCTCAACCTTGTCGCCTACCTTGAGGTCTGGGTTGTAACGGAATTCAGAAGCAGGGATAATACCATCGCTCTTGTAACCGATGTTTACGATAACCTCTTTCTTGTCTACAGAGATTACTGTACCCTCTACAACCTGGTGTTCTGTTACCTTGTTAAGAGTTTCGTCATAGGCCTTCTCGAGGTCTGTTTTGCTGACGTTTGCGCTTGTGCCATTCTCAAACTCATCCCAATTGAAGTCGTCCAATGGCTTTACGTTCTTTAAATCTGACATAAAAAATAATTAAAAAATTAAAATTAATAAAGTTTGACTTTATGTGAATTGTATAAATCGGGCGCAAAATTACTCATTTTCTTTGAGTTACAGGCATTTACTCTTGAATTTCTTCTTTTTGTTAGTAATATTTAACTAAAATCACTATTTTTGGTGGGTTCCTTCAGGGAAATACATAATATTATATAGCATAACCTTTCAGTTTTCTGATAACTTCCTCCTCGATATTTCTTCCTGTGATGTTCTTCTCTGTTATCCGTGTTTTCATCTGATTCTATGATGAAAATGAAGAGGGAAGAAAAATAATGGCGAAAGAAAAAAACGGGCGAAATTTTCATTTGTATGAAAAATGAGTTAAATTCATTAAAAAAAGACATCGAAATGTTGGCGATTACAAAATAATTGTTACCTTTGCGCTCAAAATGTAATGAATATAATAAAATAATGATATGACACTAGTCATCCTTGCCATACTGATACTGGCATATATTCTCATTGCAACCGAGAATATTACCAAGGTGAACCGTGCTGCCGTAGCCATCTTTGCTGGAACGGTAGGATGGGTTCTCTATATCTGTTTCGGTATGGACTTCGTGACCAGTGAACACTCTTCTGATTATTCACGCTATCTGAATCTCGGAATGTGGAACGAGATAGAATCCACCAGTACAACGGTGAAGTATTTTATTGCCCGTAACATCTTCCTTCCTTATGTGGGTAGAGCAGCAGAAATCGTACTCTTCCTGCTAGCCACTATGACGATAGTTGAAATTCTCAATAACAACGGATGCTTCGATTTCATACGCCAGTTGTTACGTACCCGAAGCGCCAAGAAAATGCTATGGATTCTCGCTGCCGTGACCTTTGTTATTTCGGCAAATCTCGATAATCTTACTACAACAGTGATGATGCTTACGATGATGCATGGAGTAATTCCAAACCGTCGTCAGCGCATGGTGTATGGAGGTGCCATTCTTCTTTCTGCCAACTGTGGCGGAGCTCTTACCGTTATCGGAAATCCGGAAGGACTGGTAATGTGGAATATGGGTGCTGTTACGGCTACCCATTATTTCCTGTCGCTTCTGCTGCCATGTCTTGCTGCCTGGCTCATACCGTTGGTGATGATGCAGCGCATGCTGCCGGAAAGAGTAGAGACAGAATGGATTGCTATGCCATACCGCGGGGATGATACCCGTCTCAATGTATGGCAGCGCTTGCTGATGCTCTTTGTGGGCATCGGTGGATTGTGGTTTATCCCTACCTTCCATAATATTACGAAATTAAGTCCTTTCCTCGGTGCGCTCTGCGTATTGGGTGTACTCTGGATTGTGAACGAGATATTCAACCGTAAACTCATGAATATGGATGCGATGGCTGACCGTCGTACTCCTAGAGTGTTCCAATACGGAGTCGTCCAGATGATTCTCTTCGTGATGGGTATCATGCTTGCCATCGGAGTGGTGAAGGAGACTGGTGCTTTTGACGATTTTGCCGCTCTTCTCAACTCTGTCGGTATGGATGATAAGCATCCTGGTGTGTTACTGCATGGTGTCTTGGCAGGTATAGTCAGTACTGTACTTGACAACTTTGCTACAGCCATGAACTTTTTCTCCCTTCATGATCTGGCAAATGTGAATGATCCTTCATTCAGCATGCTTACTGATTATCATACCAATGGTATCTACTGGCAGATGATTGCATATTGCGTAATGGCTGGTGGTAACGTTCTTGGTATCGGTACTATCAGCGGTCTTGCCCTGATGAAGATGGAACGTATGCACATGGGATGGTATTTCCGCAATATTGGCTGGAAAGCTTTGATGGGTGGCGTCATCGGACTTGCTATCCTTTGGCTCTCCCATATCCTGGTGGCTGGTGCCGCAAACCTAATTATTTAAATCGATAAGCCCAAACAAAACAAGGGGTATACCCTTGGATACCTACTGTATATGTAGGGGTAATGGATGAAAAACATCATCCTGAGAGGATAATAAACTAACATTAAAAAAATATATATAATATAATAAGGTATAGTTATGGCAAAGATTAAGACTATTGGAATTTTAACATCTGGAGGAGATGCTCCAGGTATGAATGCTGCTATCCGTGCGGTTACCCGTTCGGCTATCTACAACGGTTTCACTGTGAAAGGTATCTATCGTGGTTACGATGGTCTCATCAATGATGAAATTAAAACCTTTTCAACAGAGAACGTAAGCGGTATCATCGGTACAGGTGGTACAATGCTGAAGACAGCCCGTTCTAAGGAATTCATGACCGAGGAAGGTCGCCAGAAGGCATTTGAAACGATTCAGAAAGAGGAAATAGATGCGCTTGTCGTGATTGGCGGTAACGGTTCGCTGACAGGTGCGATGAATTTCGCACGTGAGTTTGATGTATGCTGCATCGGATTGCCAGGAACAATTGATAATGACCTTTATGGTACAGACAATACAATCGGTTATGATACTACGATGAATACCATCGTAGAATGTGTAGACCGCATCCGTGATACTGCACAGAGCCACGAGCGTATCTTCTTTATCGAGGTGATGGGCCGTGATGCCGGTTTCCTGGCGCAGAATTCAGCTATCGCCAGTGGAGCAGAGGCAGCTATCATTCCAGAGGATTCTACCGACGTAGACCAGTTGGCTCAATTCATGGAGCGTGGTATCCGTAAGTCTAAGAAGAGTTGTATCGTCATCGTGTCAGAGAGTCCTAAGTGCGGTGCTCTTTATTATGCCGACCGTGTGCGTAAGGAGTTCCCAGAGTTTGATGTACGTGTATCTATCCTGGGTCACTTGCAGCGTGGCGGCCGTCCGTCAGCCCGTGACCGTATTCTTGCGAGCCGTACCGGTTGTGGTGCCATCGAGGCTATCATGCAGGGACAGCGCAATGTGATGATTGGTGTACGCAACAACGAGGTGGTATACGTTCCGCTTTCTGAAGCCATCCGCTCAGATAAGCCATTCGACCGTAAACTCATCAAGGTTTTGGACGAGTTGAGTATCTAATTTATAGAGATTGGAGTAAGAAGAAGGGAGTTTGGACTCCTGACTTCTTGCTTTTGCATAGGAAAATGGTTTAAAGGGAACTAAAAATGGTTTAATAAGGTATAAAAGCCGAATAAAACTTCAAATTAATTTGTGGTTTCCATAAATTGTTGTTACTTTTGCAGCCAAGAATAATATAAATATATATAACATTTAAACTAATAAGCTTATGTCACAAATTAATGGACGTATCTCTCAGATTATCGGTCCTGTTATCGACGTTTACTTCGATACAAAGGGCGAGAATCCAGAGAAGGTGCTTCCTAAAATTTATGAAGCTCTGAAGGTAAAACGTCCAGACGGCCGCGAGCTTGTCATCGAGGTGCAGCAGCATATCGGTGAGGATACAGTTCGCTGTGTCGCTATGGATAATACTGACGGTTTGCAGCGCGGCTTGGAGGTTATCCCTACAGGTAACCCAATCCAGATGCCAGCCGGAGAGCAGATCAAGGGCCGTATGATGAATGTCATCGGACAGCCTATTGATGGTATGAATGAATTGGACATGAAGGGTGCTTATCCTATCCACCGTGAGGCTCCGAAGTTTGACGAACTTTCTACTCACAAGGAGATGCTTGCTACCGGTATTAAGGTGATCGACCTGCTTGAGCCTTACATGAAGGGTGGTAAGATTGGTCTTTTCGGTGGTGCCGGTGTAGGTAAGACGGTGCTCATCATGGAGTTGATCAACAACATTGCCAAGGGACACAACGGTTACTCTGTATTCGCTGGTGTAGGTGAGCGTACTCGCGAGGGTAACGACTTGATTCGAGACATGCTCGAGTCTGGCGTTATCAAGTATGGCGAGAAGTTCCGTAAAGCGATGGAAGAAGGTAAGTGGGATCTCTCACTTGTCGATCCTGAGGAACTTGCGAAGAGTCAGGCTACCCTGGTATATGGTCAGATGAATGAGCCACCTGGGGCACGTGCTTCTGTAGCTCTCTCTGGTTTGACCGTAGCTGAGGAGTTCCGTGATCACGGAGGTAAGAATGGTGAGGCAGCGGATATCATGTTCTTTATCGATAACATCTTCCGTTTCACCCAGGCTGGTTCTGAGGTATCTGCGCTGTTGGGTCGTATGCCATCAGCCGTAGGTTATCAGCCAACGCTGGCTTCTGAGATGGGTGCCATGCAGGAGCGAATCACTTCTACCAAGAATGGTTCCATCACCTCAGTACAGGCCGTTTATGTGCCTGCCGATGACTTGACCGACCCTGCTCCAGCCACCACCTTTACTCACTTGGATGCTACCACTGAGCTTTCCCGTAAGATTGCATCTCTCGGTATCTATCCTGCCGTAGACCCGCTGGGTTCTACCTCTCGTATCCTCGACCCGCTGATTGTGGGCAAGGCGCACTACGATTGTGCACAGCGAGTAAAGCAGTTGTTGCAGCGTTATAACGAGTTGCAGGATATCATCGCCATCCTCGGTATGGATGAGCTCTCTGATGAGGATAAGTTGACCGTGAACCGTGCACGCCGTGTACAGCGTTTCCTGAGCCAGCCATTCACCGTAGCAGAGCAGTTTACCGGTTTGAAGGGTGTGATGGTTCCTATCGAAGAGACTATCAAGGGCTTCAACGCCATCCTCGACGGTGAGGTAGATGACCTGCCAGAGCAGGCATTCCTCAACGTAGGTACTATCGAGGATGCCAAGGAGAAGGCTAAGCAGTTGCTCGCAGCAGCACAGGCGTAATCTTTAAATCCACGGCTTATGTTACAGCTAAAGATAGTATCTCCTGAGAAAGTAGTCTTCCAGGGTGAGGTAGAGAGCGTACTGGTTCCGGGAACCCTCGGCTCGTTCGAGATTCTCAAGGATCACGCGCCTATCATCTCTTCGCTCGAAGTGGGCAAGGTGGAATACACTACCAAGGAAGGCAAGCAGGTAATGAACATCAAGGGCGGATTCGTGGAATGTAAGAAAAACGAAGTAAGCCTTTGCGTAGAAGTTTAGATAAGTGATTAATTTTTAGTGATTAATTATTAGATAATGGAAAAAGACGAAAAGTTGCGCTTGCAGACTATCAGACAGGCGAGTATCAGGTATAAGCAGATTTCTTTGTGGCTTACAGCAGCAGTGGCTCTTGCCGTGCTCTTTGCCTGCAGATTATCTGCTCAATGTGATGATATGATAGCCCAGGTTGTTAACCCGCTGGTAGTGAGTGCGATATTCTCACTCGTTGCAAGTACTGCTTATGGTGAAGCATGGAAGGCTGTTGCAAAGTCATCGCCAGCCAATCTCGCCAAGTTCTACATGGCGGCGCTGGTCATCAAGATGGTAGCCGGTACATTGGTGTTCCTCATCTATGTGCTGGTATGCGACAAGCAGAATATTCTAGGCTTTACCGCCATCTTCGCCCTTTTCTATGTCGTACTTCTCGTGTTCGACTGCATCTACTTCGCTCGGGTAGAGAAAAAGAATCGTCTTTCATAAGCGGTTCTGAAACAAATAATTAATAAACAAAAGTAAGAATTAAAGAATATGAAACATCTCAAGCAATTCCTCTTGATGGCGATGCTGCTCTTCACGCTGGCACCTCTGCAGGTATCGGCTAAGGAGAACATCGATGTGAAAGAGATATTGTGGGGTCATATCAAGGATTCTTATGAATGGCATATCACCAAGGTGGGAGATCATCCCGTAGTGATTCATCTGCCAATCATCGTTAACACCACTTCGGGCTGGCACGTGTTCTGCAGCAGCGAATTCTCTGAAGAAAGAGACGCCAACGGCGACCGTCCCGGACCTTATAATCTGGTGATCAAGAACGGTGATGCACAGACGAATCCCAACAAGATAGTAGAGAAGGTGGGAGGCCAGGAGGTTCGTCCTCTCGACATCTCCATCACGAAGACCGTTTGCGTGCTCTTCATCGATGCTATCATCCTGTTGGTTTGTATTCTGATTCCAGCTCGCTGGTGCAAGAAGCACAAGATAGATGATCCGGCACCTAAGGGATTTGTAGGACTGATGCACATGTTCATCATGTCGGTATATGAGGATGTGATCAAGGCTACGCTCGGTAAGGAGGCGCCAAAGTACGCACCATGGTTGCTTACTTGCTTCTTCTTCATCTTCGTTGCCAACATCATGGGTATCGTACCATTCCCTCCAGGTGGTGGTAACCTGACGGGTAATATCGCCTGCACCGCATTCTTCGGTGTAACGACATTCCTCATCACCAACTTTACCGGTACCAAAGAATACTGGAAGGAAATCTTCTGGCCAGAGGTACCAACCTGGTTGAAGGTCCCAGTGCCACTGATGCCATTCATCGAGCTTTTCGGTATCTTTACGAAACCGTTGGCTCTGATTATCCGACTCTTCGCCAACATGATGGCTGGTCATGCAATTGCTCTTGCCTTTGCAGCTATCATCTTCATTATGTTCAACATCAGTGAGGATGCCATCACCAACTATCTGGCGGGTACGGGTATGACAGTAGTAAGTGTTGCGATGAGTGTCTTCATGATGCTCCTCGAAGTTTTGGTAAGCTACATTCAGGCATTGGTATTCACCATGCTGAGTGCAGTATTCATCTCGCTGGCTCATGTAAAGCCTCATGAGGCAGAGCCAGTGGTAGTGAAGTAGTTTATAGTTTATAATTTATAGTTTATAGCTTATAGATTACGGATCTAATTTCATTCAGATAATAAACAAAGAAAATATTAACAACTTAAATTTTAAGATTATGTTATCACTTTTATTAGCAGCAGATGCTCTTGCAAAGTTAGGTGCCGCAATCGGCGCAAGTTTGGCCGCAATTGGCGCAGGTATTGGTATTGGTCGTATCGGTGGCCAGGCTATGGATGCTATGGCACGCCAGCCAGAGAAGATGGGCGACCTCCGTTCTTCTATGATTATCGCAGCTGCGTTGGTTGAGGGTGTTGCGTTCTTCGCTGTCATCATCGCCATCCTGGCAATCGTTATGTAATCATCTCATCTGTCACTATCATCTGCCCCAAAGGAAGCCTCAGGCATCAGCCTGATGTCTTTCCGGGGCATGATAGAGATGATTCTAGAGTTAGTTAAAATAAAACGTTTAAGTAAAACTTTAACCAGTATATATGGATTTATTAATTCCTGATAGCGGTTTGCTCTTCTGGATGACGCTGGTCTTCATCATCGTCTTTGTCATCCTTGCCAAGTTTGGCTTCCCAGCCATCATTGGCATGGTGATAGCGCGCAAGGCTTTCATTGATGATAGTCTGAAGAAGGCTCACGAAGCCAACGAGAAGCTTGCCAATATCCAAAAAGAAGGTGAATCCATCTTGCAGGAAGCTCGCGAGAAGCAGGCTGCCCTCCTCAAGGAGGCTGCCGAAACCCGCGATGCCATTGTAGAGAAAGCACAGGATAAAGCACGCGAAGAAGGCGCACGTCTCCTCTCTGATGCCAAGAAGCAGATTGAGACCGAGAAGCAGAACGCCATTCGTGAAATCCGAGGCCAGGTAGCCGAACTCTCTGTTCAGATTGCAGAGAAGGTGCTCAAGGCTAAGCTCTCTGACGACAAGGCACAGATGGATATGATAAATCGACTGCTGGACGAGGTTTCTTCTGACAACAAATAGTAAAGCTTATGGATATAGGTGTAATATCGGTGCGTTATGCCCGTGCCCTCATCAAGGCTGCACTCGGCATGAAGCTCGAAGATCAGGTGTACCAGGAGATGCAGACGCTCTACAAGAGCTACATCGACGTGCCTGAACTGAGATTTACGATAGACAACCCTATGCTTTCCAAAGACAAGAAGCAAGCACTTCTCATTACAGCTCTTGGCAAGAAGCCATCTGAGTTGAGCCAGAAGTTCATTGCTCTCGTCTTGAAAGAGGATAGGGAGAGCACCCTGCAATTCATGGCTGCTTCGTATATCACTCTTTACAGGAAACAGAAGAACATCATCCGCGGTAAGCTGATCACCGCCACTGCCGTTGACGCCTCTACGGAGGATAAGATGCGCAAGATGGTGGAGCAGAGAACGAAAGGTACTGTGGAGTTCAAGACCGAGGTGAACCCTGAACTGATTGGTGGTTTCATCCTTGAGTATGATACTTACAGAATGGATGCGAGCGTAAAGACTAAGCTCAACAACATTCTGACACAGCTCAAAAAGTAAAAATAATTAAAGTAAATAACAAAATGTCAGATAAAATTAAACCAAGTGAGGTGTCTGAGGTTCTTCAGCAGCAGCTCCAGGAGGTTAATGGCTCTCAGCAGTTTGACGAGGTGGGTACTGTGCTTACCGTCAGCGATGGCGTGGCTCGTATCTATGGTCTGCGCAATGCCGAGGCTAATGAACTTCTTGAGTTTGAGAACGGAACCATGGCTATCGTCATGAACTTGGAGGAAGACAATGTAGGTTGTGTCCTCTTAGGTCCTACAGCTGGCATCAAGGAGGGACAGAGCGTGAAGCGTACACACCGTATCGCTTCTATCCGCGTAAACGACAACTTCCTCGGACGTGTCGTAAACCCTCTGGGTCAGGCTATTGATGGTCTGGGTGACATCGACCTCACCGATTCTTTCGAGATGCCTTTGGATCGTAAGGCACCTGGTGTAATCTATCGTCAGCCAGTAAAGGAACCTCTTCAAACTGGTTTGAAGGCGGTAGACTCTATGATTCCTATCGGTCGTGGACAGCGTGAGTTGATCATCGGTGACCGTCAGACCGGTAAGACTGCCATCGCAGTGGATACCATCATCAACCAGAAGAGTTTCTATGAGGCTGGCAAGCCAGTATATTGTATCTATGTAGCTATCGGTCAGAAAGCATCTACTGTTGCAGCATTGGTACAGAACCTCAAGGAGCACGGCGCCCTGCCATATACCATCATCGTAAGTGCTACCGCTGCCGATCCTGCAGCCATGCAGTATTACGCACCATTTGCCGGTGCAGCCATCGGTGAGTACTTCCGCGACCGTGGTTACTCAGCCCTCGTAGTATATGATGACTTGAGTAAGCAGGCTGTGGCTTACCGTGAGGTATCTCTGATCCTCCGCCGTCCATCAGGACGTGAGGCTTATCCTGGTGATGTGTTCTATCTCCACTCTCGTCTGTTGGAGCGTGCCGCTCGTATCAACGACCAGCAGGAGGTAGCCGAGCAGATGAACGACCTTCCAGAGTGCCTGAAGGGCAAGGTGAAGGGTGGCGGTTCCTTGACTGCCCTCCCAATCATCGAGACCCAGGCTGGTGACGTATCTGCATACATCCCAACCAACGTGATCTCTATCACCGACGGTCAGATCTTCCTGGAGACCGACCTCTTCAACCAGGGCTTCCGTCCAGCTATCAACGTAGGTATCTCCGTATCTCGTGTAGGTGGTTCTGCCCAGATCAAGAGTATGAAGAAGGTGGCTGGTACACTGAAGATTGATATGGCTCAGTATCGTGAGCTGGAGGCCTTCTCTAAGTTCTCTAGCGATATGGATGCCGTAACAGCGATGACTCTGGACCGTGGCCGTAAGAACGACCAGTTGCTGGTTCAGCCTCAGTACCGCCCAATGCCGGTAGGCGAGCAGGTAGCTATTCTCTACTGTGGTGTTCACGGATTGATGCACGACGTGCCAATGGATAAGGTTCGCGACTGTCAGGATCAGTTCCTCGATGCTATGCGCAGCCAGCACGCTGATGTGATTGAGACTTTGGGCGATGGTAAACTCACCGACGATGCCATTAAGGCAGTCGAGGAGACCATGGCTAATGTTGCAGGACAATATAAAGCGTAATAGCCTATGCCGTCATTAAAAGAGATTAAAACTCGCATAGCCAGCGTTAACAGTACCCGTAAGATTACGAGTGCGATGAAGATGGTGGCTTCCAGTAAGTTGCATCATGCTCAGGTAGCTATCCAGAATATGCTGCCTTATGGAAATATGCTGGAACATATCCTCAAGAGTTTCCTGGTAAGTACTCCGAATGTCGACCATCCGTTGCAGTTGGAGCACAAGGAAATCAAGCGTGTAGCTCTTGTGGTATACAGTTCTAACAGCAGCTTGTGTGGTGGATTCAATTCCAACGTTATCAAGATGATGATGCATGCGGTGGACGAGTATAAGGCTCAAGGCATTGACGACATCACGGTATATCCTATCGGACGAAAAGTGGCAGAGAAGGCACAGAAACTGGGTTTGAAGATTGGCGGTAACTTTAATGATCTTGCCGATCATCCTCATGCCAGCGCCTGTGCAGATATCGCCCATTCACTTGCCAAGCAGTATGCTGCTGGTGAGCTCGATAAGGTGGAGATGATTTATCATCACTTTAAGAGTGCCGGTTCACAGATTCTGACCCGCAAGACTTTCTTGCCTATTGATCTCAGCACAGAGGCAATAGGAGCGGACAACGATCGTGACCTTACCTCTAATGTGGCTACGGCAAAGGCTCAGGAATATCTGCGCCAAAAGCAGGCTGAAGCTGACGGACGCCAGAGTTCTGAGGCAAAACCTCTGAATGATGACTTCATTGTAGAGCCAGACCTGGAGACTGTGTTGGGAGTCTTGATTCCTAAACAGCTTCGACTGATGATTTATACAGCGCTGCTGGATAGCCAGGCGAGTGAGCATGCTGCCAGAATGGTAGCCATGCAGACCGCTACGGATAATGCCGATGAACTCTTGCGCGAACTCAACTTGCAGTACAACAAGAGTCGTCAACAGGCCATTACCAATGAATTGCTTGATATAGTGGGAGGTAGCGTAAACAACTAAGTTGCGCATCTCTTCAATCTATAAAATTAAATCGGGATGTTTGCAGTTCTGAACTTGCAGACATCCCGATTTTTTTATCTCCCTTAGTTACGAATGCTATCTCCCTTAGTTACGGGTATTTTCTCCCTTAGTTACGGGTATTATCTCCCTTAGTTATGAAATTATCTCCGAAGGTTATGAAAATATCTTTCGGAGATATTCTTCTGTTATAGTCCTGTATATTTCCTGATAGCCTTGATGAAGGTATCGCCATATTTATTGAGCTTGAATTCTCCGATACCACTGATCAGGCTCATGGCATTCTTGGTGGTAGGTTTCATTCTTGCGAGTTCATGAAGGCTCTTGTCGCTGAGTACGATATATGGAGGATAACCCTGTTCGTCGGCAAGGTTCTTGCGTATCTTTCTGAGGTGTTCAAAGAGCCCTTTGTCTTCCACGCCTTTCGAGTCTTCCTGGAAGATGACACGTTCGGCATGCACCTCAGGAATGAGATTTCCCGGCTGGGCGATGGCGCCCTTCCTGTTGCGTACCGTTTTCTGTGGGCGGGTGGCTTTATCATCTTCTTCGATATAAGCCAGCGAAACATGATGTTCTCCCTTCAGTACCTTCCAGCCTAAATCGGTAACCTTCATGTAGTTGTGGTTGTTGTAGGCAATCTCGAAGAATCCCATCTGTAGCATCTGCAGCAGATAAGCATTCCAGTCCTTAGATGTTGTATCCCTACCCACACCGAAGGTTTTCATCTCGTTGTATTTGTTTTTCACAACTGCAGAAGAATGCATGCCTCTCAGAATCTCGATGCAGGTACCTACTGCAATATGCTCACCCGAACGGACCACGGCACTCAGGGCTTTCTGGGCTCTGATGGTGCCGTCGAAGGTGCGTGGAGGATTCTTGCAAACATCACAGTTGCCGCAGTTGCAGGACGATGTCTCGCCAAAATAATTCAGCAGAATGCGTCGTCGGCATACTCTCGATTCGGCATATTCCTCCATGCGGCGCAGTTTCTCCATGTTCACATCACGCTGTCCGCTTTCTTCACAGAAAGAACGGAGGGTGATGATGTCGGCCATCGAATAGAACAGTACGGTATCTGATGGTGCTCCATCTCTTCCGGCTCTACCTATTTCCTGATAGAAACTCTCGATGCTTTTAGGCATATTATAGTGGATTACCCAGCGCACATTACTCTTGTCGATGCCCATTCCGAAAGCGATGGTAGCACATACCACCTGAATCTGGTCCATCTTGAACCGCTCCTGTACTGATGCTCTGGTCTGGGCAGTCATTCCGGCGTGATAGGCTGCGGCATTGATACCCAGATCGATAAGTTTCTGAGCTACCATTTCGGTGTTCTTGCGGGAGAGACAGTAGATGATGCCTGCTTCTTCCGGATGATTACTGATGAAGCGGGTGATGTATTGGAGCTTTGCCTTTTTGGTGCTCTCCTGTCTTACGGTGAGGGAGAGGTTGGGACGGTCGAAACTGCTTACGAACGTCTGCCCATTGAGATGAAGCTGGCGTATGATATCTTCGCGCGTTATCTTGTCGGCTGTGGCTGTTAGCGCCATCACCGGGACATTGCGGAAATTCTCGTGCAGCATACCGAGTTGCGAATACTCCGGACGGAAATCGTGTCCCCACTGGCTGATACAGTGGGCCTCGTCAACGGCAAAGAGCGAAATCTTGATGTTGCTAAATAAATAAGGTATCTCGCTGATGAGTTTTTCGGGCGAAACATAAAGGAGTTTCAGTTCTCCCTTCTCGCATCGGCGTCGGATGATAAGTTCATCGGTCGTGTCGTTTCCGCTGTTCAGTGCTTCTGCCGGGATACCGTTTGCCTTGAGCGCCTCCACCTGGTCGTGCATCAGACTGATGAGCGGTGAAATGACCACAGCGGTACCTTCCATTGCTAATGCGGGAACCTGGTAGCACAGACTCTTTCCACCACCAGTCGGCATGAGAACCAGACAGTCGTGTCCCTGCATTACCTCTCTGATAATCGCTTCCTGGTTGGGGCGGAAGGAATCGTATCCAAAATAGCTTTTTAATATCTCGTTTATCTGCATGATTGCCGTTTTATGTTTTCTGCCTTTACCGGCATGTTTTTGTTTTGTTTTTCATGCAAAGGTAATGAATAATCTGCATAAATAAAAGTTTTCTCCAAGAAAAAGTGCATATTTCAAGTAAAAAACTTTGCAAAGAGCGAAAAACAGGAGGAAAAGTTTGGTATGTGGAAAAAATGTATTACTTTTGCATGGTAAATACAGATAAAAATGGCAAAATGTAATGTAAACACTCAAGAGCGATTTGCCGATATCCAGATGCTCCGTTATGAGCTGAAGGGTTTCGAAAACCTGTCGCTCACACAGAAAATTTATATTTATTGCTTGTCGAAGGCAACCCTCTTGGGACGTGATATCACCTTCGACCAGCAGGGCAAATACAACCTGCGCATCCGTAAGACCTTGGAGGCTGTATACCGTCATTATGAGGGTAATCGCGAAAGCGAAGATTTCAAGGCTTTCGAAGTGTACCTGAAGCGTGTCTGGTTTGCCAGCGGCATCCATCATCACTATGGATGTGAAAAGTTTGTACCAGGATTTTCTGAGGAATTTTTCTATGAGATGGTTGGGGCTGTAGCCGATGAATACCTACTTCTTTCCAAGGGACAGAGCAAGGAAGACCTGCTGGGCATTCTGGTGCCTGTCATCTTCAATCCGGAAGTCATGCCTAAGCGCGTGAATCAGACGGATGGCGAGGATCTGGTACAGACTTCAGCCTGCAATTTCTATGAGAATGTTTCTCAGGCAGAAGTAGAACGTTTCTATGCCAGGATGAAGGAAGACGGCAACGAACAGGCTCCTTCTTATGGTCTGAACTCTAAACTGACCAAGCGTAATGGTGAACTGGTAGAGCTGAAATGGACAGAAGACGGCCTCTATGGCGCAGCTATCAAGGAGATTGTTTCATGGTTGCTCCGTGCTCAGAAATATGCAGAAAATGAGGAACAGAAACATCTCATCGATCTCCTGGTGAAGTATTACCGTACAGGCGATCTGAAGGATTTCGACCGTTACAGCATCGCCTGGGTGCAGCAGCACGAGGGAATGATTGATTTCATCAACGGATTTATCGAAGTGTATGGCGATCCGCTCGGACTGAAAGGTACTTGGGAAGGCATCGTAGAATATAAGGATCTTGAAGCAACGAAGCGCACCCAGACCATCAGTCAGAATGCCCAGTGGTTTGAGGACCATTCTCCTGTAGACCCACGTTTCCGTAAGCCTGAGGTGAAGGGTGTTACAGCCAATGTCATCTGTGCGGCGATGTTGGGTGGCGAGGAATATCCAGCTTCTGCCATCGGCATCAATCTTCCGAATGCCAACTGGATCCGTCAGGAATATGGTTCTAAGAGTGTGACCATCGGTAACCTGACCGAGGCATATAACAAGGCAGCTCAAGGCAATGGTTTCCGCGATGAATTCGTTATCGATGAGGATACCATCAGTCTGATGAATCAGTACGAGGATATTACCGATGATCTGCATACCGACCTGCATGAGTGTCTGGGACATGGTAGCGGACAGCTTTTGCCTGGTACCGACCCTGATGCACTGAAGGCGTATGGCAGTACGATAGAAGAGGCGAGAGCCGATCTTTTCGGACTCTATTATGTAGCCGACCATAAACTGGTAGAACTGGGTCTGACTCCGAATGATGAGGCATACAAGGCTCAGTATTACGGTTATCTGATGAACGGCTTGCTCACCCAGACCATCCGCATCAAGGAAGGCGACAAGATAGAGGAAGCCCACATGCGCAACCGTGCGCTGATAGCATGGTGGGTAATGGAACATGCCGAGGGTGCTGTGGAACTGGTGAAGATGGATATGAGCTATGCTTCTGCCGAGGATGCTTTGAAGGACAGCGAGGGTAATATCATTACGACGAAGACTTATGTGAAGATTAATGATTATGCCAAGCTCCGCCATCTCTTTGGTGAGTTGCTTGCTGAAATTCAGCGCATCAAGAGTGAGGGCGATTTCGAGGCAGCCCGCCTGTTGGTAGAGAAGTATGCCGTGAATATTGATCCGGAATTGCATCGCGAGATACTGGCAAGATACAAGAAACTGAATCTCGCTCCATACAAGGGATTCATCAATCCGAAGATGACGCTGGAGATGGATGAAGAAGGCGAAATTACAGACGTAGTATTGGATTACGAGGAGAGCTATGTCGACCAGATGTTGCGCTACTCTGATGAATACGGAACGCTTTAGAAAGTTAATAGTTAAGAGTTGATAGTTTATAGGGCATTCTTGCTATACGGCGAAGCCGCTATAAACTGTTAACTATAAACTTTTAAAATGATGATAGATAATAAGAACGAGGAATTTCCGATAGTAGATGAAATGGGCAACATCCTGGGAGCTGTAACCCGCGGTCATGCCCATGACGGAAGCAAGATCTTGCATCCGGTAGTTCATCTGCATGTATTCAACAGCCGGGGTGATCTGTATCTGCAGCATCGTCCAGCCTGGAAGGATATCCAGCCGGATAAATGGGATACAGCCTGCGGCGGTCATGTAGATTTAGGCGAAAGTGTGAGTCAGGCTTTGCATCGCGAGGTAAGGGAAGAGTTGGGTATTACCGATTTTGAACCGGAATCGCTGGGACATTATGTCTTTGAGAGTCAGCGGGAAAAGGAACTGGTTTATGTACATCGCTGTGTATATGATGGCGAAGTGAAACCGAGCCAGGAAGAATTGGCCGGTGGCAGATTCTGGACAAAGGATGAAATCAGAGAAAACATCGGCAAGGGTGTTTTCACTCCGAATTTCGAAAACGAATACCAGAAGTATTTCATGTAATGACGAAAATAGCCATAAAAATACGTCCCGACGTAGCATTTGCTGCGTCGGGACGTATTTTTTTGTATGTCGGGACGTAGCAAATGCTACGTCGGGACGTAATTTCAGCAGGGTCGTGGGCGGTTTCAGACCGCCTTTGCAGAACCATTAAATCTCGTAGATACCCTTGAGTGCTCCTCTTGTAATCTTCTCGAAATCCTCACCGAAGTCGCAGAAACGGAGAACCGCATTAGAGGCTGCATGCTTTATTCCCATGTTGTCACCCTGCAATGCAGCGGCAGCCTGATCCAGGAATTCGTTGATGCCACGCTCGTTAGGCTCTTTTCCATTGGCAAAGAGACGGGCAAGGAGCTGGAAACCGGCAATCTCGTAGAGTGGCTTGTCACTCGCTATCCACTGGTAGGCGATGACAGGCGCATAATCTACGTACTGCAACAGGTTGAAGGCAAGCATCTCTGCCATCTCCTGACTCTGTACCTGTTCCATCCAGAGATCTGTGATTTCCGGAAGCATCTTATCGGCAGGCATGATGAGTGTAGCCAGAATCTTGCACTCCCGGATATCTTCCTTCCACAGTTCGATGGAGAGGTCATAGTCTTTACCATATTCCTCAGCCATCTTTTTCAGTTCATAGAATGGTACGCCCCAATTCAGTTTATATCCCAGTCCCTTATCGCGCATAGATTGCGATCCCGGACCGTTCATCAGCAAGCGGAAGCTTCGCTTGATAGTCATCAGTTTCTGATGTGTTTCTTCGTTCATTATATTTTGAGTAAACTATTAACTAAATTAAAGTTTCATTATTTTACAGAACATTCCTTCGAACTGTTCCTCTATATTTGCAGGTTTATGTTTGAAGATACCGAAGATGGCACTTCCGCTACCACTCATCGCAGCATATACGGCACCCAGGTTGTACAGCTTCTGTTTGATTTCTGCCAGTTCCGGGTGCATCTTGAAGATAGGTGCCTCAAAATCGTTGACAAGTTCCTCTTTCCAAGTCTCGATAGGCTGGCGTACAATGTCGCGGCAACATTTGGCTGGTGCCTGTGGGGTGATGGCTGCATAAGCCTCTTTGGTGCTGACGGCAATGTCATCGCGCTTCACCACAACCAGATGATAGCCCTTCAGATTATCGCCAGGACCACTCACCGGCATCAGTTCTTCTCCGATACCTTCTGCATAGCAAGCAGTATCGCCATCTTCGGGGTCAGCAGAAATGAAGTAGGCACAGTCTGCGCCCAGTTTGGCAGCATATCTTTCCATCTCCGGATTACCGATATTGAGACGGAAACGCTCGTCCAACAAACGAATCATGAAGGCCGCATCGGCAGAACCGCCACCCAAACCAGCCTGCGAAGGAATACGCTTCACCAGGTGAGCATGGATGCGTGGAATCCTGAAGTCGGCAGCCAGGAGATTATAAGCCTTTACAACGAGATTGTTCTGTTCGTCGCAATCCACTGCGTTACCTGTAATCTTCAGATCACAAGGAACATCGCTAGGGAATTCATCGCCCATGAGCTTGATTTCAAGTGCATCGGTCAGCGGAATAGGGTAGAACACCGTTTCGAGATTGTGGTATCCATCCTTCCGCTTGCTAACTATATTTAAACCAAGATTAATCTTGGCGCAAGGAAATGTAATCATAACTTTTCAGTTTAAAGGGTTCGTTACTATTTCTTTTTCTTTGCAAAGATACGGAAAAATATCTAACATGGTGCATCTTTTACAGGATTATTTTTATCAGTAGCATTAAAAATATTAAAATAAGCCCTGTTTTGCAATATCTTTTGTATCTTTGCAATTACAAATTATTAATAGATTATGAAAAAAGGAGATAAAGTCAGATTCTTGAGCGAAGTGGGTGGCGGAAAGGTTGCCGGCTTCCAAGGTAAAAATATTGTGCTCGTTGAGGATGAGGATGGTTTTGAGATTCCGATGCCTATCAACGAGGTAGTTGTGGTGGAGCAGGATGAATACTCCATGGGCAAGATGATTTCGGCTAAGATGGATGCGCAGCAGAAGGCTGAGGAGCATGCCAATACCGAACTGCATCAGGACAGCCGGAGTATCAAGGCCATCTTGAATGATCACGATGACGTGGATATGGATGTAGAGGAATATGATGCTGCCGACCGTGAGATAACCTTTGTAAAACCGGTTGAGGAACGTACGGGTGGCAACAAACTCAGTGCTTATCTCGCCTTTGTACCTATCAACATCAAGGACGTAACCAATACCCGTTTCGAGACCTATATGGTGAATGACAGCAACTACTATCTCCGCTATACCTATCTCGTGGCTGAGGGAAATGCTTGGACTCTGAAAGCTGAGGGAGAAATAGAACCGAACACCAAACTCTTCATCGAGGAATTCGGTCGTGAGGCTCTGAACGAGATGGAGCATATCGCCATCCAGATGATAGCCTACAAGAAGGACAAGCCATTCCTTCTGAAGCCGGCAACAGATGTTCAGTTCCGTCTCGATCCCGTGAAATTCTACAAACTTCATCTTTTTGAGGAGAACGATTTCTTCGAGACTCCAGCCTATCTCTTTACGATTGTAGAGAACGATGAAATAGCCCGTCCGCTGGTTATCGATTCCAAGCGTCTGAAAGAGCAGATGTATAAGGATGAGAAGGTTGTCGCCAACACCAGCAAGAAGAAGAGCAAGAAGGATGATGGTACCCTTGTGATAGATCTTCATGCGGATGAAGTGCTTGAAACAACTGCTGGAATGAATTCTGCCGATATTCTTCATTATCAGATGGATATCTTCAAGAAGACCATGGAGGAATATAAGAAAAAGAAGGGACAGAAAATTATCTTTATTCATGGAAAGGGCGAAGGTGTGTTGCGCCAGACTCTCATTCATGAGTTGAACTATCGCTATAAGAGTTGCACCTATCAGGATGCTTCTTTCCAGGAGTATGGCTATGGTGCTACACAGGTAACAATAAAGTAATTTATTATGAAGTACGGATTTATTAAGGTAGCCAGTGCCATCCCTGCCGTAAAGGTGGGTGATGTCATTTTCAATACCCAGCAGATAGAGGAACAGATAGCGCTGGCTGAGGGAAAGGGTGTAGAGATCATTACATTTCCGGAACTCTCGGTTACGGGCTATTCCTGTCAGGATCTCTTCCGTCAGCAGATGCTTCTCGAATCATCTGAGCAGGCGGTGATGATGTTGCTCGATTTCACACGCAAACTCGATGTCATCTCTATCGTGGGGGCGCCGGTGATAGCGGGCGACTTGTTGCTCAATTGTGGTATCGTTATCCAGCATGGACAGATTCTCGGTATTGTACCGAAGACATATCTTCCAAACTACAGCGAGTTTTATGAGAAACGCTGGTTTGCCTCGGCTCAGGACCTGAGAGATTGCGAAGTCCGTTATGCCGGACATAAGGTGAAACTGACGCCTGATGTTCAGATTTTTCAAACTTTCGATGGCGTACAGTTTGGTGTGGAAATCTGCGAAGATGTATGGGCTCCGGCTCCTCCTAGCAATAAGCTTGCACTGGCTGGAGCAGACCTGATCTTCAACCTTTCTGCAAGCGACGAACTTATCGGAAAACATAACTATCTGAAGAGTCTGCTCAGCCAGCAGAGTGCCCGTACCATGACCGGATACGTCTACAGCTCCTGCGGATTCGGTGAGAGTACGCAGGATGTGGTTTATGGTGGAAATGCCCTGATTTATGAGAATGGAGTTTTACTTTCACAGAGTGAACGTTTCTCTATTGAACCGCAGATGGTTATCTCACAGATAGATGTAGAGAAACTCCGCTCTGAGCGTCGTACGAATTCTACTTATGTAAATGCCCAGCGCAATATTAAGTATTCTGTTCTCGGCGGTCAGTTCAATATCCGTAATATCGAAGCCGAACCTACCGAAAATGAACGCGATTTTGTGTTGGAGCGTGAGGTGAATCCGTATCCGTTTATTCCTACCAGCAGCGATATGAATGCCTCTTGCGAGGAGATTTTCAATATCCAGCTCATGGGACTAGCCAAGCGTATCGTTCATACCCATGCCAAGACCGTAGTAATCGGTATTAGCGGTGGTTTGGATTCTACGCTGGCCTTACTCGCTTGTGTAAAAGCTTTTGATAAACTCAAAATGAACCGAAAGGGTATCGTAGGTGTCACTATGCCGGGATTCGGAACCACAGACAGAACCTACAATAATGCTATCTCGCTGATGCAGAGTCTTGGTATTACCATTAAGGAAATCAGCATCGCCAAGGCTGTAACCCAGCACTTTGAGGACATCGGTCAGGATGCCAGTGTGCATGATGTGACTTACGAGAATTCCCAGGCTCGTGAACGTACCCAGATCCTGATGGATTTAGCCAATAAGATGGGGGGTATGGTTATCGGTACCGGCGACCTTTCAGAGTTGGCATTAGGATGGGCTACCTATAATGGTGACCACATGAGCATGTATGGCGTGAATGCCAGCATTCCTAAGACCCTGATCCGTCATCTCGTAAATCATGTAGCAGAGAGTGGGGTAGACGAACAGAGCCGCATCACTCTTCGTGATATCATCGATACTCCTATTAGTCCAGAGTTGATTCCGGCAGATGAGAATGGAAATATCAAGCAGAAGACGGAAGATTTGGTGGGTCCATACGAACTCCATGATTTCTTCCTCTACTATTTCCTGCGTTTCGGTTTCCGTCCTTCCAAGATTTACATGTTGGCAAAGAAGGCATTTATTGATTCCGAACTGGAGCGTGTAAAGATCAGTGATAATGATCCTGACAGCTATGATGAGGAGACTATCAAAAAGTGGCTGAAGACCTTCGTGCGCCGTTTCTTCAATCAGCAGTTCAAGCGCAGCTGTCTGCCTGACGGTCCGAAAGTAGGTAGCGTAAGCCTCAGTCCTCGTGGCGACTGGCGTATGCCTAGTGATGCAGATTCAGCCATCTGGTTGCAAGAGGCTGAAAACCTCTGAATTTGATTTCGGACAAGCCAAAAGTACAATATTCTTTCTATTTTCTGGCGCGCCCGTTATATTAATTATATACTCTTAAAGGGGCTGGATTTTGTAAATATTTGGTTTACAGAATCCAGCCTCTTTTTCTTAATATTTGTGAAATCGATTGCACAAAAATATCAGCAGAAAAGTGAAATATCTTGTTGCGCGGATAGAAATAGTTTGTAATTTTGCGGTGTAATTATTCAACTATTCAATTTTAAACTTAACAATTTCATTATGAAAAAACTTGCCGCAAAATTATGGGCGGTTTTAATGCTCATGTTGGTCTCCATGCAGACGATGGCTACAGACACGTTTACTAGCAATCGTACTGACTTCCGAGACGAAAGTATCTATTTTATGATGACCACGCGTTTCTACGATGGTGACACAGGAAACAATGTGCTCTGCTGGGATAACCAGTCAGAGCAGATCAAAACAAAAGACCCTTGCTGGCGAGGCGACTTCCAGGGTGTCATCGACAAGCTCGACTACATCAAGGCATTGGGTTTTACAGCTATCTGGATTACACCAGTAGTGCAGAACGCATCCGGTTATGATTACCACGGTTATCATGCCATGGATTTCCAGCATGTAGACTGCCGTTATCAGAGCAGCGATGGTAGCAAGGACGGTGACGCCATGTTCCAGGAACTCATTGACAAGGCTCACGAAAAGGGTATCAAGATTATCCTCGACATCGTGCTCAACCATACCGGTAACTTCGGTGAGCAGACACTCTGCAAGGAGTTTGACCGTAATACCGACTTGGAAACTCAGGCACTCATCAATGCTTGTATGATTCCTAACGAGGAGAAGTTGGGCTCCGACTACCTTACAAGTGTCCCTTATGAGCAGTATCAGCGTCGTCTTGGCTTGTTGAAGAATGTTCGTGGTAAGAACGAGGATGTTCACAACTACTGGCACCATTTTGGTGACTTCAACTGGGACTTTCCTAATCGCTGGTGGGCTCAGATTGCAGGCGACTGTGTGGATCTGAATACCGAGAACGACTACGTAGCAGACTATCTCGTAAAGTGCTACGGCAGTTTCATCAAGATGGGTGTGGATGGATTCCGTATCGATACTTCCGGTCACATCTCACGTTTGACATTCTGCAAGCAGTTTATTCCTCAGTTTACAGCCCTCGGTAAGAAGTATGAGGACAAGCGATTGAACAAGGCACCTTTCTTCATGTATGGTGAGGTTTGCGCCCGTTACAGTGATGTCACATACCGTGGTCAGGATAACCTCTCTTGCTATTATTACACATGGGAGGCTCCACAGGACTTGCTCGACAAATGGGATGGTAGCCAGAAATACTGGGATACACAGGTACTCTTTGATAAAGCCAATGGCGGTACAGGTGTGGATGACCATCAGATGGCTCTCTGTGAGTCAGACAATGCCCCAACACCAACAAGTGACAATACCTTTATGGTGAATGGTAAGTGGCATGAGCCAGACTATTCTCAGGCAAGTGGTTTCCATGTGATCGACTTCCCATTGCACTACAACTTCGGTAATGCTGCCGCCGCATACGGTTTGGCAAAGTCAGGTGACAAGAGATATAATGATGCTACCTATAATGTGGTATATGTTGATAGCCACGACTACGGTCCTCAGCAAACCAACGACCAATTCCGTTTCTCTGGTGATGATGCTCAGTGGGCAGAGAATCTCTCTCTGATGTTTACCTTCCGTGGTATTCCATGTCTCTATTATGGTTCTGAGGTAGGTTTCCGTCGCGGTGCTCCGATTGACAGAGGTCCTCACGGTCCTCTTTCAGAAACTGGTCGTGCTTACTTCGGTGGTTACCTCACTGGTGATGTAGAAGCATCTGATTTCGGTGACTACAAGGCTACAGGCAATGTGGCTGCAACATTGAATCATGATGTCGCTCAGCACCTCATCCGTCTGAACAAGATTCGTCAGGCTGTTCCTGCTTTGCGTAAGGGTCAGTGGACCGACGATGGTTGTACTCCTGCTGATGGCGGTATCGCCTTCAAGCGTGCTTATAAGAATGACAGCTATGCACTCGTAGCCATCAATGGTGGTGCAACATTCACAGATTGCCCTGATGGTACTTATACCGACGTGGTAACAGGCAAAACATACACAGGTACTACTATCACCGTTGATGCTCCTGCTACTCAGGGTCAGCTCCGTGTTCTCGTGAAGGACTGGAAGGGTGGCAAGATAGGTGAGGATGGTCCTTTCATCTATAATGAGGCTCCTAAGTCTAAGTCAGAGGCTGATCAGGCTTATGATGGTCATGAGGAAGATGGTACAACATGGGTTGAGCCACAGACTAATGAGTTTGGTTTGAAGTTCTCTCAGAATGGTGGTACTTTCCGCACCAATACTGTTACTGTAGAGGTAAGCCTTAGCGGTAAGGCTACTGAAGGCTGGTTCCAGGTAGAAGGTCTGGACAAGGTAGAGTTGGCTCCTGGCGAGACCAAGACATTCACTATCGGTGAAGGTATGAACTTCAAGCAGACCAAGACTGTAACATGGTATGCTAAGAACGACAAGAGTGAGAAGAATGGTTCTGTATCCTTCACCAAGGTGGATCCTAACGCATCTATCACCGTATATGTAAAGGCAGACAATGCTCCAACTATCTATGCTTGGGTTCCTGGCAAACCTGCTAAAGAGTTGACTGGTGCATGGCACGGTAAGACCATGGATGGTCCTGAAGAGATTGGTGGTGTCAACTACTGGTACAAGACTTTCGATGGAGTAGAGAGCTTCAATGTGATTCTGAATAATGGTAATGACAAGCAGTCAAGTGACATCACTGGTATCACAGGCGATATCTACTTGGAGTATGATGGTGGTTCAAATGTCAAGACGCTCGATGCTCCTGTCAACACAACAGCCAAGGTTACTTTGAGTCCTAACGGTGGTGACTTCGAGAAGACTATTTCAGTAACAGCAACCCTCAGCGACAATGCCAAGAGCGGTTGGTATAAGATTGGTAATGGTGAGCAGGTGGCTCTTACTCCTGGTAAGCCAGTTACCTTCACCCTCGGTGCTGACATGATGGAAGGCGAGAGCAAGACTGTAACTTGGAGCGCAACTAATGCAGAGGATAAGGCTAAGACTGGTACTGCTACCTTCAACAAGAAGGCAGAGGTGGTTGTTCCTACTCCAACAGGTATCTTTGCTTACTTCCTCGCTCCTTCAGACTGGAGTCAGGTAGATTGCTGGGCTTGGAGTGATACAGACAACTTTACCGGTGGCAACTGGCCAGGTGTAGCTTGTACCAAGACTGGTGAGAAGAAGAATGGTCTCGATGTCTGGATGTGGAAGTATGATGGTGATTTGACAGGTGCTCCTACTATGATTATCTTCAACAACGGCGGTGGTCAGCAGACAAAGGATTTGGAATTCGAAAACGGTGCAGTTTATAACCTTGCCGGTAAGACCAATGAGTCTGTCTCAACAGGCATCAACCAGGTAGGTAGCAAGAAGGCTCCTGCTAAGTTGAAGATTTACTCTATCAATGGTGTGAAGGTAGCTGAGGTAGGTAGCATGGCAGATGCTGAGTACATCCTCGCTCCAGGTGTCTATGTTTGCAGTGGCAAGAAGTATGTCATCAAGTAATAAATCTCTTTTCTCTTTTGAGTACGCAAGTTTTCAGATGAAAACTTGCGTATTTTTTTTGTATAATCGTTTGTGTTTGTTTATTTTACTTATTAATGCAATCGGTTGCACGAAAAAATGAGCAGAAGTTGTTTTATTTATTTGTTATCATCATTTATTATGATTAAATTTGTAAGTGAAATAAAATTTGACTAAATATCTTAACTTAATTCAAAAATTTTTATGAGAAAGTTCAAGAAGAAGCTCTTTGCAGCGATGCTGCTTCTTGCCTCGTCTAATGCGATGGCGACTGACAACTTCACGGATAATCGTACAGATTTCCGAGATGAAAGTATTTACTTCATGATCACCACGCGTTTCTACGATGGAGATCCTAAAAACAATGTGCTCTGCTGGGATAACCAGGAAGCACAGATGAGTACCAAGGACCCTTGTTGGCGAGGTGACTTCCAGGGTGTCATCGACAAGCTCGACTACATCAAGGCGTTAGGTTTCACTGCCATCTGGATTACTCCTGTCGTACAGAATGCATCCGGTTATGACTACCACGGCTATCATGCTTCGGATTTCTCCAAGGTAGATTGCCGTTATCAGAGTGGTGACGGCAAAAAAAGCGGTGACGTGATGTTCCAGGAACTCATCGACAAGGCTCACGAAAAGGGTATCAAGATTATCCTCGATATCGTGCTCAATCACTCCGGTAACTTCGGTGAGGAGAAGCTCTGCAAGGAGTTCGACCGCGATACACGTCTTCGTAACCAGGCAGACATCAATGCTTGTATGATTCCTAATCCCGAAACATTAGGTAGTGACTATCCAAGTCTTTTGCCTGCGGCACAGTATCAGCGTCGTCTTGCCCTGATGAAGAATACCGATGGTCAGAATCATGATCCACATAACTATTGGCACCATTTCGGTAACTTCAACTGGGATGAGCCAAACCGCTGGTGGGCTCAGATTGCAGGTGACTGTGTGGACCTCAATACTGAGAATAATACAGTGGCTGAATATCTTATCAACTGCTATGGCAATTTCATCAAGATGGGTGTCGATGGTTTCCGTATTGATACATCCGGTCACATCTCACGTCTTACCTTCTGCAAGCAGTTCATTCCTCAGTTTGCTGCCCTCGGTAAGCAGTATGAGAACAAGCGATTGAACAAGGCTCCTTTCTTTATGTATGGTGAGGTTTGTTCCCGTTACAGTGCTGTGCAGTACCGTGGTCAGGACAACCTTTCACCTTATTATTATACATGGCAGGCTCCACAGAACTTGATGGATCAGTTTGATGGCAGCCAGTCATATTGGGACACTCAGGAAATCTATGACCGTGGTACAGGCTATGATGATAAGCTGATGCCTCTCTGCGAGAAAGATAAAGCGAATTCTCCAGAAAGCAACAATACCTTTATGCTGAATGGCGCATGGCATGAGCCAGACTATTCTCAGTCAAGCGGTTTCAATGTGATCGACTTCCCATTGCACTACAACTTCGGTAATGCTGCCACCGCATACCGTTTGGCTAAGTCTGGTGATATGAAATATAATGACGCTACCTATAATGTGGTATATGTAGACAGTCACGACTATGGTCCTGGGTCAGGGTCTCGTTTTGGCGGCTCAGATGCTCAGTGGGCAGAGAATCTCTCTCTGATGTTCACCTTCCGTGGAATCCCATGTCTCTATTATGGTTCTGAGGTAGGTTTCCGTCGCGATGTTGTGATTGACAGAGGTCCTAATGGTCCTCTTTCTGAAACAGGTCGTGCTTACTTCGGTGGCTATATCACAGGTGATGTAGAAGCATCAGACTTCGGTGAATACAAGGCTTCTGGTAATGTGGCTGCCTCATTGAATCATGATGTCGCTCAGCACCTCATCCGTCTGAACAAGATTCGTCAGGCTGTTCCTGCTCTCCGTAAGGGTCAGTGGACTGACGATGGTTGTACTCCTGCCAAGGGTGGTATCGCCTTCAAGCGTGCTTATAAGGACAGTTATGCACTCGTAGCCCTCAATGGTGGTGCTACTTTCACAGATTGCCCAGCTGGTACTTATACAGACTTGGTAACAGGCAAGACTTACACAGGTTCTACTATCACCGTTGATGCTCCTAATAATCAGGGGCAGGTTCGCGTACTCGTGAAAGACTGGACTGGTGGCAAGCTCATTGATGATGGTGCTTTCATCTACGAAACTGCTGCTCAGCATAAGGGTGGTCAGACCTATGATGGCAATGAAGAGGCTGGTACAACTTGGGTTGACGAGGCTCCTCTTATGCCAGTAAGCGTTTCTCTTTCTCCAGCTGGCGGAAATTTCCGCACCAATACGGTAACTGTTACCGCTGAGGTCTCAGAAGATGCTACGTCTGCATGGTATCAGATAGAGGGACAGGACAAGGTAGATTTGACCCCTGGTAAGCCTGTTACCTTCACTATCGGTGAAGACATGAACTTCAAGGACACCAAGACAGTGACTTGGAGTGTAACAAGTTCTGAAGGCAAGGAGAAGACCGGTAAGGTTACATATACTAAGGTTGATCCTAACGCATCTATCGTGGTCATGGTGAAGGCTGACAAGGCGCCTTACATCCACGCTTGGACAACAGGTGTTGGCGGCAAGAATTTGACAGGTGCATGGCCTGGTAAGGTGATGAAGGGTCCTGAGGAGATTGATGGTGCTAAATACTGGACTTATGATTTCGATAACGTTGAGAGCTTCAATGTAATATTGAATAATGGTAGCGGTGATCAGTCTGGTGACATCACTGGTATTACAAGTGATACCTACTTGGAGTATGACGGTGGTAAAAGTGCCAAGAAGATTTCTGCTCCTGCAAATTCGACAGCTGCTGCTAAGGTGGCTTTCAGCCCTAACGGTGGTGAATTTGAGAAGACAATCACTGTAACTGCAACGCTGAGCAGCAATGCTAAGAGCGGTTGGTATAAGATTGGTGATGGTGCGCAGGTAAATCTGACTCCTGGTCAGGCTGCTACTTTCACGCTCGGTGCTGACATGATGGAAGGCGAGAGCAAGACTGTAACTTGGAGTGCAACCAATGCTGATGGTACAACTAAGACAGGTTCTTCAACCTTCAACAAGATTAAAGAGGTAGTTATTCCTACTCCAACAGGTATCTTCGCTTACTTCCTCGCTCCTTCAGATTGGAATCAGGTAGATAGCTGGGCTTGGAATAATACAGACAACTTTACCGGTGGTAACTGGCCAGGTGTAGCATGTACCAAGACCGGTGTGAAGAAGAATGGTCTGGATGTCTGGATGTGGAAGTATGATGGCGATTTGACAACTGCTCCTACTATGATCATCTTCAACAACAGCGGTGGTCAGCAGACAAAGGATTTGAAATTCGAAAATGGTGCAGTTTATAACCTTGCCGGTAAGACCAATGAGTCTGTCTCAACAGGTATCAACCAGGTAGGTAGCAAGAAGGTTCCTGCTAAGTTGAAGATTTACTCTATTAATGGTCAGAAGGTAGCCGAAGTGAACAAGGTTTCTGATGCAGAATACGTTCTGGCTCCAGGTATGTATATCTGCAATGGCAAGAAGTTTGTTATCAAATAAACTTACCGCTACTTTGGGACTTAAACAAGCACTTCGCCTGCTCTGTAAGCGGGTAGTGTGAGTTTGTCCCCGTGCGGTTAGCAGTTTATGTACATAATATCCTCTGAATGAGGCTGAATTTTGCAAATATCCGTTTTGCGAAATTCAGCCTCTTTTTCATTGATTTTGCGAAATCGATTGCACAGAAAAAACTGTATAAAAGAGAATTATTTTATAGGATTTATAAAAAGAATTCGTAATTTTGCGGTATAATTATTCAACTATTCAATTTTAAACTTAACAATTTCATTATGAAAAAACTTGCCGCAAAATTATGGGCGGTTCTTATGCTCATTTTGGTCTCTATGCAGGCGATGGCTACAGACACGTTTACTAGCAATCGTACTGATTTCCGAGACGAAAGTATCTACTTCATGATGACCACGCGTTTCTACGATGGTGATCCTTCTAACAATGTGCTCTGCTGGGACAACCAGGAGGCACAGAAAAGTACAAAGGACCCTTGCTGGCGAGGTGACTTCCAGGGTGTGATCGACAAGCTCGACTATATCAAGGCTCTTGGTTTTACAGCCATCTGGATTACTCCAGTTGTGCAGAATGCATCTGGTTATGACTATCATGGTTATCATGCTTCGGATTTCTCCAAGGTAGATTGCCGCTATCAGAGTGGTGATGGCAGCAAGAGCGGTGACGTGATGTTCCAGGAACTCATCGACAAGGCTCACGCCAAGGGTATCAAGATTATCCTCGATATCGTGCTCAACCACACCGGTAACTTCGGTGAGGAGCATCTCTGCAAGGAGTTCGAACGTGATACTCATCTTCGCAACCAGGCAGACATTGATGCTTGTATGACTCCTAATCTGGATAAGTTGGGTAGTGACTATCCAAGTCTTCAGCCAGGCTATCAGTATCAGCGTCGTCTTGCCATGATGAAGAATACCGATGGTCAGAATCATGATCCTCACAACTACTGGCACCATTTTGGTAACTTCAACTGGGACTTACCTAACCGCTGGTGGGCTCAGATTGCAGGTGACTGTGTTGATCTGAATACCGAGAACGACTACGTGGCTGATTATCTCGTTAAGTGCTACGGCAACTTTATCAAGATGGGTGTTGATGGTTTCCGTATTGATACATCCGGTCACATCTCACGTCTCACTTTCTGCAAGCAGTTTATCCCTCAGTTTGCTGCCCTCGGTAAGAAGTACGAGGATAAGCGATTGAACAAGGCTCCGTTCTTCATGTATGGTGAGGTTTGTGCCCGTTTCGGCGGTGTGCAGTACCGTGGTCAGGACAATCTTTCACCTTATTATTATACATGGCAGGCTCCAAAGAACTTGATGGATCAGTTTGATGGCAGCCAGGCATATTGGGACACTCAGGAAATCTATGACAGAGGTACAGGTTATGATGATAAGGTGATGCCTCTCTGCGAGAAGGATAATGCTGATTCACCTGAAAGCAACAATACCTTTATGCTCAATGGCGCATGGCATGAGCCTGACTATTCACAGTCAAGCGGTTTCAATGTGATCGACTTCCCATTGCATTACAACTTCTCTAGTGCAGGTAGTGCATACGGTTTGGCTAAGTCTGGTGATATGAAATACAATGATGCTACCTTCAATGTAGTATATGTGGATAGCCACGACTACGGTCCACAGCCAAGTGATGGCATCCGTTTCTCTGCTGGTGATGCTCAGTGGGCAGAGAATCTCTCTCTGATGTTCACCTTCCGTGGTATTCCATGTCTCTATTATGGTTCTGAGATCGGTTTCAAACGCGGAGCTGTGATTGACAATGGTCCTAACGGTCCTCTCGCTAATACCGGTCGTGCTTACTTCGGTGGTTATATCACAGGTGATGTAACAGCCAAGGATTTCGGTGACTACACAGCGACAGGTAATGTGGCTGCTACTTTGAATCATGATTTGGCTCAGCACCTCATCCGTCTGAACAAGATTCGCCAGGCTGTTCCTGCTCTCCGTAAGGGTCAGTGGACTGACGAGGGTTGTGCTGCCAATGGTGGTATCGCTTTCAAGCGTGCTTACAAGGATAGCTATGCGCTCGTAGCCCTCAATGGTGGTGCAACCTTCACTGGTTGCCCAGCAGGTACTTATACTGATTTGGTAACAGGTAAGACTTACTCAGGTTCTACTATTACCGTTGATGCTCCTAACAATCAGGGTCAGGTTCGCGTTCTCGTGAAAGACTGGAAGGGCGGCAAGCTCATTGAGGATGGTGCTTTCATCTATGATACAGCAGCTAAGTCTTTGGGTGAACAAGTATATGACGGTAACCAGGAAGCTGGTACGACTTGGGTTGACGAGGCCCCTGTTCAGCCTGCAAGCGTTTCTCTTTCCCCTGCTGGTGGCACCTTCCGTACCAATACAGTCTCTGTTACTGCTACACTCTCAGAAGATGCTGTGTCTGGTTGGTACCAGATAGAGGGACAGGACAAGGTAGATTTGACTCCTGGTAAGTCTGCTACCTTCACTATCGGCGAAGGCATGAACTTCAAGGATAGCAAGACTGTGACTTGGAGTGCTACAAGCTCTGAGGGCAAGGAAAAGACAGGTAAAGTTACTTATACAAAGGTAGATCCTAATGCTTCTATCACGGTAACAGTAAAGGCTACTAATGCTCCTCACATCCATGCTTGGACAACAGGTACTGACGGTAAGGATTTGACTGGTGCATGGCCTGGTAAGGTAATGAATGGTCCAGAGGAGATTGATGGTGCTAAATACTGGACTTACTCTTTCGATGGTGTAGAGAACTTCAATGTCATCTTGAACAATGGTAACGGTGCTCAGTCTGGTGATATTACTGGTATCACAGGAGACATCTATTTGGAGTATGATGGTGGTTCTAGTGCCAAGAAAATTGACGCTCCTGTCAATACTGTTGCTGCAGCTAAGGTATCTTTTAGCCCTAACGGAGGTGACTTCGAGAATACTATTTCTGTTACCGCTACATTGAGCAGCAATGCAAAGAGCGGTTGGTACAAGATTGGTAATGGTGAGCAGGTAAATCTCACTCCTGGTCAGGCTGCTACCTTCACTATCGGTGCAGACATGATGGAAGGCGAGAGCCAGACTGTAACTTGGAGCGCAACTAATGCAGACGATGTTACCAAGACTGGTACAGCTACCTTCAATAAGAAAGAAAAGTTGATTATTCCTACTCCAACAGGAATCTTCGCTTACTTCCTCGCTCCTTCAGACTGGAGTCAGGTTGACTGCTGGGCTTGGAATGGTAGTGATAACTATACTGGTGGCAACTGGCCGGGTGTAGCTTGTACCAAGACTGGTGAGAAGAAGAATGGCTTGGATGTCTGGATGTGGAAGTATGATGGCGACTTGACAGATGCTCCTACCAAGATCATCTTTAACAACGCTAATAATGGTCAGCAGACAGCCGACTTGGATTTCGTAAACGGTGCAGTCTATAACCGTGATGGTAAGACCAACGAGGTTGTTACAGGTATCAATCAGGCTACAACAGTCCAGAAGACAGCTAAGTTGAAGATCTATTCTATCAACGGTGTGAAGGTAGCTGAAGTGAACAAGGTTTCTGATGCAGAATACGTTCTGGCTCCAGGTATGTATATCTGCAATGGCAAGAAGTTTGTTATCAAATAAACTTACCGCTACTTTGGGACTTAAACAAGCACTTCGCCTGCTCTGTAAGCGGGTAGTGTGAGTTTGTCCCCGTGCGGTTAGCAGTTTATGTACATAATATCCTCTGAATGAGGCTGAATTTTGCAAATATCCGTTTTGCGAAATTCAGCCTCTTTTTCATTGATTTTGCGAAATCGATTGCACAGAAAAAACTGTATAAAAGAGAATTATTTTATAGGATTTATAAAAAGAATTCGTAATTTTGCGGTATAATTATTCAACTATTCAATTTTAAACTTAACAATTTCATTATGAAAAAACTTGCCGCAAAATTATGGGCGGTTCTTATGCTCATGTTGGTCTCTATGCAGGCGATGGCTACGGACGCGTTTACCAGCGATCGTACTGACTTCCGAGACGAAAGTATCTATTTCATGATCACCACCCGTTTTTACGATGGAGATCCTAAAAACAATGTGCTCTGCTGGGACAACCAGGCAGCGCAGATTGAAACAAAAGACCCTTGCTGGCGAGGTGACTTCCAGGGCGTCATCGACAAGCTCGACTACATCAAGGCGCTTGGTTTCACAGCCATCTGGATTACTCCTGTCGTACAGAACGCATCCGGTTATGACTACCACGGCTATCATGCTATGGATTTCCAGCATGTTGACTGCCGCTATCAGAGCAGTGATGGTAAGAGCGGTGACGTGATGTTCCAGGAACTCATCGACAAGGCTCACGCCAAGGGTATCAAGATTATCCTCGATATCGTGCTCAACCACACCGGTAACTTCGGTGAGGAGAAGCTCTGCAAGCTGTTCGATCGTGACACACAACTTCGCAACCAAGCTTACATCGATGCTTGTATGACCCCTACAGAAACTTTGGGTAGTGACTACCTGACCATCCTTCCAAAAGATCAATACCACCGTCGTCTTACCATGATGAAGAATATGGATGGTCAGAACCGTGATATTCACAACTACTGGCACCATTATGGTCAGTTCGGTTGGGATGATCCATCCCGTTGGTGGGGGCAGATTGCTGGTGACTGTGTTGACCTCAATACAGAGAACGACGAGGTAGCTAAGTATCTCGTAGATTGCTATGGTCAGTTCATCAAGATGGGTGTGGATGGTTTCCGTATCGATACATCTGGTCACATCTCACGACTCACTTTCAACCATCAGTTCGTTCCTCAGTTTGCTGCCCTCGGTAAGCAGTACGAGAATAAGCGATTGAACAAGGCTCCTTTCTTTATGTATGGTGAGGTTTGTACCCGTGGTCACGAAGCAACCTATAGAGGTCAGGCTAATCTTTCTTGCTACTTCTATACATGGAAGTCTGATGAGTCTTTGATGAATCAGTGGGATGGAAGCCAAAGCTTCTGGGACAGTCAGGAATTGCCAGAGGGTTCTGGTCCTATCGGTCCTCAAGCACTCTGCGGTAAGGAATCATTTGGTGACAAGAAGAGCGAAAATGCCAAGATGATCAATGGCGCATGGCATGAGCCAGACTATTCTGAGGCAAGTGGTTTCAATGTGATCGACTTCCCAATGCACTATAGCTACAATACAGCAAGTGATGCATTCCGTCTTTCAAAGGAAGACGAACTCTATAATGACGCTACATACAATGTAGTATATATTGACAGCCATGACTACAGTCCAGGTCCAAACGATCTCAACCGTTTCGGTGGTACAGATGCTCAGTGGGCTGAGAACCTCTCTCTCTTGTTTACCTTCCGTGGTATTCCATGTATCTACTATGGTTCAGAGGTTGGTTTCCGTCGTGGTGTAAGAATCGACCCAGGTCCTAACGGTCCTCTTTCTGATACTGGTCGTGCTTACTTCGGTGGTTATATCACAGGTGATGTAACAGCAACAGACTTCGGTGAGTATAAGGCTACTGGTAACGTAGCTGCTACTTTGAATCACGATGTAGCTCAGCACCTCATCCGTCTGAACAAGATCCGTCAGGCTGTTCCTGCTCTCCGTAAGGGTCAGTGGACAACAGATGGTTGTAAGGCAACAGGTAAGAATGGTATCGCTTTCAAGCGTGCTACTAAGGATTGTTATGCGCTCGTAGCCCTCAATGGTGGTGCTACCTTCACAGATTGCCCAGCTGGTACTTATACCGACGTGGTAACTGGTAAGACATATACAGGTTCTACTATTGAAGTAGAAGCTCCTTCTACTCAGGGTCAGCTCCGTGTTCTCGTAAAGGACTGGAAGGATGGCAAGATCGGTGAGGATGGTGCTTTCATCTACGATACTACAGCTAAGTCTCTGGACGGTCAAGACTATGATGGTAATGAGGAGGCTGGTACAATTTGGAACGAGCAGGGTCCTATTCAGCCAGCAAGCGTTTTATTCTCACAGGCTGGTGGATCATTCCGTACTGAGACTATTAACCTGACAGCTACTCTCTCTGAAGACGCTAAGTCTGGTTGGTATCAGATACAAGGTCAGGATAAGGTGAACTTGACTCCTGGTGTGAGTGAGAACCTTACCATTGGCGCAGGTATGAACTTTGGCGACACCAAAACTATTGAGTGGAGCGCAGAGGCCCAGGACGGTAAAGTAAAGAGCGGTAGCTTGACCTTCAAGAAGGTGGACCCTAATGCTACTATCATGGTTTACGTACAGGCAGAAAATGCTCCTTATATCTATGCTTGGTCAAAAGGTACTTCTGTTAAGAAATTGACAGGCGATTGGCCTGGTACAAAGATGACAGAGTCTGAAGAAATCAATGGCGAAAAGTACTGGACTTGCGCTTTTGATGGCGTAGATAACTTCAATGTCATCTTGAATAATAATAGCGGTGCACAGTCTGGTGACATCACTGGTATCACAGGTGATATCTACCTGAAGTATGACGGCGGTGCAAATGCTCAGAAGATTGACGCTCCTGTCAATACTGCAGCCAAGGTTACTTTCAGCCCTAACGGTGGTGACTTCGAGAAGACTGTTACCGTAGCAGCCACATTGAGCAGCAATGCCAAGAGCGGTTGGTATAAGATTGGTAATGGCGAGCAGGTAGCTCTTACTCCTGGTAAGGCTGCTACATTCACTCTCGGTGAAGATATGCAGGAAGGCGAAAGCAAGACTGTAACTTGGAGCGCAACTAATGCAGAAGGTGTAACCAAGACAGGTTCTGCAACCTTCAACAAGATTAAAGAGGTAGTTGTTCCTGCTCCAACAGGTATCTTCGCTTACTTCCTCGCTCCTTCAGATTGGAGTCAGGTAGATTGCTGGGCTTGGAATAATACAGACAACTTTACCGGTGGTAACTGGCCAGGTGTAAGCTGTACCAAGACTAACATGAAGAAGAATGGTCTTGATGTTTGGATGTGGAAGTATGATGGCGATTTGACAACTGCTCCTACCATGATCATCTTCAGCAACGGCAGTGGTACGCAGACAAAGGATTTGGAATTCGAAAACGGTGCAGTTTATAACTTTGCCGGTAAGACCAATGAGTCTGTCTCAACAGGTATCAACCAGGTAGGTGGCAAGAAGGCTCCTGCTAAGTTGAAGATTTACTCTATCAATGGTGTGAAGGTAGCTGAAGTAAACAAGGTTTCTGATGCAGAATACGTTCTGGCTCCAGGTATGTATATCTGCAATGGCAAGAAGTTTGTTATCAAGTAGTCAATGGTTAGCCGCCATTACTTTTAGAAACATTTAGTTTATCATATTTCATTTATTTTAGGTTTAAGTACTCCTAAATGACTTGAAAAGAGCAATTTTTCAGTCATTTAGGAGTCTTTTTTGTATATATAAGTAGAAAATATATTAAAGATTTTGGGTAAACCCTTTTTTTTTTGTAACTTTGCGCCCAAAAGTAAAAACAATATAAAAATAAAATAGATAATATGGCTAAGAAATTTGCCGAGCACAACGGTCTGAATTTGACTCAGACAAACAATGACGTACTAGCAGCGTGGGAGAAAAATGATATCTTCCACAAGTCTATCGACGAGCGTGAAGGCTGCCCTCAGTTTATCTTCTTCGAGGGACCTCCATCAGCTAATGGCCACCCGGGTATTCACCACGTGTTGGCACGTAGTATCAAGGATACTTTCAACAGATACAAGACGATGAAGGGATTCCAGGTTCACCGCAAGGCGGGATGGGATACCCACGGACTCCCTGTTGAACTCGGTGTCGAGAAGGAACTCGGCATCACCAAGAAGGATATCGACAACAAGGCTTCTGAGAAGTATATCTCTACAGAGGATTACAACCACAAGTGCCGCGAGAACGTGATGAAGTTCACCGCTGAGTGGCGCGAGTTGACCGAGAAGATGGGTTACTTCGTAGATCTCGATCATCCTTATATCACCTACGATAACAAGTATATCGAGACTCTCTGGTGGCTCCTCAAGCAGCTCTACAACAAGGGCCTGCTCTACAAGGGTTACACCATCCAGCCATATTCTCCAGGTGCAGGTACAGGTTTGAGCTCTCACGAGTTGAACCAGCCTGGCTGCTACCGCGATGTAAAGGACCTCACTACCACTGCCCAGTTCCTCATCAAGGATCCTAAGGCAGAGTGGACCAAGTGGGGCAAGCCATACTTCATCGCATGGACCACTACACCTTGGACTTTGCCATCAAACGTGGCTCTCTGTGTAGGTCCTAAGATTGACTATGTAGCCATCGAGACCTACAACCTCTACAATGGCGAGCCTATGACTCTCGTGATGGCTGAGGCTCTGGTAGGTTCATATCTGAAGGCTGACCAGGAGTGCAAGGAGGGCGATCTCCTTCCATTCGACAAGGAGAAGAAGCAGTGCCCTTGGCGCATTATCGACCACATGAAGGGTACCGACCTCGAAGGCATGCACTACGAGCAGCTCCTGCCATGGGTAAAGCCATGCGAGAAGGTAGATCTCTTTGCACCGGCTTTCGTAACAGAATATGCTGCTGCTCATAAGGATAAGGTATTTACATCTGAGGATGGTCGTGATCAGTTTGTTGAGATGGATAGCGAGGCTTTCCGTGTCATCCTCGGCGACTATGTTACTACCGATGATGGTACTGGTATCGTTCATATCGCTCCTACATTCGGTGCTGATGATGCCAAGGTAGCTAAGGATGCCAACATCCCAGCGCTCTACCTTATTAATAAGAAGGGCGAGACCCGCCCAATGGTTGACCTCCAGGGTAAGTTCTATCTCATCGAAGACCTCGATGCCAACTTCGTGAACGCTTGTGTCAACAAGGAGGCATATGCTCATCACGCAGGCGACTACGTGAAGAATGCCTACGACCCACAGTTTAATGTGGATGGCGTCTGGGACAAGAAGGCTTCTGAGAAGGCTGAAGACCTGAACATCGTACTCTGCTACGAACTGAAGCAGGAGGGCAAGGCTTTCAAGAGCGAGAAGCACGTGCACAACTATCCTCACTGCTGGCGTACCGACAAGCCTATCCTCTACTACCCATTGGATAGCTGGTTTATCAAGGATACCGCCCGCAAGGAGCGCATGGTAGAACTCAACAAGACCATCAACTGGCAGCCTGAGAGCACCGGTACAGGCCGTTTCGGCAACTGGCTCGAGAACCTGAACGACTGGAACCTTTCACGTTCCCGCTTCTGGGGTACTCCATTGCCAATCTGGCGTGACGAGAACCGTGGCGAGAAGTGCATCGGCAGTCTTGAGGAACTCTATGCTGAAATCGAGAAGTCTGTGGCTGCCGGTATCATGCAGAGCAACCCATTGAAGGAGAATGGTTTCGTTCCTGGCGACTACAGTCAGGAGAACTATGATAAGATTGACCTCCACCGTCCATACGTTGACAAGATTGTATTGGTTAACGAGGAGGGCAAGCCAATGTATCGTGAGAGCGACCTCATCGACGTTTGGTTCGATTCAGGTTCAATGCCTTACGCCCAGCTCCACTACCCATTCGAGGGAGAGATGGCTCGTGGCACAGAGGCAGACCGCGATGCACTCATCCACAGCACCTACGAGGGATATGCTATTCCTCCTAAGTTCTATCCAGCCGACTTCATCAACGAGGGCGTGGATCAGACCCGTGGATGGTTCTTCACCCTGCACGCCATCGCTACCATGGTATTCGACAGCGTAGCCTTCAAGAACGTCATCTCTTCTGGTCTCGTGCTCGATGCCAAGGGTAACAAGATGAGTAAGCACGTGGGCAATGTGACCAACCCATTCGAGATGATCGATAAGTATGGTGCCGACCCTGTTCGTTTCTATATGATGACCAACAGCGAGCCTTGGGACAACCTCAAGTTCGACCCTAATGGTGTGGACGAGACCCGTCGTAAGTTCTTCGGTACCTTATATAATACCTACAGCTTCTTCGCCCTCTATGCTAATGTAGATGGTTTCGATGCTGAGGCTGCTCAGGTGCCATTCGAGAAGCGCCCAGAGATTGACCGCTGGATTCTCTCTTCACTCAATACCCTCATCAAGGGCGTTGACAGAGAGTTGGCTGGCTACGATCCAACCCGCGCTGGTCGTCTCATCGATGCGTTCGTAAACGATGACCTCTCTAACTGGTACGTTCGTCTGAACCGTAAACGTTTCTGGGGTAAGGAGATGAGCGAGGATAAGCTGAGTGCTTACCAGACTCTCTATACCTGCCTGATGACAGTGGCTAAGCTGCTGGCACCATTCGCTCCATTCTATGCAGACGAGTTGTATCACGACTTGGGTGGCGAGTTGGAGAGCGTACATCTCGATAAGTTCCCTGTAGCTGATGAGGCTGCTATCGATGCCGACCTGGAGGAGCGTATGGCCATCGCCCAGAAGATTACTTCTATGGTATTGGCATTGCGCCGCAAGGTGAACATCAAGGTGCGCCAGCCACTCCAGCAGATCATGATTCCTGCCGTAGATGATGTACAGAAGGCACACATCGAGGCAGTAGCCGGACTGTTGAAGAACGAGGTGAACGTGAAGGAGGTTAACTTCATTGAGGGTCAGGGTATTCTCGTAAAGAAGGTGAAGTGTAACTTTAGAGTGATGGGTAAGAAGTTCGGCAAGCTGATGAAGGGCGTTGCTGCCCAGATGTCAGCGCTCGATCAGGACCAGATTGCAGCCTTCGAGAAGGCAGGCAACATCACATTGAATATCGACGGACAGGAAGCCGTAGTAGAGGTAGCCGACGTGGAAATTATCTCTGAGGATATTCCAGGATGGCTCGTATCTAACGAGGGCAATCTGACCGTGGCTCTTGAGGTAGAGTTGACTCCAGAATTGAAGAAGGAGGGTATGGCTCGTGAGCTGATCAACCGTATCCAGAATCTCCGCAAGGAGACTGGACTGGAGATTACCGACCGTATCAAGGTGACTGTGGCATCCAATGAGGAGACCGACGCAGCCATCGAGGCATTCGGCGACTACATCAAGGGGCAGGTATTGGCAGACAGCATCGAAATCGGCGACAACGCAGGTGTTGAGACCGAGTTTGATGACTTTAAGTTGAACAT
>CAKPYB010000012.1 GCA_934202525.1 uncultured Prevotella sp.
TGCGGTATTACAGAAGAAGAAATCGGGGAGAACTTCAAGCCAGAACTGGAAAGAATGGCAGAAGTGAACGAGTGGACCTTGCAGCAAACTCATGATAATCTGAAGGATTACTACGATGGATACCATTTCAGTCGCAGAAACATGGTGGACATCTACAATCCTTTCAGTCTCCTTAATGCACTCGACGCACAAGACTTGAGCTGTTTCTGGGTTTCATCAGGAGCAACCTCCATGCTACCTAAGTTTGTGGATAACATGGAACTGCGCTTACGAAATTTCGAAAATTGTCCGATTTTACGCAAGACTCTTGAGAGTTCTGATGTAATCAATGGTGGCGCCGAGCTTTTCCTCTATCAGACGGGATACCTCACCATCAAGTCGAGCGATGAATTTGGCTATTTCTTAGGTTTCCCAAATCAGGAAGTGAAACAGGCTCTTTACGAGGTAGTTCTCCCAAGCCTGACTATGAAATCAGAAAGCGATATTATCAGTCTGCAAGGCAGTCTGTTCCGCCAATTGGGTACCGGGCAAATCGCAGATGCCATGAAAACGTTGAAAGCATTGGTTGCCGATGTGCCTTACAGCAACAAGAAACTTGCCTCGATGGATATGGAAGAGCGCTACCGCCTCATCATCAGTACCATTCTGAATGCCATCGGTCTGAAAGTCGAGGTAGAACACATGCTTGCTACAGGAAGAATCGACCTCATTGCCCAAACTTCACGCTACATCTACGTGATAGAACTGAAACTGAAAAACAATGGTGGCAAGAAGGCTGCCATCCAGCAGATACTGGATAACAAATACCTGGAACCTTTCCAAGCAGACAAACGAAAGGTGATAGGCCTCGGCATCGAACTGGACGAGGAAGGCAAAGGGCTTTTAGATTGGGGGATTACTGAAGAATAAAAACATAGAAGAAGAGGGTGTGCAAAGACTATATCTTGCACACCCTCTTCTTTTTTCCGATTCCTACAATATCTCCAACTGATCCTTTACCGCTTTATAGCAGCGGCGGGAAACGGTAATTTCTTCCTGGTCGAAAGGAGGAGAAAAGATGCAGCGGAGCGTATAGTTCTCGATGCAGAGAAGATAATCGAGATTGATGATGCAATCCTGACGCACCTGAGCCAGAGAAGGCGACATGGAAAGGATGGTTTTTGCCGTGGTCTGCTTCTTCAACTTATAAATCTGACCGTTTGACAATTTCAACTGCCAAAGATGGGTATCTTCATCGAAAATACAACTGAACACATCATCGGGCTTCAGCATCAATAAGCCCGAAATGGTCTGAATGGCAAGACGCTTGGCAGATGTTGGCAACAAGCCATTCACTCCCGCCAATTCCAGAGTCTTCTGAGAAGCCATCGCAGATGCCGAAGGACAGGAAGAGGAATCAGGAGCTGCAGAAGACTCTTTTTCATCCCCATCTTTTCCATCCTTCATCTTCTGCCGGATACGCCCTACTATCAGTTCTAATTCTTCCTGCTGATAAGGTTTCAGCAGAAAATCGAAGGCAGCGACCCTCAGCGCCTCAATCATATACTTATCAAAGGCGCTGTAAAACACCACGATAAGTTCCATCGGCATTTCTTCTCTCAAGGACAGCAATACCTCCAAGCCCGTCTGTCCAGGCATTTCTACATCGATGAACAGTACATCGGGCTGCATGCTCATCACAAGGTTCTTAGCCGAAACCGCCGAAGAGGATGTGGCAATCACCTCAAAATCTACCAGAGTTGCCAAATCATCTTGCAACTTGTGGATGCTCTGTGGCTCATCATCCACAATCACAACCTTGATTTTATCTTGCATCACTTGCATACTATTATGTTTTAAATTCTTATGAAAAGTTTTCTACTTAAAGACATTATAATCATAATCTGCCGGTACTCCGATGCTTACGTGCATTCCTTTCTTCAGAGCATTCTCCTCCCCCGGAAGCCCTCTGTTGCTCTGCATTTTGAAGAACATCTTGCGTTCGTTGCTTGCATTAAGCATTTCGATGGTGCTGTTCAGGATTCTCAATCCGGTTCCCGTACTGGCAAAACCATTCTTCTTTTTTCTGTCAATAGCCCCCGCTTCTCCACATCCGTTGTCAGTTACCTCTATCCGGAGCATCGCGTCCTCTACCCAGATATTAACATCCAGCGAAGGCGTCTCACCAGTTTCTTCCATGCCCACAAACGCATGCTTCAGGGCATTCTCTACAGGAATCTGGATAATCATAGATGGCAGCATCAGCTTCATATCTACATCCTTAGCTATATGGAACCGAGGTTTCGGGAGGAACGGATTGGTTTCATGGCGAAGGGAAGAATAACCCTTCACCATCTGCAATTCTTCCTCCAGACTTACCGCCATCTTATCGCATGTAAGCAAGTAGGAACGGAGTATCTGTATCAGGAGATGAAGCGGCTTGACATCAACTTCCTTCGGAAGATTAGAGACAAAGATATTGAGCACATTAAACACGAAGTGAGGCGGGAAACGATTGCGCACATTCTCCATCTTCAGCGCCATCATCCGGTTCATCTCCTCCTGATGCTGTTGCTTGTTGCGCAACATTTTGTATCGGAGAAAAGCGATAAGAGCCAACACGCTCATTAGCAGCAAACCGATGACCAGTAACAGGATAACGCTAAAGGATCTTACCTCTGCCTGCGTGGTGTGAGGGGAGAAGCAAGCGGCAAGCAACAGCATAAGAGCGAATATGCACAGAAGGCATACTCCGTTCTTAATCTGTATCGCCATTATCTTTCTATATTCACTTGCCATGATAGACTATTTTAAGATGAATTTAAGTTCTCGCTGGCGAAAGTACGACAAAAAATCCAAATAAACAAAAAAATAACAGAAAAACTCATTTTTTCTATAAAAAAAGAACAGAAAAGCAATAAAAGGTGTACCTTTGTAGTATGGAAATGCATTTATTTAAAAATTTAGAACCCAAAAACATGCCTGAAAGGATGAACAATCCATTCAGCTACGAACCTCATCCCCTCTGCATCGAAGCATGCAAGGAGCTGCAGGCAGAACTCTCACAGCGAAACGACTGGCGGGAGGAAATAGACCGTGGAAAGATGTTCGGCGTACTTATCGTAGAAGCCGACAACAGTAAGATTGGCTATCTGAGAGCTTATAGCGGACAGATTGGCGGCAGAAGCGACTGGGAAGGTTTTGTGCCAGCCGTATTCGATTATCTTCAACCCGACGGATATTTCAAGGTACATGAGGCTGAGATTTCGAAATTGAACCAGCAAATCAGACAGATTGAAGCCAACGAAACCCTGATAAAGGGGAAAAGCCTGATTGATGATTTGCAGCAAAAGCGCCAGGAAGTTATCGCAAACTATCAGACAAAGATAAAAGAAGCAAAGGAAAAGCGAGATGCAAGGCGCCAGGAAGCCCTTTCGGCTGGAAAATCTCTGAGCCAGGAAGAGGAAGAGGCGATGATAAAAGAGAGCCAGTTTATGAAGGCAGAACTGAAGAGGCTGAAAAAGTCGATAAACGAAAAGACGGCGCTGGAAACAGAATACGAAGTCTACGAAAAGGACTTGAACAGGGCGAAAAAGCTCCGCAAAGAGCTATCAGAAGCACTTCAGCAATGGCTGTTTTCGAAATTCCAGATGCTGAATGCGGAAGGAGAAACCAAGGATCTGCTGGAGATTTTCAAGGACGAGGCGGTTAAGATTCCACCTGCCGGAAGTGGAGAATGCTGCGAACCGAAGCTTCTGCAATACGCTTATCAGCATGGCTACAAGCCTCTGCAGATGGCGATATTCTGGTGGGGAGAGAGTCCGAAAGAAGAAATCAGACATCATCTTCAGTTTTATCCTGCCTGCAACGGAAAATGCAAACCGATATTACATTGGATGCTGCCTAAAACAGTCTTTGAAACCCAACAGACCGAAACTACTATATATAATAAGGTGGAAACGCTCTACGAAGACCGTGAACTGGCAGTCATCTATAAGCCCGAAGGTTTACTCTCGGTTCCGGGGAAAGATGCAGCCCAGCCTTCCGTCTACGCTCTGATGCGCAGGAAATATCAGGAAGCTACCGGTCCGCTCATCGTCCATCGTCTGGACATGGCTACAAGCGGACTGATGATTATTGCCAAGACCGAGTTTGCCTATCATCGTCTGCAAAAGGAGTTTCTGAATCATCGGGTTCTGAAGAAATACGTAGCCATCGTTTGTGGGAAAGACAAGGAATCGTGCAACCGGATTCAGAAAGAAGCAGAAAGCGGAAGAGGTTACATCTCGCTCCCCCTGATAGCAGATTTCCTAGACCGTCCACGCCAGATGGTAAACCGCGAACAGGGCAAGGAAGCCATTACAGAATACGAGGTTCTAGAGCGTATCGACGATACCCATCTGCGCCTGGCGCTCTATCCTAAAACGGGCAGAACGCACCAGCTGAGGGTACATTGTGCTCACCAGGAAGGTCTGAATGCCCCTATCATAGGCGATCCGCTCTACGGCAACGAGACGGCAACGAGACTGCATCTTCATGCTGAAGAAATCACATTTGAGCACCCGATGACGGGAAAGAAAATGACTATAACAAGAAAGGCTGATTTCTAACCGAAACCAGCCTTTCTTCATATCTGCGGATGACAGAATCCGCAGAAACAGATGAAAACATCGGAATATCAAACAAAGAACATCACGATTACCTGGGCTATCACCACTCTGATAAACATGCCGAGCGGATAAACCGTAGCGTAACTGATGCTTGGCGTATCGCCGTCGAGCGTCTCGTTGGCGTAAGTCAAAGCCATCGGATTCGCCATACTTCCACAGAGGATTCCACAGATACTTCCGAAGTCGTATTTCTTGGTCTTCAGGATGATGAGACCTACGATAACCACAGGCACAACCGTGATGAGGAAGCCGATGCCTACCCACATCAAACCTTCCGGACGGACTACCGTCTCGAAGAACTGTCCACCAGCCGCCAAACCCAGACAACCGAGATAGAGGGCAAGACCCAGTTCTCGCAGCATCAGGCCCGCACTTCGCGTCATGTAAGAAATGAAATGCACACGGGGTCCGAGCGCACCAATCAGAATACCCATCACGATAGGACCGCCGGCAATACCCAGACGTACAGGAGCCGTCATTCCAGGAATATCCAGAGGAATGGTTCCCACGGCAAGACCGAGAATGATTCCGAGGAAGATGGCGCCCAGATTAGGCTCGTTCAGAGTCTTTACGGCATTACCCAAGAACTGCTCTACATGGTCGATACTCGTAGGGTCGCCAACTACCGTCAGGCGGTCGCCGTACTGCAGACGGAGATCATCGGTAGCCAGCAGACGGATATCACCACGAAGCACACGGCTCACATTCACGCCATAGGAATTTCGCATCTGCAGACTTCCCAGGCGCTTACCGTTGAGTCCCGGACGGGTTACTACTATAATGCGGCTTTCAACCTTCGCATCAATCGCATTCCAGTCTACCTTATCATTATTCCACTCCTTATCCACCTTCTTTCCGAAGAGAATCTGCATCGCCGAAACCTCATCCTTATTGGTAACCACGAGTACATTATCATTCGTATGAAGAACCGTATCAGCCTGAGGAACAATTACCTGTTCGCCTCTCCACACACGGGAGATGATAAACTTGCGATGCGTCATCATCGTAATCTCTGCGATGGTATTGCCGTTCAGGGCAGGGTTTACGATAACGTACTGTCCGATAGACGTATGGTCGTCATCATCATTACTGCGAATCTCCAGATCTTCCGGTTTCACAAAGAGTTTGCGCAAGAGCATCATCGCCAGGATAACGCCCACAACACCCAGAGGATAAGTAACGGCGCAGCCCAGAGCCGCACCTTCGCTAGGCAAGCCCAACTGCTGCAACGCCTGCTGGGCAGCACCAAGGGCAGGCGTATTGGTTGTGGCGCCACACAGGATGCCCATCATATCAGGCAGACTGATAGGTAGAATCCAGCACAAGCCGAGCGAAAATAAAGTTCCCACAACGATAACAGCCAGACTCCAGAGGTTGAGCGAAATGCCTTCGTGGCGCATCGAACCGAAGAAGTTAGGACCCACATAAAGACCCAGCACATACACAAACATGGTCAGGCCGAAGCTTTCAGCAAACTCCAGCATATTCAGGTCGATAGAGAGCCCTAGATGCCCCGCTATAATACCCACGAAGAATACGAAGGCTATGCCAAGGGAGATTCCTTTGACATGAATCTTGCCGAGGGCAAGACCCAAAGTACAAATCAAAGACAGGATGACGATGCCTTGCACCGCCGAATGCACGTTGATTAAATTATCAAACCACATAATGTTTCTTTATATCTATTCGAGATAATATTTTAAAAGTTGCTTTTTCTCGATGCAAAGGTACATTAAAATGCGAACAAAACAAAATAATTCACATTTTTTTTTGTATTATTCTCAATTTGCAGTACCTTTGCATCCGCAAAATGAAATAAGAATGAAAGATATTTGTTGTATTGGGCACGTAACAAAGGATAAAATCGTGACCCCGAACAGTACGGTTTACATGGCTGGCGGCACCTCTTTTTATTTTGCCTACGCCATCAACCAATTGCCAAAAGATGTAAGCTTCTCGCTCATCACGGCGATGGATCCTACAGAGAAAGAACCTGTAGAAAAGATGCGTGAAGCCGGAATCGACGTTACGTTGAACCCATCCCGCAATACGGTTTTCTTCGAGAACATCTATGAAGAAGACCAGAACAAGCGCAAGCAGCGAGTGCTTGCCAAGGCCGACCCTTTCACCATCCAGCAACTGGAGCATGTAGAGGCGAAGGTCTTCCACCTGGGCAGTTTGCTGAGCGATGATTTCTCGCCGGAAGTTGTTGCCTTTCTTGCCAAGAAGGGCAAGGTTTCCATCGATGTGCAGGGCTATCTGCGCGAGGTGAGAGATGAGAAAGTTTACGCCATCGACTGGAAAGACAAGCTCGACGTGCTCAAGAACACCTATTATCTGAAGGTGAACGAGACCGAGATGGAAACCATTACCGGACTGAAAGACCCGATAGAAGCCGCCAAGCTGATTCATGCCTGGGGCGTTACCGAGGTGATCATCACCTTGGGAAGCGAGGGCTCGCTGGTTTATGTAGACGACACGTTCTACGAGATTCCAGCCTACCCACCTCATGAGGTAGTAGATGCTACCGGTTGTGGCGACACCTATTCGGCAGGCTATCTCTACAAGCGCCTGCAGGGAGCCAATCCGGTAGAAGCCGGCAAGTTTGCGGCAGCCATGTGTACCATCAAACTGGAGCACAACGGACCATTCAACCGCACCATCGAAGATGTAATGAAAATCATCAGATAACAGACGGGGCAATCCCCACTTTAAAGAGAAAGGCAGTTTCCAACATGCAGGAAACTGCCTTTTTTCTTTGAGTTCACTCTCCGTTTACCCTCTGAAAATATGTTGTTTAGCAACTTTTTCCATATATGGACCATTATGAACTTGTATAATACCACATTTTTTCATACCTTTGCAGAGTAAATGAAACTATCAGTTCCAGATACACCTAGAAAAAGTAATCATATAAAACAAAGAAATCATGAAACAGAAGAAGCATCTAGCAATTGTAGGGAGCATGCTACTCGCATTAACCGCATGTTCAGGTGGTAGTTCCGAACTGGACCCGACAGAAAAGCCTACCCCGCCAGCAAAAGTACCTATCAGCATCAGCACTTCGATAAGCCGTGCTACGGATTTGGCTTTCGAAGCGGGCGACCAGATAGGCCTGTTTGTCGTCAACCATCAAGCCGACGGCTCTGCCGCAACGCTCCAAACGACAGGTAACTATATAGATAACACGAAATTTACCTATGATGGAACCTGGAAGGCTGCATCCCAAACCTACTGGAAAGACAACAGCACCCATGCCGATTTCTACATTTATTATCCATACTCAGGCTCTATCGGCAACATAGAGGCGATGCCTTGGACTGTAAATGCAGACCAGAGCACAACCGAGAACTACAAGGCTAGCGAACTTCTGATAGGCAAGACAATGGATGTGACTCCTACCGAAAACGCCGTGAAGATAGACGCCAAACACGTGTTGAGCCAGATTATCATCAACCTTGTAGCAGGAAACGGATTCACAGAAGCTTCGCTTGCTGCAGCCAAGATTAGCGTAAAGATTAACCGTCTGAAGACACAGGCTACAGCCAATCTTTCTACAGGTGCCGTAACAGCCAAGGGCGATGATACAGACATCATTCCGCTCAAGGAAGAAGGCAACAGCTACAAGGCACTCATCATTCCGCAAGCCGTAGGCGAGGGAAATCTCATTACCGTAAATGTTGACGGCAGAGATTTCAATCTTCCTAAGTCATCCAAGTTTTCCGCTTTCGAGGTTGGCAAGAAGCATAAGTTTACCGTTACGCTCAGCAAGACCAGCAACGGCGTGAATGTAAACATCAGCAAGTGGGAAGACGACGGTATCGACTATGGTGGTACAGCCGAATAAAAAAGTACAGACGATTTTCTATCCTAGAAATAATACGAGATGATCTTTCTTTTAGAGAAAAGTCATCTCCCCAAAACGAATTATTTATGAAAAGAGTAAGACATTCATTATTATATCTGCTTGCGGCAGGAGCCATGCTCCTGACAGGCTGTAGCGATGACTTCTTCGGCGACAAGACCGAGCAGCACGACAGCAACCGCATCCAACTCTCGGGCGATATTGACCAGCTTGCCGTAACCCGCGTCAACGACAACGGTTTCTGCAACGGCGACGTGATGGGCGTTTACATCGTAGATTACGAGGGGAACAAACCGGGAACCTTGAAGGTAAATGGCAACCGTGGCGATAATGTGCGCCACACTTTCGATGAACCAAACTATAAGTGGAACTCTGCTTATGACCTTTTCTGGAAAGACAAACATACGCATATTGATGTGTATGGTTACTATCCGTTTGCCAACCCTGAGAGCATCGAGGATTATCAGTTTGAAGTACAGAAAGACCAGAGCAAGGCAACCGAGAATGGCGAAATGGGAGGCTACGAAGCGAGCGATTTCCTCTGGGGCAAAGTATCAGATGTAGCTCCTACCACCAGCGTAATCCGTTTGCCTATGGCTCATCGCATGTCTAATGCCCGCGTTACCCTGATTCAGGGTTCCGGCTTTGCTGAGGGCGAATGGGCGAATCTGGAGAAGATTGTCCTGACTGCCAACGTGGCCCGCAAGGCAAGCATCAACCTTTCTACTGGCGAAATCAAGACTGCAGGTGCTGTAGAAAACACCATGACCATCCCATCTCGTACTAACGACGAGTGGCGCACCATCGTGGTTCCTCAAACCATAGCAGCCGGCACAACCCTCTTCAGCATCACCATCGGCGGCGTGCCTTATAAGTTCACTAAGAACGAGGCACTTACCTACGTATCTGGCAAAATGATGAACTTCGGTATCAAAGTAGATAAGCAGACCGGAAGCGGCGCTTACAAGCTTACTTTGGTTAGCGAAAGCATTACTCCTTGGGAGAATGATTTGGTAAGCCATGATGCTGCGGCGAAGGAGTACGTGGTTATCAACTCAACGAAAGGGCACCTGAAAGATGCTATCATTGCAGCAAACAAAGACTATACAAAACTCAAGAATCTGAAGATTACTGGTGAGATAGGACCTACAGACTTTGTATTTATGCATGACGAAATGAGCAATCTTCAATCTCTGAATATGAAAGAAACTATCGTTTATGGAAGATTTGGTTATCAACCTTGGATTTCTGGTGACAACTCTCACGATGAGGTAGAGAGAAAGTACGTAATTCATGAGCGCGCATTTGATGAAAAGAACTCTTTAGTTCGTATAGTTCTTCCAGACAGTCTTACGGGTATTGGTGAATTAGCCTTCAGAAATTGTGTAAATCTAACTGGTTCTATCATCATACCAGAGGGAGTAACTCGCATTGGTCCTAGTGCATTTATGTGGTGTAATTCCTTAACAGGCACCCTCTCTCTTCCAACAACATTGGAATACATTGGAGGTGGAGGCGCTGCAGATATTGGAGGAGCGTTTGACGGCTGTCATTTTAATTGTGAGTTAAAGTTGCCAAACAATCTGAAATATATCGGTCACCATGCTTTTAGGGATAACCCTGGGTATTATGGGGCGTTGAAATTGCCAGAAAAACTAGAATATATAGGCGACCTTGCATTTTTTAACGATCAAAATCTGACAGGTAACCTTACGATTCCGCAAGGAGTAAAAGCAATCAATCAAAGTGCCTTTAATGGAACAGGATTCAATGGTACGTTACAACTCCATGATGGTTTGACAAGCATCAACCAAGGTGCTTTTAATAATGTTCCATTAAAAGGTGAGTTGAACTTACCTAAAAACCTAACTTCTGTAGGAGAAAGTGCCTTCAATGGATGCGATTTCTCTGGAGTTTTAAAGCTGCCTAGCGGATTGGTTTCCATCGGCAGAAACGCCTTTGCAGGAAACTGGAGATTGATGGGTACTTTGGAATTTCCTGAAGGCTTGGAGTCAATCGGTGCAGGAGCTTTCGCCAACTGCCGTAGTATAGAACAACTTATTTTCCCAGAAAGTCTGTCTAGTATTGGTTATGAATCAACATGGGGAGATAATGGAGGTGCTTTTGCCAACGATTTTGGCATATACAGCATTATTTGTAGGGGAGAGGTTCCTGCACGTGTTTTGAGTGGCGCTTTCAACGGCGTAGCCAAGGATAACTTCACTCTCGAAGTCCCAGAATCTGCCATTTCTCAATATCAGGCAGCATCAGGCTGGTGCGACTTCAAGCGAATCGCAGCTCACCACGAGCTCGTTTGCCGTCCATCTGTAGCCTGCGCCTTGAGCACGGAGCATAAGCAGAAACTGGTGATTAACGCAGAGGGCGAATGGGAAGTAGCCAGCAAGCCAGACTGGTGTGAGGTTTCTCCTGCCAGCGGCAACAAGAAGACAGAAGTTACTCTGACTATCAAGGGCATGGCTAAGAATGCTGACAGCCGTGATGGAAAGGTAGTATTCCGTCTGAAAGACAAAGACTATACCCACGAATGTAGCGTTTCGCAGTATGGCTATGAATATGGCGAGGACGAATGGATTACCCTGCAGAAGGCTACCAAGGGCAATAATGGTGGAATCAATATCGTTCTGCTCGGCGACGGCTTTAGCGCAAAGGATATTGCCAGCGGAGAATATCTGGATGATATCAAGCAGGAAGTGGAGTATTTCTTCGGTATTGAGCCTTACAAGACTTACCGTGATTACTTCAACGTTTATACCGCCATTCCGCTTTCTACAGAATCGGGCGTAGGAACCGTGAATACCATCCGCTACAACCGATTCAATACCACCTTTACCGGTGGCGTAGGATTGAAGGCAGATTATGACGAAGTATTCGACTATGCTCTGGGCGCTCCAACCGTGAACAAGAGCAATCTGAACCAGACCCTGATCATCATGGTTCCTAATTCTACCGATTACGGCGGCATCTGCCAGATGTGGGAAGACGGTTCGGCTATTGCCTTCTGTCCTAAGAGCACCTACGGTTATCCGCTCGATACCCGCGGCGTCATCCAGCATGAGGCAGGCGGACACGGATTCGGAAAGTTGGGCGATGAATACATTTATCACAACGCCTTCATCGACTTCTGCGACTGCACCTGCTGCGGACACGTTCTTGAATTCAACGGAGCCAAGTCGCTCGGTTGGTACGACAATCTGGAACTTACCGGTAAGATGCATAGCGTGGGCTGGAGCCATCTGATTTTCGACGACCGCTATAGCGACATCGTAGATATCTACGAGGGAGGCTACATGCACAACCGAGGCGTATTCCGTTCGGAGCCAAACTCCTGCATGAACAACGATATTCCTTACTACAGCACCATCAGCCGTGAGAGTATCGTGAAGCGCATCAAGGCTTATGCCGGAGAAACCTACAGTTTCGAAGACTTCGTGAAGAACGACAAACGGGATGCGGGAATCGTAGAGAGCCGTGCTTTCGGCGGCGATGGCGACCAGCGCACATCCGGAACCTACCAGCATGCTCCTGTCTTCCATAAAGGCAGTCCGCTGAAAATGGCAAAGGTTAGAAAGCATCGCTAAGAGCGAGGGCAAGGTAAATCAGATTATGGACCATTAAAACAAGAAAAAAATGAAGAAACATATAATAAGATACGCCAGTTTTGCGTTGGCTATATTAGGAATGGTTTCATGTAGCGAGGAGGTGGAAACAACCTCCCGCTACAAGGATGCCCAATCTACGCCGATGACTTTTGCCGTAAACTATCCCGGCCAGACCCGTGCCACGGCAACCAGTTTCGAGACCAACGACAAGATAGGTCTCTACGTGGCAGAAAGCAAGGCTCCACTCGAAATAGGCGGCAATCTCGTGAACAACGAAGCGCTCACCTACGATGGCAGCAAATGGGAAGCCGCCCGTACCCTCTATTGGGACGAAGGCATCTACAACGCCTACGCTTACTACCCATACATACAGGGCGTAAGCAGCACGACAGACCAGCCTTTCAGCGTAGCGCTCGACCAGAGCACCCCGAAGACGGCAACTGCCCCCGGCGGTTACGAGGCGAGCGACCTGCTCTTTGCCACCAGCAAGGACATCCAGGCATCCAACTCCCCTATCAGCCTCAACTTCAAGCACATCATGAGCAAGCTCAAGATACGTCTGATCAAGGGCGAAGACTTTGAGGGAGACATGCCAACTCATGCCCAGGTAACCATCCACAGCACGGTACCTACAGCCACCATCGACCTTCAGGCAGGCGTAGCAACCCGTTATGTGAAAGGAACCCAGCAGAGCATCATCGCTCATCAGGAGAGCGACTACATCTATTCGGCCATCATCGTGCCTCAACGCATCGAAAACCGGAGACCACTCATCGAAGTGGTAATGAAAGGTGTAAGTTATCTCTACGAGAGCAGATTCCAGTTTAAACCCGGAACCGAACATCTTGTCAACTTCATCATTTCTGACAACCCAGACCAGGTGAAGATAGAGATAGGCGGCGAAATTCAGAACTGGGGAAAATAAGTAAGACGGCCTTTCGCTCGAAGGGCTAGGAATGATAAGAATACAGAGAATTATAGATGAAGAAGACGGTATTGATATTATCCCTTCTCTCACTCCTTCTCGGAGGATGGGTGGCAGCCTTGTGGCTGCTACCCTCTGCCGTTTATAAAGGCGACAGCCAGGAAACCCGATACGGAGTGAACGAAGGACTGGAACTTGTAGAACAGGACAACGGCGCGAAAGGCAAGCGATACGTGGTAGAAGATGCAGACGGAAACGAGCTGTTTACCATCCCTTTGCGTGGCTGTCTGCTAGACACCCGTTTCCGCAACGGGCAGCTCCGGTTCCGCGAGCAAAACTCTAAGAGAGAGGGATTTATCGACCGCCAGGGTATGGTAGTATTCACAGAAGACAATAAAAATGCGGTTCCGGAAGCCAACAGGCAGCAGGCGCAGATGCTGATGAACGGAGAGACGGAAGAAGGCACGAAGAGTGCGGCTGATTACCAACCGGAAGAACAGGCAAGCAGGCAAGCGAAGGCATCAAAAGCAGGAAAGACCAGCCATCTTTCGCAGACAGATCTCAAGACGATGGCGCAGTCGAATCCTTTCTACAAGGAAGCCTCGAAAATCTTGCAGGGTAAACTCACAGAGACCGATGCCAGACGCCGCCATACCATCCTCAACTACTGCGAACATTTCCGCACAGCCTATACCACCAAGGATCTAGATTTCCTGAAACAGGTGTTTAGCGACAAGGCACTCATCATCGTAGGAAACGTGATAAAACCAGTAGCCAACGACAACAAGTGTCAGGCGGAAGCAAAGGTAACCTACGCCATTCACTCGAAGAAAGACTATATTTCAAGACTGGCGAAGGTATTTACAGCCAATCAGAAGATAGACTTGAAGTTCTCGGGATTCCGCATCATGCGCCATCCTACGATGGACGGCATTTACGGCGTCACCCTCCGGCAGCAATACAAGAGCGACCGCTACGCAGACGACGGCTATCTCTTTCTGCTCTGGGATTTCCGCAATCCGTCCATGCCACTCATCCACGTGCGCACCTGGCAACCGGCAGGAACCGTACATAGCGGAGATGATATTATCAGTATACAAGACTTTAATTTAGAATAATATGATGATACTCTTATTCATATTAAGCCTGTGGTCAGCATCCGTTCAGGCACAGGAATTTTCGGTAGCAGGTTTCCGCCTGTTGCCCAACGACGTGAGTGCCTTTATCACCCCCGTACGCGACCTCAACGATGAGCCTTGCGCCCTGGTAAAGGTAGAAGCACCCTCCGACTTTGCCTTCTCTACCCCGCTCGGCATCGTATCGCGAAAAGACAAAGTGGGCGAAATCTGGCTCTATCTTCCTAAAGGATCCAAACTGCTTACCATCAAGCATCCGGAATGGGGCGTGCTGCGCGATTACCGGTTCAGCAAACCGCTGGAAAGCAGAATGACCTACGAGCTGAAACTGAAACTGCCCAAACCTGCTCCTATCATCCAGGAGAAGCACGATACCATCGTAGAGGTGAAGACGGTAACAGATACGATTACCATCCCACAAGTACGTCCGAAGATGCCACTCGCCCTCTACACGCTCGCCACGCTATCCCTTCATGAAGACGGACCGTCCTATGGTCTCTTCTTCGCCCTGATGCGCCGCCACGGCTTCTTCATCCATGCCAGCAGCAACCTCAAGAGCATAGGCAGCACAGAGGGAACCTGCAACAAAGAAGGTTTCACGCCGGGCAGCAGCATCAAACCTTATTATACAGGCAATACACGCCACCAGAACTACACCTTTACCGCTGGAGCCATCCACCACATCACGCATGGTTTCTGCCTCTTCGAAGGCGTAGGCTACGGCAAAGCCGCTACAGCCTGGCAGCAGACCGAGAGCAGCGGAGGCGGATACCTGCTCAACGAAGACCTTACCGACAAAGGCTTCGCAGCCCAGCTGGGTGTGCTCGCCTCGTTCAACAGAGTGAGCATCGCAGCCTCAGCCATCACCATCGCCGGAAAACAATGGCAGGGCAGCATCGGCATAGGTATTAAAATCGGAAAACAAAAGAAGTAAGAAATGAACATAAAAAGCATATTACGCAGCATCAGATTTCTTGCCCTCCTGATAGGAAACATGATGATGGCAGGTTGCAGCAATAGCGATAAGCCTGCCTATCTGGAACCGCACCTGATAACCACAGAGGCGACCCACATCACCCGAACAGAGGCTACCCTCAACGGATCAGCTACCATAGAGGGAGAAACAGAAATGCCGAAACTCCAGTTCAGATACGGCACTTCGGAGAGCATGAGCCTCAGTACCAGCGAGGTTCATGCCCAGGGAGCTGACGTCTCGCTGGTCCTGACGGGACTCAAAGCGGGCACTACCTATTATTATATGCTGCAGGGCAGCAACGGGCGAACAACCACAACCAGCAACATGATGAGTTTCACCACCCAGCCCAATATAAGTCCGAAACTATCATCGGCCACGCTCTTGAGCCACGGACCGATGAGCGCTTTCGTAAGTTACGAAATAACCGATGATGGAGGCGAACCGATGACCGAAACCGGATGCTACGTTTATCTGACCGGCGAGCCGGAGAGCAAGCAGAAATACATCTTAGAAAACTTTGACGGAAAGGAGGGAAAAATCAAGTTGCGCATCGGAAATCTGGAGCGGAATGCCCACTACGAGTTTCAGCCTTTCGCCCGGAATACGGTAGGAGAAACCATCGGAACCGCCATCAAATATGATACGAGCGACGCCATTACGCTAAACGAAACAGGTGAACTGACCCAGCTGATGGGCAACCATCTTTACGAATACACCCAGTTGAGCATAGCCGGAACCCTGAACGGCGAAGACCTCAGCTGTATGAGAATGATGATGGGGCGCGACAATAATAATGCATCCACTCCAGGCAAACTCTCGGATATAGACCTTACCGACGTTCACCTCGCAGCAGGCGGAATGGTAGGTCCTTATCATCACGAAGCTGCAGAAAACCAGATTGTGCAAGGCACATTTGCCGGTTGCGAGAAGCTCACCCACGTAGTTCTCCCAGCCGATGCAACCACCATAGAGAAAGATGCGTTTGCCGATTGCACTTCGCTCCGCAAGATAGAGATTCCTGCCTCAGCAGGCAGCATTCTCCCTTCCAGCGGATGCACGGCGCTCGAAGCCCTTACGGTTTCGCCTGCCAACGCTTACTACAAGAGTCAGGACGGCGTGCTGCTGAATGCAGAAGGCAACAGAATCGTCTGGTTCCCGATGGGCAAGAAGGGAAAATACACCCTCCCATCCGCCTTTACTTCCATTGGCGCCTACGCCTTCAAGGAATGCAGCATCGAGGCGTTTTATCTGTCAGACAACGTCAAAACATTAGGTCAAGGTGCCTTCATGGACAGCCAGATAAAGGAAATACATCTCGGGGCAGGCATCAAGCTGATTCCTACAGGCGTTTTCCAAGGCTGCCGGAAACTCACGAAAGTGTATCTGGGAGCCAACACAGAACAAATCAGCAACTACGCTTTCGACGGAAGTCCGCTTACCGACCTTTATGTTGCAGCTTCCATGATTCCTTACTGCGAAGAAAACGCCTTCGCCAACAAGGTAGAAGGCTTCTTCACCACCTGCGTACTCCACGTGCCTGCAGGTAAGAAAAAGGTTTACCAGAACCATAAAATATGGGGCAAATTCACCCATATCGTTGAAGAATAGAATTGTAGAACATTCATACAGTTAAAGAATAAATTATGACAACACCCGAAATAGAAGAGCTCAAATCGCTCGTAGAACAGAAATACGGCAAGATTCTTGCCACGACAACCGACTTTGAAGAGTTTTCACTCTATCTGGATAAGAAAACATGTGGAACTATTTCGCCATCCACCCTCAAACGCCTCTATGGATACGTGAACGACAATCATAAGCCGCGCATGGTAACCCTCGATGTGCTTTCCCAATATATCGGTCATCGGAACTACATGGAATTTACCCATTGGCTCAAGACAAGCACCAAGTACAACAGTTCTTTCTTCAAGGCAAACCAGCTGGTAAGCAGCGAGTTGCAAGAAGGCACTCTCGTTTCTATCGGCTGGAGCCCCAACCGTCTGCTGCAGCTCCGCTATCTGGGCGAAAGCACCTATGAAATAGAGAAATCAGAGAACAGCAAGCTGCAGCCTGGCGACCGCTTCGTAACAGGCTGTTTCATCAAGGAGCAGCCCCTCTTCCTGCCCTACATCGAGCGTGGCGGCGAGCGTACAGCCTCGTTCGTAGCCGGCAGAAACGGCGGACTTACCGTCATCAGCATCAACGAGAAATAAAATAACAGTAATCAAGAAAAAGAGGAATCCGTGAGCATGGAAGAAACTGAAGAAAAGAAGAAGAAAACGACATCGGGATTTACCGAGGATATCAGCAAGGAGATGAGCAATTCAAACCCCTTGCCTGTGGAGGATGCATTCAGTAATCTCCACCAATGCTACGTGTCTATTTCGGGCCATACACGCATTTTTACAGCCACCAAATACGGCAAGCGTTTCATGTTGAAATGTCTCAAGAACGATTTTCTCTACACCCCTATTTACCGCCAGGCACTCGCCAAGGAGTTTGAAATAGGCCAGCAGCTGGAACATCCCAATATCTGCCGTACCATCGACCTGGAAAAGGTTGACAACCTGGGCACGGTAGTGGTGATGGAATATATTGACGGCGATAATCTGGAGCAGCTCATCAAGAAGAATGCCCTCTCGGCAGAACTCGCCCGCAAGATAGCAGGACAGCTGATGGATGCGCTGGAATACATGCACAACAAACAGATGATTCATCGCGACCTGAAACCTTCCAACATCATGATTACCCATAACGGGCAGAACGTGAAGCTCATCGATTTCGGTCTCTCGGATAGCGATTCTTTCTGCGTATTGAAATCGCCAGCCGGTACTTCGGGCTATATTGCTCCCGAACAGATGTTGCCGGGTGCCAAGGCAGAACCGCGTGCCGATATTTATTCTCTGGGCATGGTTCTGGGTGAAATGGCCAAGGCTACGGGCGATAAGGCGCTCTGCAAGATGGCAGAAATCTGTAGTTGCCGCGACCCGCAGAGCCGTCCGCAGAACATCGCCCAACTGCGCCAACGCCTGTCCTGTACGCCCCGTTACCGCCACACCATGCTCTTGCTCTGTGCCCTCATCATCGTCCTGCTGGCAGCCCTTGCCGGTAGTTATTATCATCTGGAGAAGAATGCCCAAGAGCCTGCATCTTCGGCAAGCGACAGTATTCAACCCAACGACAATAAGGTAATTGACTATCAGCTTTGGGATAAATAAAGCAGAAACTTTAAGCATATTTATCTCTTTTTCTTTCCATATTCGGCAGAAATACGCTACTTTTGCACCCTATATGGAACAGATTTCACCAATTCAGGCATTATTGCAGCAACGCACGCTCCTCCAGCTGGAGTATTATACCGAGAAAGAAGCCTTCCGCAAGCTTACCGAACAGATGGGAATGCAACGGAAGGTGAAACGAGGTGATGCCTGGTTCCCGCTACAGGTGGGAAAGAGCTTTTATAATTCGCTGAACCAGACAGCCATAGAGGTTTTTCGAACCTCTGACCAGGATATCGAGCACAATTTTGAGTTCGGTCGCCCCGTCATGTTCTTTATGGTCAAGAAGATGGGCAAGAATGAGAACCAGGGCAACACAGCCCTTCAGCAGTCAGAAAACCCTTCAAACGCTAATCATAAAGTTCAAAGTTCAAATCTCAAAGTTCAAAGTATCAAATATTTCTCCTTTACCGGAACCGTGAGTTATGTGGATGGCGACAGAATGGTGATTACCGTTCCCGATTCTGCCCCTCTGCTCGAACTTCAGCAGTCAACCGAGCCTATCGGCGTACAGCTTTCTTTTGATGAAACCAGCTACAAACTGATGTTTGAGGCTCTGGACCGCGTGATGAAGGCGAAGAACAACCGTCTGGCTTATCTCCGCGATTTATTCTATTCCCATCAGAAGGCAGGAAGATTTTCCTTTGAACCGATGAAGTTCCCTTGGCTCAATCCTACCCAGGAAAGGGCTGTGAACGAGGTGCTTTGGGCGAAGGATGTGGCTATCGTTCACGGACCTCCAGGAACCGGAAAGACCACAACCCTGGTGGAAGCCATCAACGAAACCCTGATGCGCGAAAGCCAGGTACTGGTCTGTGCACAGAGCAACATGGCTGTAGACTGGATTTCAGAAAAACTGGTGGATAGAGGCATCAACGTGCTCCGTATCGGAAACCCAACCCGCGTAAACGATAAGATGCTGGGCTTTACCTACGAGCGCCGCTTTGAGAGCCATGCTGATTACCCTCAGCTCTGGGCAATCCGCAAGGCTATCAGAGAATTGAGAAAGAACAGAAAGAAGGGTAGCGAAAACTATCATCAGAAGATGGACAGGCTGAAGAGCCGTGCCGCCGAGATAGAACTCCGCATCAACGCAGAACTCTTTGGCGAGGCGCGTGTCATCGCCTGTACCCTGGTAGGCTCAGCCCATCATCTGCTGGAAGGCATGAAGTTCGGTACCCTCTTTATCGACGAGGCTGCGCAGGCTTTGGAAGCTGCCTGCTGGATTCCGATGAAGAGAGCCAGCCGGGTGATTCTGGCAGGTGACCATTGTCAGCTGCCGCCTACCGTAAAGAGTATTGCGGCATTAAGAGCCGGACTGGGCAAGACCCTGATGGAGCGCATCGCCGAAAACAAGCCGGAGGTAGTAACCCTGCTGAAGATTCAGTACCGCATGAACGATGAAATCATGCGATTCTCCAGCGATTGGTTCTACGGGGGCAAGGTGGAGAGTGCGCCTCAGATTAAATACCGGAGCGTATTGGATTACGACCATCCGATAACGTGGATTGATACTTCGAACGAGGAGAATCAGATAACCATAGAGGGGAAAGATTCTCCTGAGGATTCTGCATCCACCTCATCTTCTGCATCTGCATCCAATCAGAATTCTGATTTGAATTTCAAGGAGCAGTTTGTAGGCGAGAGTTTCGGGCGTATCAACAAGGCAGAAGCCGAGCTTACCCTGCTTACCCTGGCGGAATACTTCACCAAGATAAGCAAACGGCGCGTTTTGGAGGAAAGAATCGATGTAGGCATCATTTCGCCTTACCGTGCCCAGGTACAATATCTCAAGAAGCTCATCAAGAAATATGAGTTCTTCAAGCCTTACCGCCGTCTGATCAGCGTAAACACGGTAGATGGTTTCCAGGGGCAGGAAAGAGACGTGATCCTCATCTCGCTGGTACGCTCCAACGATGAAGGACAGATCGGTTTCTTGAAAGACCTCCGCCGCATGAATGTGGCGATGACGAGAGCCCGCATGAAACTCATCATCCTGGGCAACAAGGAGACGATGACGAAACATCCTTTCTACAAGAAACTGTGGGAGTATGTGAAGGCAATCAATAATTATGAATAAGATGGGAAAGCGGTTGTCATGAACGTAATACGAGGAAAGTTCGTGTAAAGAAATGCAAGTATACGAGGAAAGTTCGTGTAAAAAAGTGTATGCATACAATGAAAGTTCGTGTAAAAAAGTGTATGCGCACGATGAAAGTTCGTGTAAAAAAGTGTATCTTTGCAACCGACAGAGCTGTTTAAACATCATAGCATCAAGTTATTAACATCATTAACAACTTCAAAATGTATGTAAGGATGAAATACAAGAACTTCACAATTCTCCATGTCGCCATACAAGGAGCAAGAGTGGATGAAGAATGTCCCATTGTACGGGGTAGAGGAGAGTTTCTAGGAACTCTTCTCACAATACTCCCTGAACTTTGCCTTAGTCATGGCAATACCAATGAGTCTATTAGATAACGCAACAATAACAACAAAATAAAAAAATATGCTACAACGAGATTACATACAGCGACTGATTCGCGAGTTTATGGCGGCACTCGAAAGAATGCTCGAAAAGAAAGAGGTGGAGGTGAGACGTGAGAAGATCAGGGAGCTCTACAATCAATACGTAGGTCCTTACGCCTTCTACAGCATCGCCACCATCGAGGATGTGATGAAGGCGATGGCAGGAATAGAGGACGAGGAGAAGCGACTCTCCAAGATGGACATGCTTGCCGAACTCTATTATCACGAGGCGGATATGGTGGGGCAGCCCACAAGAGATGAACTGCTGAACAAGGCTTTCATGCTCTTCGATTATGTGGAAACCCACGGAGATACCTTCTCCATCGAACGCCGCAACAAAATGGCAGAAATCAAACAGAAAGTGGGAGATGCGCTCAAATAAAGAGTGCATCCTCCTCCTTTTTTATATTTCCAGGATAACAAAAACTAATCATAAAGTTCAATGTTCAAAGCTCAAAGTTCAAAGTCAACAAACGACATGACAGTAGGCTCGCCTTTGCGAGCCATCATCAAATTTGCAATTCCACTTATCTTGGGTTACATCCTTCAGCAGATGTATCTCATTATCGATGCCGCCATCGTGGGAAGATGGATTGGCGTGGGAGCTCTTGCGGCTGTTGGCGCATCCAGCTCCATCATGTTCCTCATCATGGGTTTCTGCAACGGCTCCTGTGCCGGTTTCGCCATCCCTGTCGCCCAGGCTTTCGGTGCCAGGGATTACGCCAAGATGCGGGCTTACGTAAGCAACAGCATCCGCATCGCCGTGGTGTTTGCCGTAGTCATCACCTTTCTTTCCTGCATCTTCTGCGGAAAGATTCTGCACTTGGTGAATACGCCGAAGGAGGTGTTCGATGACGCCTACATCTTCCTGATGCTGCAGTTTGCGGCGATTCCTTTTACCATCGCCTACAACCTGCTCTCCGGTCAGATCCGTGCCTTGGGCAACTCGAAACAGCCTTTCTATTTTCTCATTACCGCCTCCGTCATCAACATCATTCTCGATGGCATTCTGATTCTCGGTATGGGGTTAGGTGTAGAGGGAGCAGGTATTGCCACTTGGCTTTCGCAGGGAATCTCCGTGCTGCTCTGTATCTGGTTTATCAAAAAGAAGATGCAGATTCTGATTCCGAAGGGTGAGGAAAGGAAATTTGATAATAAAAAGGTAAGCATTCTGCTGAACAACGGCGTTCCGATGGGTCTGCAGTTCTCGATTACCGCCATTGGTCTCATCATGCTCCAGAGTGCGAACAACGCTCTGGGAACAGTTTATGTGGCTGCATTTACTGCCTCTATGCGCATCAAATATCTCTTTACCTGCGTTTTTGAGAACATCGGCGTGGCGATGGCTACCTATTGCGGTCAGAACCTGGGAGCCCGGAAGCTGGATAGAATCGGTCAGGGCGTAAGGGCTGCCATCAGGATGATGGTGGTTTATTTCGTCTTCACCTTCCTGCTCATCTATCCGTTTGCCGATGAGATGATGATGCTCTTCGTGGATAAGGGCGAGGCGGAAGTGGTAACTTATGCTGCCCAGTTTATGCGCATCGCCAACTATTTCTATCCATGTCTGGGCTTGCTTACCATCCTGCGCTACAGCATCCAGGGCTTGGGTTACAGCAACCTCTCGATACTGAGTGGCGTAATGGAAATGATAGCGAGATGCGGCGTGAGTCTCTGGCTGGTACCAGCCCTGGCGTGGACGGGTGTCTGCTTCGGCGACCCTGTAGCGTGGGGCATGGCAGATCTCTTCCTCATTCCCGCCTTCCTGTGGCTTTATAAGCATCTGAAGAAGGAGCAAGTCCGATAGGGTAATTTTGACGTTTTAAAAATTTGCATTAAAAAATATTCTGCTAAGGGTTAGGAAAATGAAAATTCGATTGTAATATAGGCAAAAGAAAAGAAATAAAGTAATGCAAATAAACAAAGAAACGATAGAACAGCTCTTCCGGCAGCATTATCTGAGGATGTACCAATTGGCCAGGGTACTTCTGAAGGATGATGCAGCCAGCAAGGATGTGGTGAGCGAAGTCTTTGCCGATGTGCTCGACGGAAAGACCCAACTGGGTCTTGATAACGAGACAATAGCCAGCAATTCGCCCCTGCCTTCCGCCAACGCCGGGAGCTATCTTCTGGTGTGTGTGCGCCATAAATGCCTCAACTTGTTGAGCCGACAGAAGATGAAAGACCGGGTTCATCATCTCTTGAAAGCTGATGCTTCGCCTTCGATAGCTCCCCTGGAAGCTACGATTGCCGAAATAGACAGGGAGGCTGAAAAGTACGAGGCAATTCTGGCTTATATGAATGCTGAACTCACGCCACAAACCCGCAAGGTACTCGAGCTCCGTTTTCGGCAGAAACTGAAATATCGGGAGATTGCTACGGAATTGGGCATCAGCGAAGTGGCAGTTTATAAGCATCTGGCGCAAGGCATCAGAAAATTAAAGCAAAAGTTTAACCCTTAGCAGATTTATTATGGACAAGTTTGAAAAAATACTGGATATCATCGACCATCAGGAGAAGTATTCTGATGAGGAGATTCGTGAAATATTGCAGGATGAGGAATGCCGAAAACTCTATCAGACGATGGTGGAAGTGGATTCTGCACTTGAAAGTTCCTCTCCTATTATTAATGTAGATGAGGAATGGGAGAAATTCAGTCAGAAACATCAACTTCAGGAAGTATCCCATCCTATAACTTCCTGGCGCAAACTGGCAGCATCCATCGCCGGTTTCGTCTTGATTTCGGGTATTGCCTTTGCCGCAATCCATACTTACATCAAGCGCAGCCAGGAACCAACCCTGGTAACCGCAGATACTCATCCGGAAGTCATAAAATCAGATTCCGCAAAGCAGGTAGCAGCAAAGGATTCCCTGACTCATCCGAAACCAGAAAAGCCAGCCATTCACAAGACTTTCGAGAATGTGGCTTTCGAGCAGATGATTTCAGAGATTGCTTCTTATTATGATTTACAAGTAAAGTTTGAGAATAACGAGGACAAGACCCTCCGCCTCTATTACGAATGGAACAGTCATTCGAGCATCGAGAACATCGTAAAAGAACTGAACCAATTCGAGAATGTAAACATCGAATTGCAACAAAACGAGCTGATTGTGAAATAACAAGCTTATCAAAAGTAAGCATAATATTATCGACTCTCAAAGTAATCATAAAGCTCAAAGTTAAAAAGTATCATTATGAGAAGATTTTCAGCCATCATATTCCTGCTGTGCACATTCGCCCTGACGATGAGCGCACAGCACATCCAGCGCAACTATCACGACCGCAGCATGTCGGACGTCCTCATCGACCTCGACAAGGCTTCCAAGCGCTATAAAATCAGCTTCATCTACAACGAACTGGAAGACTTCACAGTTACCCAGAACGTGAAGACTACCAATATTCCCGATGCCATCCGCAAGGTAATCGGTTTCTATCCGATGCAGATGACCGTAGGTGACAGCCTCATCACGGTAGAATGCATACGCAAGAGCGAGCGCAAGCTGATAGGCAGACTGATAGACAATCACAATCTTCCTGTAGAATTCGCCAATATCCAGCTGCTCAACCCGAAGGATTCCTCCTTTCTCTGTGGAGGCGTGAGCAACGCCAATGGCGATTTCGTCATCCCCTGCCAGCAGAAGCAGGCCCTCATGAAGGTTTCTTTCGTGGGCTACAAGACGATTTGCAAGCTGGTACCTATTGCCCGCATCGGAAATGTGAGGATGCAGGCGAATGCCTATCAACTGGGCAAGGTGGAAGTAAAGGGCAAGCTGCGTATCGACCACGGCGACCATGCCTCTTATACATTCTCTGACGAACAGATCAAGAACTCACGCCATTCACAGGATCTTCTGGGAACACTCCCGGGAATCTATACCGATCCGATGACCGGCAAGACATCAAGTATGACCGGCAAATCCATCAAAATTCTCATCAACAACGTGCCGATGACGAGCGAGAACGACTTGAAGGCTATTGCCGCCAACAAAATAAAGAAGGTGGAATACTACGAAGATCCTCCTATCAGATACGGCGATGTGGGCATCTTGATGAACATCATTACCAAGTCGCTTGACACGGGTTATGCGACAGGTTTTGATGTATCAAGTGCCTTAACTACAGGCTTTAGCAATGACAATGTTTATTTCAAGTATAACAAGGGCAATCATCAGTATTCCTTCGACTATGCCATCAATGTGCGCAATTACAAGGACTGGATAGAAGACAACCAATATACCCTTGCGCTCGATGATCAACAAGCCATCTATGATTATCATCGTCACAAGCGTTTCGGATATACGGACAATATGTTCAACTTGAAGTATGCCTATAGTAAGCCTGATGACATCACCTTTCAGGCTACTTTCTCACCAGTGCTTTCGCATAAGTTCAATCGTGGCGATGGTGAGGTGAAGACACAGAACAATCCCGACTGGCAGGAGGGTGTGGAGCATTCCGACATTTATGTTAACTATGTGAAGCCTGCCCTCGACCTTTATCTCAGTAAGAACTTTGCCCATAAGCAGTCGCTCGATGTGGATGCGCTCGGCTCTTACTTCAACACGAAGCAGCAGATGCTCAACCAGCAATGGACGGAAAATAAGGAACAGGTGTTGTCGGACGATGACATGCGCTCGAAGATGAACATATATTCCCTGATTGCGGAAGCCGACTACAGCAAGGAGTGGGAAAAAGGCGAATTAGATGTGGGCGTTGATACTTGGAACAAGTGGAGCAACTATAATATTCGCAACATGATGTCTGGTTACGAGCCTTCGCAGTATTCTTCTGGCATTAACATACATACCGTCTATGCACAATATATGAATAAAATAGGCAATCTCACCTATCGAATCGGAGTAAAGAGTACTTGGAAAAGGCAGAGCTATGAGGATATTACCTATAACAGCCACTACATCCTGCCATTGCTCTATCTTTCCTATAAGTTGAAGAATGGTTCGTTGCAGTTGTTGCTTCCCAACGGCATCAACTATCCTGCCATCTCAACGTTGAGCGAGAATATGACGGTCGTTATTCCTGGTTTGTTGAAACAAGGTAATCCAAATGTGAAGGCAACAATGGAAATGGGTCCTATCTTTAGGTATACCTATAATAATGCCATGCTCTATATGCAGGTGGCACTATATGGTATCTACAATGACAAGGTTCTCTCTCCTTATTATTATAGGAAGACCATTGATGGCAAGCAGAATATTATCGAGACATACGAGAACGGTAGTTTCTTTTGGCGTTATGGCACAGGCTATTTTATTCGGCTCAAACCATTTAAAAACGATGTGCTGAGCCTAAGTACTGGTGGAGGATTTGGACGAGAGATAGTAAGCAATTCTTATGGTCGTCATTGCTATAATTCTTGTCCTTTCCAGTACAGCATTAACTTCCGCAAGGGAAACTGGGGTGCATCTTACCAAGGCAATATCCCTTCGAAGACGTTCGATTTGGATGGTCACAAGTCCGATGAAACCAAGAGCGAGTTTTCTGCATTCTATCAGAAGGGCGCATGGCGTTTCTCGCTCTATGGTATGTGGCTTTTCGCTCCAGCCAAGTATGAGACCGAATCATTCGACAATCCGATTATGAATCAAAAGGAGTCGCATGTTATCAAGGATAATCGCCGCATGCTGATGCTGGGTGTCAGCTACAACTTCTTCTCCGGAAAGAAGAAGAACATCCGGAAGAACATCAACAACTACGATTCAGATGCTGGCGCATTCAAGTAAAAAGAGTCTTCGGTTTTTCCGAAATCACAAATAAGCAAAAAGGCTGGACTTTCTAACCCGAAGTTCAGCCTTTTTGCCTGTTATCAGAATTCCAGCAGCCATTTCCATAGAGGGATTATCTCTATGCGGCAACCATCCTTCTCCACAATATCCTCCTCGTCCTTTGTCACAACAATCATCCGCTTGACATTCTGGACAGAAGAAAGTTTGATCAGCCCATCTGTCTCCCGCCTGAAAGTATCGGGATCTGACATAGAGTAGGAAACCTGTATGGCCAATTCTTCTTCCGGAATCACAAAATCCACCTCGGCATTCCTGCTGTTCCAGAAATAGCTGCCGTCACCATATTTCCGCCTGAGCGTGACGGCAACTATGTTTTCCAGCAACGAAGTGTCTGCATCTACAAGAAAAAGATGAAGCAAGCCATTGTCCGTAAAATAATACTTGCGGTTGGATTCCTTGTCCTGTAACTTTCCGAACAAATTCTCATACGGCAAAATGAGCCAGGTGTCAGCCATGTAGCCCACATAATCTATCGTGGCATCCGTACTGAGTTTTTTGCCGGTACAGCTCACGATGCTGGCTATTCTGCTGTAAGATAATGGCTGCTTCACGCTTTCCGCCATCTTGCGAATCATTACCCGCAGGGCATAGTCGTTGCGAATCTTATATCTAGCCACCAAATCTCCAAAGAATATTTTACTGAAGAGATTGCTCATCCACGACCTTGGCTCCTTCATCCCCACCGTCTCAGGCAAACCTCCATGCAGGAAATAGATATTAGTGAGTCTTACAATATCCTTAGCGTAAGCATAGAGGGCATTCTTTGCCTTTACATCAATACCGCTCGCCTTCAGATATTCGGCAAAGGAATAGGGATACACCTCATGTATCATGTACCTGCCGCCGAGTGTTGTCGCTATCTCGCTGCTCAACATCTTGGCATTACTACCCGTGATGTAAACCTGATATTTCTGATCTGCCAACCTGCGGGCAAACTTTTCCCATCTATCTACCAGCTGAACCTCGTCGAGGAAGAAGATAGGACGACAGTCATACATTTCTTCATAACAGGTTTTTATCAGGTCTAGGTCGGTCACATCCAAGGAGTCAATACGGTCATCCTCGAAGTTGAAGTACAGGATTTCCTCCCGCTTATGCCCCTGTTCCAACAGCTGTGCTATGCGCTGATACATCAGATACGATTTTCCTGCGTGTCTCAATCCTACAAACACGTAATTCAGTCCATCCATGAGCTCTACGTCACGATGAACCAGTTCTACCTGAGTAACATAAGCCTGATACTCAGTAATCAGTAATTTAATCAAATCCTTCGTCATAATTCCCTTTCTTTTTACTGAATCCGGTGCAAAGATACACATTTTATCGTTTATAGACGACAAAAACAACAACTTTTTATCGTTTATAGACGACAAGCATCATTTTTAGGGCAATTTTGCGCTGGGAAGATTACCCTTCTAAGAGAAGAAAATATTATTTCCAGTTAGGAAAATAAAAATCTCTAACTGGGAAAATATTTAGGATGAAAATAACTCAAAACAGACAGCTGAGACTCACTTTCCGGTTTTTCCGGCTCTAAATCGGGCAATAGTCTCAGTTATCTCGTTTTTTCCTTCATTTTTTAGAAGAACATGTTTTGTATTTCAGCAAGGTCTAAATCTACTTTAAAGCCAAAAACAAAGCAATTTTGCGGGTTTTGGAAACCTAAAAAGAGTGTTTTTGGAAAGTATTTGGAATAACATGCAGGGCTGTGATTGAAAACGAAAATCTGCAAAACATTCATAAGTCATTGCTTTCTAGGGAATTAGATTATTATCTCTTTTCCTTTTACTTGCTTCCTTAGTCTCAGTCTCAGAGTCTCAGTTGTTTTTCAAGCACCCCCTCTTCTTCTTATATACTTATATATTAATATATAATTAATTAATAATCAATAAGTTATAAAGATAAAGAAAGAGGGAGCGGAAGAATGGTACCCCCTTATTTTATAACTGAGACTCTGAGACTGAGACTCCTTCCAATTAATTGGAACGCCACTTCATCACATTAACTTTCTGATAATAAGCCTTTTAGAAGAAAGCAGATTAGAAAATCTTCCAGATTCCAGTTCTTCCAATTAATTTTTCAGCATATCCCTCCTACCCTGATTTTTATATATATTTATATATATTATATATATAATTAATTAATAATCAATAAGTTATATAATAATAAGAAGTAAAGAAGAAGGACAAGCGAAAGATGCATACCCTCTTAAAATTAATTGGAAGAACTGGAATTGGAAGATTGGAACAAACTGATTGGAACGCAGTCCAGGAAAATCTCCTCTTCTCTAGAAGGCAAAACCTAGCCATCTGCTTTTCCACGTAAATACTCTCTTCGCTTATGCAGGTAGCTGAAACCGCAAGAATTAGATGGAATAGGAATAGGCAGCTCGTTCTGCGCCGTGATGATTTCCTGCAAGTTTGCCCTGCGCTAGAAGCGGAAGTGGATGAGCTTATCCATATTCCCCAAGAAAAGCATAAAAATTCCTTAAATAAAGCAACTTTTAGAATTATTTCGAAGTATAGTTAGAAATATTTTCGTATTTTTGCAAAGTATACTTTAAAATATTTCTGTATGGACAAGCAAATTATCAAAATCCAAAGAATTATCACAACGGAAATGATTAACTTTGCAAACGGAAAATACAGAAAAGACTGTAGATAAATGCAGAGGATAACGCATAAGAGAATCAGAATTTCCTGGCTGCTGCTATTGGTTTACCTTCCGATGCTGCTGGTCGTTACGTTTCACCATCATGGTGAAGCACAGGGAACTCATGCAGATTTCTATTGTGCTGATTGCGCCCATCATGTTCATCACGACGGCCATCTGACAGCCCTACAGAATACCATGCACGACTGTGTGCTTTGCCAATTGCAAAGCACTCCTTATCTGGCTCCATCCCTCGTGGTTTGGGTTGCCATCGCCGTGCTCCATATCTCCCCTCGCCGTGCGTTCTGCTCTCCTTGCTTGTGCAGGGCGAAGGGGGTAAAATCTACCCGTGCCCCACCTTATTCTCTGTTTTTATAAATAATTGAATATTAACAGAATAAGGTAACAAATAACATAATGAGAACAATATTGAAAGCAATATTGCTGATGAGTCTGTGCTCATCGGCAACAGCCCCTGCTATGGCTATAAACAGAGCAAATCATGATAAGAAGGACGCAAACATTCATGAAGAAGAGGCAAACGATTCTACCAGACACCAGCCTCTGACGGAATCGAGCGTGAAACTGAACGATGTGGTGGTTACGGGATTGACTGGCAGCCAGAAACTCAAGCAGTCGCCCGCACCCATCTCCTTCGTTTCTGCCCGCCAGCTCGAAATGCAACCTTCTACCAACATCATCGACGCCATCGCCCACCAGCCAGGCGTTTCGCAGATTACCACGGGAAGCGGAATTTCAAAGCCCGTGATCCGTGGCTTGGGCTATAACCGCGTGGTAGTGGTAAACGATGGAATAAGACAGGAAGGACAGCAATGGGGCGATGAGCACGGAATAGAAATCGACCCTGCTTCGGTTCATTCCGTAGAGATTCTGAAAGGCCCTGCAAGTCTTATGTATGGCTCGGATGCGATGGCAGGCGTCCTCATCTTCCACTCCGCTCCTACCCTTGCCAAGGGCGACATGAGAGCAAATTTTTCAACGGGTTATCAAACCAACAACGGACTTTTTGATTATTCGCTCAACTTTGCCGGCAACCAGGGCGGATTTGTATGGAACACCCGCTACAGCGGAAAGATGGCACATGCCTACAAGAACAAATACGATGGTTATGTATTCGGTTCATCACTCAGAGAGCAGGCATTCTCGCAGCTTCTAGGCTGGAACTACCGCCAGGGGCATTCGCATCTCACACTCGATTATTATCATCTCACTCCGGGCATCGTAGAGGGAGAAAGAGATGAGAAAACGGGCGAACTGGAAATTCCGGAAGGCTACGATGCCAAGAGTTACGGCAAACCGATGCCTTATCAGCAGATTCACCATAACAAGGCGGTGCTCGACAATTCCTGGTTCCTGGGCGACGGCAATCTGAAACTCCTCTTGGGTTATCAGCAGAACCGCCGTCAGGAGTTTGAGGAGGAAGAGAATCCGAAGGAATGCGGACTCGATTTCATGCTCCATACCGTGAATTACGACCTGCATTATCTCTCGCCGGAAATGAATGGATGGAAGTTCTCTACGGGCATCAACGGCATGTGGCAGCAGTCGATTAATAAAGGTTCTGAATTTCTGATTCCAGCCTATCATCTCTTCGATTATGGTATATTTGCCACGATGAGCAAGGAGATAGGCAAGCTGAACCTGAGCGGCGGAATCAGATACGATCATCGCCATCTGCACAGCGAGGCTTTGAGAGAAGAAGATGATGCAGATTCGCATAGTTCTGAATCGAATGATTCTTTCCGCTTCCAAGCCTTTAAACGCAGCTTTGAGGGAGTAACCGGAAGCATCGGCTTGGCTTACGAAATCCTGCCCGATTTCAATCTGAAACTGAACCTGGCAAGAGGATTCCGTGCTCCAAACATCAGCGAATTATCATCTAATGGTGTGCACGAGGGAACCCAGCGATACGAATTGGGAAATACCAGCCTGAAGCCGGAGAACAGTTGGCAATTCGACCTCGGTCTGGATTATTCTTCGCCTATCATTTCGGCAGAACTCTCGCTATTTGCCAATCGCATCAACCATTACATCTACAGCGAGAAGTTGGCAGATGAGAACAATCAGCCTGTCCTTATCGACGACACACCAGCCTATCAGTTTACATCGGGCGACGCCCGCATTCTGGGTGGTGAGGCGAGCATCGACATCCATCCTGTGGAGCGTCTGCATTTCGGCAACACCTTCTCGTATGTCAACTCGGTTCAGTTGCATCAGCCATCCGAATCAAAGTATCTGCCATTCACCCCTGCCCCTCGCTGGGTTTCGGATGTAAGGTATGAGTTTGTCTGCGACGGCAAGATTTTCGACCATCTCTTCGTTAAGCTGCAGATGGATTGCAATCTCCGCCAGAACCATTATTTCGCAGCCAACGAGACGGAGACCGCTACGCCATCGTACACCTTATTAAATATGTATGCCGGTACCGACGTGAAGCTCCATGGCAAGCGCCTTCTCTCGCTCTATCTTTCGGGCGAGAACCTTACCAACCGTGCTTACCAGAGCCACCTGAGCCGTCTGAAGTATCTTGACGTAAACCAGGTTACGGGCAGAAGAGGCGTTTACAATATGGGCCGCAACTTCAGCATAAAGGTAGTGGTTCCTATAGAGTTGTAATTCCCCTTTCAGGATAAGCAATTCCTCTATCAGGAATCAGAATTTAGAATAAACAAATGCCGATAAGGGTGCCAAAAGCTACCGGAAAGTAACTTTTGGCGCCACTATCGGCATTTTTTCGTCTTTTTTTTATTGTTTCTCAGAATTTTATCCTATCTTTGCAACCGAAAGTCCCTTGGAAAAGTGGCAGAACAGAGCAAAAAGTCCCTTGAAAAACGTGCACGGATTCAAGAAAAGTCCCTTGAAAAACGTGCGCAGCATCAAGAGCCGTACATCATAAATCATTAGAGAACAGATGTTTAAACGAAAAATCGAGAAATATCTCAAAGAATGGAAGAGTGATGAGCACAAAATGCCTCTCATCATCAAAGGATGTCGCCAATGTGGAAAGACATTCTCGGTACTCGATTTTGCCCATAAGAATTATGAGCATGTTGTGTATCTAGACTTTTTCCAGCATCCAGAATACAAGTCGGTATTTGATGGTGGTCTGGATATCGATCTTCTCTGCATGACCCTTTCTACCTTAATACCTGATGCCAATTTCACATCGGGCAAAACCTGCATCATCTTTGACGAGATACAAGAATGCCCACGTGCTCGCACAGCCTTGAAATTCTTCAAGACTGATGGCAGATACGATGTCATCGGTACGGGTTCCCTGCTGGGAGTCAGCGGTTACCATACCAATGCTTCGTCAGAGGCTCCAATTCCTGTAGGTTACGAGACCATCATAGACATGTATCCAATGGATTTTGAGGAATGGCTCTGGGCAAATGGCATTAAGAAAATGACCATCGACTACCTGCATCGCTGCCTGGAAGAAAAGACTCCAGTACAAGAAGCCATCCACGAAAGAATGCGCCAACTGCTGCTGCAATATTGCATTGTTGGCGGAATGCCAAGAGCCGTGAGCGTATTTATGGAAACTCATAATATGCAAAACGTGCTACGGATGCAGCAAGCCATCATCGAAGAATATAAAGTAGATATGCTGAAATATGCTCCACAAGCAGACAAGTCGAGAATCAGAGAATGCTTCGAGTCAATTCCACGTCAACTGAGTAAGGAAAACAAGAAATTCGCATACGCCACAGTACGCCCCAACGGCAGAGGACGTGACTATCAGGGCAGTTTGCAATGGATAGAAGATGCTGGCATTATCCGCCGTTGCTACAACCTGTCAGCACCCGAACTCCCACTAGATGGCAACTCCATCCCCGACCAGTTTAAGGTTTACATGGCAGATACGGGACTTTTCATCAGTATGCTCGAACCTGGAACAGCAGCTGATATTCTGCAAGGCAATCTCTATGGATACAAGGGAGCCATCTTTGAAAATCTGGTGGCCGACATCTTTGGCAAGATGAATCGCAAGCTCTATTATTTCCGCAAGGATTCGGGTTTGGAAATAGACTTTGTTACAAGATACGAAGGCAAATGCACTTTGGTAGAAGTAAAGGCGAGCAACGGAAACATCAAAAGTGCCAAGACCATCCTTTCGAATCCCGAAAAGTATCACGTATCTCAAGCCATCAAACTGGGAGATGTAAATGTGGGAACAGCCCCACAGACTCTCATTCTTCCCCTCTACATGGCTTTTCTGCTGGTAGACTAAAGATAGAAGCAGGACATCAAGGAAAATATCATCATAAAAAAAACGAACAATGATTAAGAAACAAGGAACGATATTGATTGTTGATGACAACCGCAACATTCTTACTACGGTAAGGATGCTGCTGGAACCCATATTCGATGGCATCATCACCATCGCCAACCCTAACTCCATCCCAGCCAAGCTGAGAGAGGAGCACCCCGACGTGGTGCTGCTCGACATGAACTTCTCCAGCGGAATCAATTCGGGAAACGAGGGATTGTACTGGCTCAGGGAAATCAAGAGCCTCAGCCCGAAAACTGAGGTGGTGCTCTTTACCGCCTATGCCGACATCCAACTTGCCGTAACAGGCATCAAGGAAGGTGCCGCCGACTTCATCGTGAAGCCTTTCGAAAACGAGAAGATGATCCGTACGCTGGTAGAGGCTAGGGATAAGAACAGGGCTGTGGATAACGTTATTAACAGAAATGGTGGAAAACCAGGTGTAAAAGATACGCAAAGCGCTATGTATTGGGGAGATAGCGAAGTTATGAACAATTTGAGAAATATTGTGGAAAAAGTTGCCGCAACCGATGCGAATATCCTCATTACGGGAGAAAACGGAACGGGTAAAGAGGTGTTAGCCAACGAGATACATCGTTTATCCACAAGATGTGGAAAGAAAATGCTGCCTGTGGATATGGGAGCCATCACGGAAACCCTTTTCGAGAGCGAACTCTTCGGTCATGTGAAAGGTGCCTTTACCGATGCTAAGGTAGATAAACCGGGCAAGTTTGAGCTTGCCGACGGCAGTACCATCTTCCTGGATGAGATAGGAAACTTATCCTATGGTCTTCAGGCAAAACTCCTTACCGCCCTGCAACGCAGAAGCATCGTAAGAGTGGGCGGAAGTACGCAGATTCCCATCAACGTACGACTGGTTTGCGCCACCAACCGCAACCTGCAGCAGATGGTAAACGATGGCGAATTCAGAGAGGATCTGCTCTATCGCATCAACACCATCCATCTGGAATTGCCTGCCCTGAGACAGAGAAAATCAGACATCGTTCCGCTGGCAGAAAGATTCCTCCGTCAATATGGCGATTTATATAATAAGATGAATCTCCGTCTTTCGGAAGAGGCTGAGAAAAAACTTACCAGTTTGCCTTGGTACGGCAATATCCGTGAACTTCAGCACGCCATCGAGAAAGCCGTGATTCTATCTGACGGCGGAATGATTTCTGCCGAAGATATTGACGGCGGAAACCAGCAGAGAAAAGAAAAACCCCTGGAAGAGGTGCAGACGCTCGACGAGATGGAAAGCCGAATGATAGAGAAAACCATCAGAGAATGCGAAGGCAATCTGTCGGTAGTTGCCGCAAGACTGGGCATTTCCCGCCAGACGCTTTATAATAAGATTAAGCGATACGGGTTGTAGAAGGAGTTAAGAAGTCAAAGGAGTTAAGGAGTTAAGACAATAGCTTTAGTAATCATAAAGTTCAAAGCTCAAATTTCAAAGTATCTAGATGAAAAATCAGTTAGCAATCATCGTTTTATTGGTGATTTTGGTGGTTTTAATAGCAGTCAACATCTGGCTCTACCGCCACTATCGTCGCAACATCAAGAAGGTAACCTTCCTTTTTGATGCGATAGATAATGGGGATTTCTCCTTCAGTTTTCCTACGGAGAAGAGGTTTAAGGAGGATAAGATTCTGCATCAATCCCTCAACCGCATCAAGCTCTTCCTGCAGCATACGAGAGAGGAGCAGATGGAGCGGGAGAAATATTACGAGCAGATTCTGAATGCGGTAGATACGGGCATCCTGGTGGTGGATAGCCACGACAACATCCTGCAGCACAACCAGGCAGCCCTCCGGTTGCTCGATACGGATGTGCTTACCCACATGAACCAGGTAAAAGAAAAGCTGAAGGATGAACACCTGGCAAAACATGAGACGCAAGCCATGCTGAAAGACAAGCACGTGCGCATCATCGCCCTGAGCGACGTGAGCCACGAGCTGAGCAACCAGGAAGTGGATTCATGGATTAAACTGATTCGTGTGCTGACCCATGAAATCATGAATACCATCACGCCGGTTACTTCGCTCAGCGAGACTCTGCTTACCCGAGTTACAGAGGATAAAGACTTGAAGCAAGGCTTGGAAACCATCCACAAAACGGGAACCGAGCTGTTGGCTTTCGTCAACAACTATCGCCGCTTCACCCATGTTCCCCAGCCTCAGCCTGCTCTTTTCTATGTGGAACCATTCCTGGAAAGAATGGCGCTGCTCTGCAACCACGAAGTTGAGATTTCGGTTACTCCCAAGGATTTGCTGGTTTATGCCGATGAGAACCTCCTCTCTCACGTAGTAACGAATCTTCTGAAGAATGCCGTAGAAGCTTTCAAGGAAAAGGAAAGAGAAGACAAGCAGGAATGCCGCTCCGCGGATTTGAAATCCGCGGCAAGCAAGAAGACATTTATCCGTCTCCAAGCCTACGCCAACGCCCAGGAATCCATCATCATCGATGTGAGCAACAACGCCGGCCTCATCCCCGAAGATGTAGCCTCCCACATTTTCATCCCGTTCTTCACCACGAAGCCGGAAGGAAGCGGAATCGGGCTCTCCCTTTCCCGCCAAATCATGCGAGTAAGCGGCGGCAGCCTCTCGCTCCATCAGGACAAGGCACAGGGAATCACCACCTTCCGTATCATTATCCCATAAAAAAGTATAATTTTGGGGAGGAAAGTTTGGCTCTTTCGCTTTTTTACCATATCTTTGCCATTATAAAAGATTAAGCTTATGTCAACAGACGACAAGACCATATTAAAGATAAAAGATATAGCTAAATCTGCTATTCCTTCAGGAAGCAAGGCTATATTGTATGGATCAAGAGCGAGAGGTGATGCTCGCAACGATTCAGACTGGGACATTCTTATCCTTTTAGACAAAGACAAACTGGAACAAACGGACTATGACAGAATAAGTTACCCGTTTGTCTTGTTAGGTTGCGACCTCGGCACAGAAATCAATCCAATTCTTTACACAAAGAAAGAATGGGAATCGTATAACTTCACCCCTTTTTACGAGAATGTAAATCGAGACGGCATTAGTTTAATATAAAAGTTATGGATCAAGTAAACAAAGACACATTAATCAGTCTGCAAGTAGAAAAAGCCAAGCGCTTTTTAACTCAAGCAGATGAAATGGTTGAACTAAAGCATTGGGATTTGGCAGCCAATCGCTATTACTATGCCTGCTTCCATGCCGTACAAGCTCTATTTATAGCAAAAGGTGTTAATGCCCACACTCATGCTGGCATTAACACCCAATTCAGTTTGCACTTCGTAAAGACTGGTATCGTAGATATCTCTTATGGCAGTTTCCTCGCCCGTATGTTTCAGTTAAGGCAAAAGGCCGATTACAACTGCGCCTACGAAATTTCCGAGAATGACATTCAGGAAATTATTGGCTTATCACACGAATTTATAAAAACCATATTAAACTTAGTCAAATAATTACTTACAGAAGATTATGGCATTCGAAAAGGAAATCAAGGAATACGAGGATTTGAGACGCAAATATCAAACCCTTATCATCAATAAAATGGATAGAGAAGAGTACATCAAATATAATGAAGTACTCTTCTCTACCCATTCGTGCGCCATTGAAGGCAACTCATTCTCCGTAGATGATACTCGGGAACTGAAGGAGAAAGGTCTGGGGATGATTCCTGCCGGAAAGACGCTCTTCGAGGCTTTCGAAATGCTTGACCACTTCGAAGCCTTCGAGTACATGATGCAAAACACGCAGCATCCGCTCGACGAGAATCTTCTGAAAGAAATCAACAGACGGGTTACCAGCCACACGCTTTCCTACCGTTCTCCAGAAGCCATTCCAGGCGAATACACCACCACGGATATGGCTGCAGGCGACACGGTATTTGGCGACCACGAAGAACTCATCGCCAGAGTTCCCAAGCTGTTGGAATCTACCGAAAAAGCCATCGTTTCGGCAGCCGTTCATCCCATGATTCTTGCCGCCCGTTTCCATGGTTTCTACGAATATCTCCATCCGTTCCGTGATGGGAATGGAAGAACAGGACGACTCATCAGCAACTACATTCTCCTAAGATTGAATCATCCGCTCCTCATCATCCCATCCGAAGCCCGCCAGGAATACATTTCTGCCCTCCGCATGATTCGTACGGAAGCAACTGACGAGCACCTCATCCGCTTCTTTTTCAAGATGGCAATACAGAGAATGGAAGAAGAGCTGAAACAGAAAGAGGCTAACACCAAGCGATTTATGACATTCCTCTTCTAATATGCTCAAACATTTTACGGATTTCGGCATATTCACGCTAAAACATTTTGCGGATTTCGGCAAAAGCCTTATCTTTGCACACGTAAATCATTAATTATAAGCAGAATACGATTTCTTTGAAATTTTACTCATCCAATATCTGTCCATCAAACAGGCGGATGGTGCGATGGGCTATCTTGGCATCATGCTCATTATGCGTTACCATGACGATGGTGGTGCCCTCGTGGTTCAGCTCGGTAAGCAGATGCATTACCTCGGCTCCATTCTTGGAATCGAGGTTACCCGTAGGCTCATCGGCAAGGATGAGCTTGGGACCGAAGACCACGGCACGGGCGATGGCTACTCGCTGCTGCTGACCACCTGATAGCTGGTGAGGGAAGTGCTTGGCACGATGGCTGATGGCCATTCGCTTCATAATCGCCTGCACCTTTGCCTTGCGCTCCGCCTTCGGAATGTTGAGGTAAGTAAGAGGAAGTTCGATGTTCTCCTCTACATTCAATTCATCTATCAGGTTGAAGCTCTGGAACACAAATCCGATTTCTCCCTTTCTCACATCCGTGCGCTCCTTTTCCTTCAGGTTTGCCACCTCGTGATTACCCAGGAAATATTTTCCAGAAGTTGGATTGTCGAGCAAACCGAGAATGTTGAGCAAGGTGGATTTGCCACAACCGGATGGTCCCATAATGGCAACAAACTCGCCGTCTTCTACTGTGAAAGATACGTTATTTAAAGCAATCGTCTCCACATCTTCTGTGCGGAATGACTTGCAAAGATTCTCTACTTTTATCATTTTATTTAATGTTGAATGTTAAATGTTGAATGTTAAATTAGGGCATACGCCCTTAAATCTGTGTCATCTGTGAAATCTGTGGGAGACTTATTCATTCTTGAGATACTTCACAGGATTACTATTAGCCACCTTGTAGCAGTTGATGATCACGGAAAGCCCGATGATGACGAGCAAGATGATGGTAACGCCGATAAACAGCAGAGGCGTCATCGTAATCTTCTCGCTGAACGACATGAGCCATTGTCTGGCAATCAGCCAAGCCCCCAAGTCGCCCACGATGATGCAAGGCAAGGCAATCTTCATGATGTCCTTCAGGAAGATGCGAAGAATATCCTTCACCTTGGCTCCGTTCACCTTTCTGATGGCAATCTCCTTGCGGCGGCGGTTCACCTCATCACTCGTATAACCCACCAATCCGAAGAGGGCTATGATCATCGTTACGATGCCTGCAACCAAGATTCCGTTGCGGAAATTGAGCTGGGAAGCATACTGGTTAGCCAATTCTGAAGCATAACTCTTCACGATGACCTTATTGTTCGGATACATCGCCTGCACCTTCGATTGCAACTCCGACAACGATTCATCCTTCATTTCATTAAACTTAACCAACATATAGTAAGCCGTCTTGGCAGAATAGAAATACAAGTCAGGAAATTCATTCATTCCATCACTACCGGTTGCCACAGCACCCCAGCGAATATTCCTGCTCACGCCACAAATGGTAAAAATATTATCATCATGTCCTGTACAGGTAATTTGCTTGCCAACTACGCCATCCTTCCAATGCCACGTTTTGATGAGTTTCTCTGCACCTCGTTCATCAATAATAACCTGTCGGCAACTGTCATTTCTTTCCGTAAAGAAAGAGCCCTGAACGATAGGAATATTCATCATCTTGAAGAAATTATCGTCCACTCCCGACATCTCCATGATATTAAAGGTATTCTTCTCGTCGCCAGGTACTCCAACCATATTTCCACTACGTTCATACCCATCGAGCGGAACATTAAAAGTCGAACTGCATTCCTTGACATTCGGCATCCGCCTGATTTCTGCCAGACATTGGTTGCGCTGGTCTCTATTGCTGGCATCTACCGAAACAATAGCCACATGATCGTAATCATACCCAGGATTGAGCCCCAACATCAGCTGGTATTGACCATTCACGATGTAAAGCAAACTAAACAGCAAACCAGAAATAACGAACTGGATACCCAGCAAACCAAGTTTCCAAAGGTTGCGATTCTCATTATAGCCACGGAAAGCGATGGCTACAGGAATCTTGTTGTAAAGCCAACCTGGCAGCAAGCCGCCAACCAGCAGTACCAGTATACAGATAGCCACCAATATCCAACTGCCACGATTAAGCACCAACGTACTTACCGGAGCAGAAAGGAAGTTTTCGATGGTTCCCTTGCAAAGGAACACAAGAACAGCCGCAAGAACAACCGCCAGCCCCACATGCACCAAAGCTTCAGAAAAAATGATGGCATGAATGTTTTTAGGTTCTGCACCATAGCACTTGCGGACAGCCATTTCGCGAGAACGACCCACGAGATTTCCAACGATGATAAGCAGATAGTTCATCACAGAAGTGAAGAGAAGAACAAAAGCGATAATTCCCATAATCCATCCCATCTTCTTGATGTAAGGGTCTTGGGTGTAAACATCGCTCAATACCGTGAAATCATAGTTCAGTTCTAATCCCATATTCTTCATCTCCTTCAAAGGGAAATGATCCTCTCGCATCTTATTCACGTAAGGCTTGAGTTCTTTTGCCTCATGCCCCTTTGCCAACCGGATGTAGGACCTATAGGAATCATTTCCCACCCATTGGCCTCTTCCATCGTAGGAATATACGTATGGCACACTACACCTCGACAGAATCATCTGCGTACCATGAAAGGAAGAACCCCAGGGAAACGCTTCGAAAACACCATAGATGGTAAAAGTGGTTCCCGGATAATTAGAAAGCGTGAAATGCTTACCTACAACATTACCGCCTATCTTTGCTGCCGTTTCTGAATCGATGAGACAGGACAAAGGTTGGGATAAAATCTGTTTAGCCTTGCCTATCAATATCTTCTGTGGAAAGACATCGAAGAAACAACTGTCTGCCATCCTGATATTGGCAGAAACGATGTTCTGGTCTTCCATCTTACATTGGGCATCATCATAAAAATAATGAGTACTGGTAGCAGCTTCCACCATAGGCGCATATTGCTTTACACCTTGGGCGATGGCTCCTGAAGTATTGGTAAACTCCATGATTTCGCCATGATTACTACCCACTTCCGAAATCAGATACGTCCTCTCCCATTCAGGAAAGTACGTATCGTAAGTCTGCTCGAAATAAATCTCGGCGATAATTACCGAACTGATTGCCAATCCGAGCGCCAGACACAAGATCTTCACGAAATTGTGCTGGCCCCTTCGAGGCAGATTCTTGAATGCGTTAATAATATGATTCATATCAATATCCTGTTTCAAGGGCGTTAGCCCCAATTAATCACTAATCACTACTAATTAAAAACTAATACATCATTATCCTTATAAGCTTCATAGCCGCTAACGATAACCTGCTCGCCCGGCTCTAAGCCCTCAATCACCTCATAATATTGAGGATTTTGGCGACCGATGGTAATCTTTCGGCGATAAGCCTTCTTGCCACTCTTGTCTAATACGAAAATCCATTGACCGCCCGTTACACTATAAAACGTGCCTTTTGGGATAATTATTGCCTGCTTCGACTGACCGAGCTGCAAATCTACATAATAAGTCTGACCGGTTCGGATATTGCCAGGACGAACACCTTTGAAGATGAAGTCGATGCGGAATCTGCCGTCTCTTACCTCGGGATAAACCTTGCGAACCTGCAGGAGATAATGCTTGCCGTTCTGGTCGAAAGTGGCAGTAAGTCCCGGTTTTACCCGGTCGATGTAATGCTCATCCACCTGCGCCTGCACCTTGAAATCGCTAAGGTCGTTGATGACGCCAATCTTCTGTCCTGCCTGAATGCTTTGTCCCAGCTCCACATCGAGCAAACCGATTTCGCCCGAAATGGTGCTGCGGATGTTCAGCTTCTCCTTGCGCTGGCGAACCAGCTGCACATTCTTCTGCATGGCTTCCAGATTATCGCCCATCTGATCCATCTGCGAACGGCGGAGTTGCGCATCCTTCTTCAATCGCTTGCTGATGAGCGCATGCTTCTTGACGGCAAGGTCGTAATCTTCCTTAGCCTTCAGATACTCCTCGCGCGAATTGAGTTCTTCCTTGTGCAACGCCTCCTGATGCTGATAGGAACGGCGCTTGGTAATGACATCCTGCGAAAGCGACAGTTCCTCGTTGCTGTTGTTCAGGCGGTCCTGCTCCATCGAAATCTGGGTATTGCGAAGCATGTCCTGCTTTTCGGCAAGTTCGCTTTCTACATTCAGAATCTCCAGGTCGAGATTCGAATTGCTCAGTTTCACGATGACATCGCCCTTGTTCACGTGGGCACCTTCATCCACCACTTTCTCCAGAACAATACCGCCTTCCTCGGAACTGATCTGCACCACGGAGATAGGAACCACCTGTCCATCCACCGAAACATAATCGTTGAACTGCGCCTTCTCCACGGTTCCGATGCTCAATCCCTTCCTATCCACCTTCAGGGTGGAAGAGAAATTGCTCAATCCCAACCAAATGAGGACTGCGATCAAAACCGCTCCTCCGCCAATCCATGCCCAGTACTTGCGAGGCACGAGATATTTTTTCTTTTCTATTTTTATGTCCATAATTTTATGTATTCAAGTTTGCAAGAGCACTCCACACGCCCTGAAAGGGCAGAAGCTCCTAGCCCAGGGTAACACCCTGGGTTATCATGGCCGCAAGCCTGTCGCCCTGTAAGGGCAAAAGCTTTAAAATTCCAGGCAATATACAAAGCTTTTGCCCTTTCAGGGCGCCTTGCTGATTGTTATTATACCCAGGGTGTTACCCTGGGCTAGGAGCTTTTGGGCCTTCAGCCCGTACCTGAACCACTTGCGAAAGTTCTGTTATTTAATTAAATTTTCTCCCTGATAATAACCTACCAGTCTCTGTTTGATAATGAGCAGCATCTGCATCTGGAGTTCCTTGATTCTGCTTTCCAGAAGCGTCTGGGCTGCGGTATGAAGATCGAAGGTGGAAAGCATTCCTTCTTCAAACTTCCGGCTCGACATGTGATAGGCAAGCGAATCGGAGACCACCTTCTTCTGCATCTGATGCAACTCCTTGGCGTAACCCTCTGCATCCATTACCGCCTGAGCTATCTGGTCGTGAAGCTTGCGCCTGGTTTCCTCCAGGTTCACCTGTGCCAGTTGCCAGTCGTTGCGTGCCTTCTTCACGCTGTGCCAGCGGTCGCTATTATAAATAGGTATGGAAAGGGTCAACGCGAGGTATTCGCCCTGGTTGTTGTGAAACTGCGAGGCAAACCCATCGTATTGCCCTTTCTGAGAGAGATTCTTATAATAGTTGGTAGAAATACCGCCACCGAGAGAGAGTGATGGCAGCAATCTGCCTTTTGCTATCTTGTAATCATACCGAGCCCGCTCCACTTCGTATTCTGCCGACTTCAAATCGGGAGAAATATGCTGGAAGCCCTGGTAAACGGTTTCGTAGTTTACTCCAGATTCAGAAACCTCCTCATATCCAGTCTTTAACTTCAGATTTCGCTCCTCAACTATCTGGATTTTCTGTCCCCCTTCAATCTGGATTTTTGGTTCCTCATTAATCTGGATTTTCAGCTCTCCATCCACCGGAAAATTCATCGCCGATTTCAAGGCGAGCAGACTCTGTTTTGCCACATTCTCCTGATGCGTAAGATTGTATTCATCTTCTGCCACCTGCGATTCCATCTGCACCACATCCGGTCGGCCTTTCTCGCCCAGTTCATACAGGCGCTTCATCTTATCCAGCATCCGCTTGCTTTCGTTCAGTTTCTCGCTTGCTATCTGAATGCTTGCCTCAGCATAGGCAGCATCCACATATTTCTGCATCACGTCGATGGCTCTATCGTCCTGAATCTTCTGCATCGCCGTGGCTGAATAATCCCGGCTCAACTTAGCCTGCTTCAAGGCGTTGATGGTGGCGAAACCGTCAAAGACATTCAGTTCGGCATAAAGCTGATAGTAGTTGTTGAATGTCGTTACATTATTATAAGTATTGGTTTCCGGGTCGATGTTTCGTCCCCAGGCATACTGTCCCTGCACGCCACCCGTAACGGTAGGCAGGAATCCTGCCACAGCATGCTGGTAATCCAGCTTGCGCTGGCGGGCATTAACCACCTCCCGCTTCACCTCCGTGGCGTGCTCCACGGCGTATTTCATGCAGTCGTCAAGGCTCCAGCTCTGTGCCGAGGCGCCAGCCGCCCAGACCAACCATCCTATCAATATTCCTATTCTTTTCATAATCTTCTTCATTTTGGCATGATAAGGACAAGAGCCGTACCAAAACAGCATTTCTCCTGATAATCAAACCATTAAATAAAAACTCTCATTAAACAAACTGTCCAACAATTAGACACCACCGTCTAATTGTTGGACAGAAACCGCAGCTTAAAGCTGATCATTCATCGTATCCACCACTTGTCCATCAAACAGATTGATGATGCGACTGGCGTAAGTAGCATCGTGCTTGGAGTGCGTCACCATCACGATGGTGGTTCCCTCCTCGTTCAGCTCGCTGAGCAACTGCATCACTTCCATACCATTCTTGGAATCGAGGTTACCCGTAGGCTCATCGGCAAGGATGATGCTAGGCTTGCCCACCACGGCACGGGCGATGGCAACCCTCTGCTGCTGACCGCCCGAAAGCTGATGAGGATAATGCTTGGCACGATGACTGAGCTTTACCTTGCGCAGGATGTCGAGCACTCGCTCCTTGCGCTCCGCCTTGCCAATGCCTAGATATTTGAGCTGCAGGTCGATGTTCTCCTCTACCGTCAACTCATCTATCAGATTGAAATTCTGAAAGACGAAACCGATGCGACCCTTGCGATAAGCCGTGCGCTCACGCTCCTTGAGATGTCCTACCTCCTCATCGCCCAGCCAATACTTACCCTCGGTAGGTGTATCGAGCAAGCCGAGGATGTTGAGCAAGGTAGACTTGCCACATCCCGAAGGTCCCATGATGGCTACAAACTCTCCATTCTTTACATTGATGTTCACGCCGTTCAGGGCGATGGTTTCCACCTCTTCCGTGCGGAATATTCTAGTTAAATTCTCTGTACGTATCATCTTGATTTAATGTTTAATGTGTAGTGTTTAATGTTTACTTAGCTCATCATGCTATTCCATCTTGATGCTGTCTATCGGATTCTCCAGAGCGGTGCGCAGGGTATAGCTGAAGACCGATACCAAGGCTAGCAGCAAGGTGAAGATAGCTCCTGCTACCAATGTCCACCAAGGGAAATCGATGCGATATTTGAAACCTATCAAGTATTCTTGCATCAGCTTAACACACAATGGGATGGCGATAACCACAGCCACACACGATGTAATGAGGAATCGCTTGGAAAGTTGCCATGCCGCATCTGTCACCGAGGCTCCCATCACCTTGCGCAAGGCTATCTGTCGGCGCTGCTGGTTGCCGTAATATACCGACATGCCAAACAAGCCGAGGGCGGAAATCAAGATGGAGATGCCCATGAAGGTGATGATGAGCACCATCATGTTGTGCTTCTCCTTGAGCGCATCAGCCAAGGTGTCGTCCAGATACTCCGTATCCATGTCGGTAGGTACGCCCAGCTGTTCCTTAGCCACTTGCTTGCAGGCACTTTGGATAGCAGACAGGGCTTGGGCATGGTCGCCACGAGTCTTCACCAAGATGGTCCAAAGCACATCATGATTGGAAGGAACACGTATCGCATTATGATTTCCAAATTTGTCAGATTTGAACTCATCAAGAGCATCGCCACAGTGGAAATCTTTCACAACGCCACAAACCTCATATTCCGGCTTGCCTTCACGATTACCGAAATATGGTTTCTTGCTCGATACGCCAAAGGTTCGCTTGGCTTCCTCGCTAACCCAGATTTTGCCTGGCGTTGGGTCAGAATATCGCTCCAGCACCTTGAAGCCCATCATCTTCATCGCTATGGAATCCAATACGCTCAATCGCAAGAACGCTAAATTTTCTCCCTTCTCATCATGCACTCCATTAGCAAAGCTGATGACAGGATTGTTGCCGATAGCCGTAGCCTCCTCCACCTCAGGCAGAGATTTCAATCTCGCTATCAACGCCGCGTTTCTGACGTCCACATTATCAAACCCGAAGGTGGTGGATACGCAGAGGATATCTTTTGTTTGATAACCCAAAGGTATGTTGGCGAGATGGCGCATCTGGAGCATCATCGTGATAGCCATCACCACCAGCGACATACTGATAACACTCTGTGCCACAATGAATATTTTACTAAACCACATCTTGCTGCGCAAGCGGATGGTACCCTTCACCACATCTATCGGATTGTAGCGAGACACCACGATGGCTGGGAACAAGCCCGACAGCAAGGAGATAACGAGATAAGCCACCAACAGGCATCCCCAAACGGCAGGCGAAGAGAAGAGCGAAATCTTCGTATCCAAGATGCTATTAAATAAAGGTGTGAATGCCCAAGCCAGCAAAATGCCCAGCAAGAAGCAACCTGCCGTGAAGAGTGCTGCCTCCTTGATATAGCGCAATACCACACCCAGTACCGACTCACCCAACAGGCGGCGGGTAGCCATCTCCTTGGCTCGATTGCCTATCTGCGCCACGGTGAGATTGATGTAATTGAAGATGGCTGAAAGCAAGAGGACGAGTGCCACAATCAAAAGGACATTGACCAAGGTCTTGCTGCCATGACGGACATGCGAGCATGTAATATCTGAAAAATACAACTTATCCCAGCGTACCAAGCTAGAGCCCCACAAGAAACTGCCAGTTGTCTTCCCACGACTCCACCATTTCTTCCAATAGCCCATATATTTATTGAGCAATGTGGCATTCACCTTTTCTGGATCAGCATTATCTGCCAATCGGACGATGGTAACAACCTCGCCAAACTGATCCATCGGATACAAATCTGCGTCCTTAAATTTCATGGAAACAAAGATGTCGGTGGGTTCCAGCAAGTCTTCCCTGCCAAAATCATCCACGATGCCCACTACCTTGAATTGCAGCGTGTCGCACTTAACGACCTGCCCGATAGGATTCGCATTGCAAAAAGCCCTCTTGGCAAAAGACTCGGAGATAAGGGCCTGGTGCTTATCCGTGAGCACACGATGAGCGGAGCATCCCCTGCACTTCATTCCCATCATATCCAAGAAGTTAGGATCTATGGCACGTGCCTGCACATGAAAGTATTGACCATCCACCACAGCACCCTTGTCTGTATAATAATCGCTAAATCGGGTCCATTCCTTGATTTCCGGGATGGAAGGGAAAAACTCCTTAGCCGTACCCAGGGTCATGCCAAGATAATCGCCCGAACCAGGCACATAGAGGTTCTTGGCATCTGGCTGATGAGTGCCCACCCGATACTCCATGAAGGCGTAAGATACCAAAATCATCACAAAAGCCAAGGCTATCGAGAGTCCGAAAGCCTCGATAGCAGTATAGAGCTTGTTGCGCGATAAAAACTTAAAATAACTTTTCATATCTGTTGTTTCTTTATTTTCTGATGCTTTTTCTGATGCATCCTATCTGATGCTTTTTTCTGACGCAAAAGTAATCATTCCTTTTGATTCTGCCAAGAATCAGAAGCTAGCGGCAAGCGGATTGTATGAAATTCATACACTCTTCTGTATGATAATCACACATCATCTTCCGTTTTGTTGGCTAATTCAAGAAAAAAGTGTACTTTTGCAAACAAAGACAAAAGATATAACAGAACACAAATAGATGAAATACGGAACTATACTTGTTATCGACGACAATCCATCGATACTCACAGCCCTGAAGATATGCCTGGGCGGCACATTTGAGAAGATTCTCACCTTGCCTTGCCCAGACACAGCCCCCGCTCTGCTCCAACAAGAGCCAGTGGACATCATCTTGCTCGACATGAACTTTTCGCTGGGCGTAAACAGCGGACAGGAAGGTTTACTTTGGCTTCGCACCTTGCGCCGTCTCCATGCCAACATCCCCGTAGTGCTCATCACCGCCTACGCTGATATCCAGCTCGCCATCAAGGGATTGAAGACGGGAGCCGCCGACTTTGTAACCAAGCCTTGGGATAATGACGAACTTATCAGAACCCTGAAAGATGCCATCGACCGAAGCCAGGAAGTGGAGACACTGGAGAGCATCGAGACCACGCATATCCACAAGGTGGTGGATCAATGCCACGGCAATATTTCTCGTGCCGCCGAACTGCTCGGCATCACTCGCCAAACGCTTTATGCCAAGCTCAAGCGATAATCACTTATCAAAATCATTCCCGTTATCACTTATCAAAATCATTCATGATTATCAACATCTGATATGAACACCATTTTCCACATATATATAATAGGTATCATACTCCTCGTCATAGGAGGCATCATCTATCTCTTCTTGCGCCATCAGCGCAACCTGAAGAGCCGTGCCTTCTTGATGCAAGAGGCTATCCGCAATGGCGATTACTCCTTCCGTCTATCCACCAAGGGATTGCTCTCTGGAGAACGAGCCTTGCAGCAAGCCCTCAACGATATGGAGAACGACATCGGCAGACTAGTGGCGCAGCATGAGGTGGAATCTTGGCAAAAGCTAACCCGAGTGCTCACCCATGAGATTATGAACGCCACCGCCCCCATCTCCAGCATCTGCCAAGCCTATCTGAGCAATCCCGACATCCAAGGCTCGCCCTACGAGGAAGGCATCCGAGCCATTCGAGACACCAGCAAGTCGCTCACCAGTTTCGTGGACAGCTACCGCAAGCTCACCCAGCTACAAGAACCTGTCATCGAGAACATTCCACTCAAGGATTTCGTGGAAGGCATCAAGCCGCTCTATCCTCAGATAGAATGGCACATCCATATCCCTGAAGATGCCACCTGGTCTGCCGACAAAAACATGCTGCACCAGGTATTTATCAATCTGACCAAGAATGCCATCGAGGCTCACGCCTCAGCCATCGACATTCGATGCTTCCACAAACATCCAGAGAGCATCGAGAGTTCACAATTCTCGGGCATCTATTTCAGCAACAATGGTGCCCCCATCCCAGCCGATGTGGCAAAGGAGATGTTCATCCCCTTCTTCTCCACCAAGCCATCAGGTTCGGGCATCGGCCTCTCCATCTCCCGCCAGATGCTGATGATGCAATCCATCACCCTCTCCCTAGCCGAGCATAATGTGGCAGGCTATCATGTAACATTCCGAATGGAATGAAATATATGATAAAGAAGAGGAAACAAAAACTTTTGGTGGTTTGATGGCGGTAGATATTGCGCCTAAGAATGCATCGGGTGCTGCTCTTGGCGTTGTCGGCGTAGCGAGTTATGTGGGTGCCGGCATCCAGGACATCATGAGCGGTCTGCTCATCGAGGGCAACAAGCATCTGGTAAATGGCGTAGAGACTTACTACTTTACCTATATCAATTATTTCTGGATTGGCGCAGCCCTGATGTCTGTCTTAATGACTTGCATCGTCTGGAAGGTGAAAACAAAGACTGTTTAAGAAATAAACGAAGCTATCATCAAAATACTCTTCACTCTTCACCTTTCGGCCGGAAACCCCTGTGTTTATCGGCATTCCGAGGGGTGAAGAGTTGTTTTTATCTCTTCACCCACTCTTCACCACTCTTCACCTTCAGGAACGGAAACAGATGCAAAAGACAGATAGAAGGATTGCAAATCAGCCAGAACTGAAGGGTGAAGAGTGGTGAAGAGTAGGTGAAGAGTGCCCGAATACTCTTCACCACTCGGAATGCCGATAAACACAGGGGATTCGGGGCTTTTGGTGAAGAGTGAAGAGTATTTGGCAGGATGCCTATACGAAAACAAAATAAAGGAGGTTTCGATAACTGTTCCAGTAAAACAGCCGACTAGCCACTCATGCGCTAGTCGGCTGTTTACGTTTTGCCAGTTAGCTATTTATATTTTGCCAGTTGGCTATTTATATTTTGCCAGTTGGCTATTTTCGTTTCTCCCATCGGCTGTTCCCGATTAAAGAGAATCTAATAATCCTCCATATAACCCTTGGTAAACATATCGTAGGACAGGGCTTCCAGTTCAGAGAGCGTCATCTGCTCTACCGAATGCTCTATCTTACGTATCAGTTCGTCTCGCTTGAAATCGTCGTCATCGCTCAGGCGCGATGTAAATCTGTTACTCATCTTTTTTTAGAATGTTAAGTGTTGAATGTTAAATGTTGAATTGGGCATACGCCCCACTAAATCTGTTGCAAATCGCTGGCCGAAGGAAAAAGCAAATCTATGAGAAGATTATATCCGCTCATAGGTGTTGATAACATTTCCATCATACGCCTCGTGGCTGATTAACCTGACGTTATGAGGGAGCTTTGGTGCTGGCGTTCCGTCAGTTACCACGTTTTCCACAGATGTGGATAACAACGTTTCTACCCTGATTTCATCCCAAAGTTCAGCATCGAGGAATGCCTGATGGGTGATGGCGCCTCCCTCTACTATCAGCGACTGCACCTTATTATTATATAAGTACTGCATAATTTGCTGCAACACTTCCGTCTTGCCACGCGAGAAATCCAAACCTTCGAAACAAGGATGATGGCGGTCGATAACCAGGCGCATCGGATCCTTGCCGCTCCAATCTCTAACGTTGAGCTGACTGTGGTCACGCTCATCGGTTACGCGGCCTATGAGGATGGCATCGTTCTCGGCACGCAGCTTGTGAGAAAGCATCTTCGTAAAAGGCGAGGAAATAGCCATGCCTCTCCCCCCGTTGTCAAGAAAACCATTCGCGGTCTGCGCCCATTTCAGGATGATGTAAGGGCGCTGATGGGTGTTGAAGGTGATGAAGCGCTTGTTGAGTTCGAGACATTCCGCCTCCAAAACGCCTACTGTTACCTCGATTCCCGCCTCGCGAATTTTCCGGATGCCGCGCCCCTGAACCTTAGCAAAAGGATCTACGCAGCCGCAGACGCATCGCTTTACTCCTTTTCTTACTATCAAATCGGCACAAGGCGGCGTCTTGCCGTAATGAGAGCAGGGTTCGAGGCTCACATAGATGGTAGCTTGGCTTAATAGATGCTCATCCTCGGGCTTAATAGATGCAAAGGCGTTGACTTCAGCATGGCCCTCGCCGCATCTTACATGATAGCCCTCGCCGATGATTCTGCCATCCCCGCTCACGATAACGGCTCCCACCATCGGATTGGGCTTGGCATTCTCTCTTCCGTTCTTCGCCAGCTGCAGACAGCGGCGCATAAACATTTCGTCTATCTTATTCTGTTCCATTTTTTCTACAATTAGGGTTGTCTTAATAAAAAAGCCATATACAAAGGAATGGTAAGAAGTTGGTTGCTCCTACCCACATTATAATCGCCTAGTTTAATGGCATGAAATACATGATATTTGTCGGGATTGGCAAGAATAGTCTTCGTACTCTTGGTATTTCCATCCTTGGCCTTCACCTCCACCAATACACATTCTCCCTTGTAACGTATCACAAAATCAACTTCCAATCCGGAGTCCTTACGGAAATAATACAGTTTTCTCTTCATCTTCGTAAAGATGTCTGCTATCAGATTTTCAAAGATAGCACCTTTATAACCATAAAGATTACCCTGCAAAATATCAAATTGCGTACCATCTTCCAACATAGACACGAACAAGCCAGTATCTACCATATAAACTTTGAATGCATCCTGCATAGCATTTCCATCCAAAGGCAACTCTGTAATATTAAGGTTGCGGCAACGGGTGATGATACCTGCATCTTCTATCCATTGAAGACTACCCTGATATTGAGAAGCTTTGCTGTTCTTACGCACAACGGCATATTGAAACTTTTTATTTTCCTTACTCAGTTGAATAGGAATCGATTCAAAACATTCTCTGATTCTAGATTTATCTGCTTCGTCTGCATATTTTACCATGTCATCCTCGTATTCCGCAATGATATTGCGTTGTTCTTCCAAAACTTTTCCCAAATCATGATATTGAAGAAACAGATTTACAGCTGCAGGCATTCCTCCAACAACAGTATATTGCAGGATCAACTGCCGGAAACGCAAATGTAAAGCATCAGGAACAGGCATCTCATTTTCAAAACATTCTTTCACCTTATCAATAACAGGCTCCGTGATACCATTCGCCCATAGAAACTCCTCAAAATCCAAAGGATACATATCTACAATCTTCTCATATCCTACAGGAATTGAGTTTTTATATGTTTCACCAGCATCTTTACCGGTCCGAGTTCCATACCCTCTCACTCCCAACAAGGATCCTGTGGCAATCACATCATACCGCCCATCCATCTGGAAAAATTTCAAAGCAGTACGAGCAGCAGGACATTCCTGTATCTCATCCAATATCAAACAGGTTTGCTTTGGCAGAAATACACTTCCCGGAATCATCGCAGAAATATTGATGACCATATCATCTACTGCTTTTGATCCCTCGAAAGCTAGAGCATAATCTGAGTTGAGCATGAAGTTAAGATAAACCACATGCTGATATTTTTCGTGCGCAAATTTCATCACGCTGAAAGTTTTACCACATTGCCTACAACCTTTTATGACAATGGGCTTATGATTTTCCTCTTGTTTCCAAGTTAAGAGAACATCTTCAATCTTTCTTTTTAGCATAAGCACCTTTCTATTAGAGTATTACAAAGACTCAAGACTATTTTTCAAGGGACTTTTCAGAACCTTGCGCCTATTTTCCAAGGGACTTTTCTCGAGTTCACGCCTATTTTCCAAGGGACTTTCGTGGGCAAAGATAATAAAATAAAGGTATCTTTGTATAAGAAAAAGGTGTTTCTTACGATAATTTAACACAGAAATAAGATAAGTAAATCAAGAAAAGCGTATCTTTGCGGTATGAAAACGTATCAACAACTTTGGCAATCCATTACCCCTCTATATGAGGCGGGCGAAGCACAGGCTATCGTCCGCACCGTGCTCGATGTGAGGTACGGAATGACGCTGACCGACATAATCTGCGGCAAAGTTAATGAATTATCTGCAGATGAAGAAAAAAAACTGGAAGAAATTATCAGAAGACTGCAAAAAGGCGAGCCCGTGCAGTATGTGCTGGAGCAAGCCGACTTTGCAGGAAGAACCTTCCATGTAGAGCCGGGCGTGCTGATTCCGAGACCCGAAACGGCCGAGCTCTGCGAGTGGATTGTGGAAACACAGAACGAGAACTGGGAAAAAGAAGAGGCAATTATCAGAAAAGAATTTAACATTAGTCCTGACGTTGCCTTTGATGACATCAACATGTTTGAGGCAAAAGGATGGATCAAGCGCAAATATTTACGTTTGAGATACCTCGTCAAAATGTTACATAGTTATAAAAAAGCTAGTCACACAAAACTTGTCTCTCCTCGACCAAGAATCATAGACCTCTGTACCGGCTCTGGCTGCATTGCCATTACCCTGAGTCTAGAAATTCCAAATTCAGAAGTTTTAGGAATAGACATTTCCGACTGTGCCTGCAATGTTGCCACAAAGAATGCCAAGCAGTTAGCGTCGAAAGCATCCTTCAGCAATGACGATATCTTTGACTTGCTTGAAAAGTGTAAAACGAACAGAAAAGATCATTTTGAAGCAGACATCATCGTGAGCAATCCCCCGTATATCTGCGAAAAGGAGAAGGCAGAGATGGAGAAGAACGTCCTTGATTACGAGCCCGGTCTCGCCCTCTTTGTACCCGACGAAGATCCTCTGAAATTCTATCGAGCCATCGCCGAATTCGCTTCATTAGAATTGCGAAGCTGGGGCTTGCTCTATTTCGAAATCAATCCTCTCTACGAAAAGGAGACAAGAGAAATGCTCGAAGGATTTGGCTTCCAGGACATCGAGACCAAAGAGGACTCTTTCGGGAAAAAGAGAATGATGAGAGCCATCAAAATGTAATTAGAAAAAAGTCATAGAATAACTAATCATAAAGTTCAATGTTCAAATCTCAAAGTTCAAAGTATAAAAAGCCGATGACCGAGCAGCAGGCGCTCCTGAAGCTCACCACCCTCTGTACGCAAGCCGAACATTGCTCGCAAGAGATGATTGACAAGATGAAGAAGTGGGAACTGTCCGAGGATGCCATCGCCAGAAACATGGAATTCCTGACGCAGAAGAAGTTCATCGACGACGAACGGTTCGCCCGCTTCTTTATCAACGACAAGATAAAATACAACAAGTGGGGACGCCGGAAGGTGGAACAGGCGCTATGGATGAAACATATTCCGAAGAATATCTCCGACCCTATCTTCGAAGAGATAGAAGACGACCTGTATATGGAAACCCTCCTGCCCCTGATGAAAAACAAATATAAAACCATCAAGGCAAAGAACGACTATGAACGCTCGATGAAACTCATCCGCTTTGCCCTGGGAAGAGGATACAGCATGGAGGTTATCCACAAATGCATCGACCGGATGAAGGAAGAAGATCTGGGAGAAATCGATTTCGAAGAGGAATTCTAAAGTTCAATATCCCAACCTCAAAATTAAGAGTAAAGCCATGCGTACCAGCCTGTTAAGAGACATATTAGATTTATTCTTCCCCCGAACCTGCGCCATCTGCGGAAATGTGCTCGCTGGCGGGGAGGAGATGATATGCATGAAATGTCTGTTCCGCATGCCGGGAACCGATACCTGGGAACAGCCCTACGACAACGAGATGGCAAAACTCTTCTGGCATCTGATTCCCATCGAACGCTGCTGCGCCCTCTTCCATCACATCAGTCATGCTACATCGGCAAGAGCCGTCTACCAGCTGAAATACATGTATCATCCCGAAATGGGAATCTATCTTGGGAAAATGCTGGCTCAGAAGGGGTTAAACATCCAGTTCTTTGACAGAATAGATGCCATCATCCCCATCCCACTCACCAGGAAACGACAGAAAGAACGCGGCTATAACCAGAGCCTTCTCATCGCCAAAGGCATCCAGCAACTCACCCATCTGACCATCATCAAGGATGCCGTAAGAAGGAAAAAGTTTAGCGAAAGCCAAACCCACAAGAACCGGCAGGAAAGACTGGAAAACGTGAGCCAGGTTTTTGAAGCCGCAGCAACCTATCATGACGGGCAGGGCGAGCACCCCATCACGCAACTTGAGGGCAAACATATCCTCATCATCGACGACGTATGCACCACCGGAGCCACCATCATCTCCTGTGCGGAAACCCTGATAAAAGCAGCCGGAAAGATGAAGATAAGCGTGCTGACTGTAGGTTTCGCACACGACTAAAGGCCCTTTTTGCCGAGAGTTAAAACATTTTAACCCTAAATATAGCCGCCGTGTGCAAAAATCATTGTACCTTTGCAAAATAATTAATAATAATTTAATCCTTTAAAGATTATGGACAAACTGAAGAAAGAATTCGCATCTAAGTTATTGAAAGTAAAGGCTATCAAGTTGCAGCCTAATGATCCATTCACATGGGCTTCTGGCTGGAAGTCACCATTCTATTGCGATAACCGCAAGACTCTCTCATTCCCAGAACTCCGCAATTATGTAAAGCTTGAGCTCGTTCACGCTATCCTGGAGCAGTTCCCAGAGGCTGATGCTGTAGCCGGAGTAGCTACTGGTGCCATCGCACAGGGTGCTTTGGTTGCAGACGAACTGAACATGCCTTTCGTATACGTTCGTTCTAAACCAAAGGATCACGGTATGCAGAACCTCATCGAAGGTCAGCTCGACCCTAAGGCTAAGGTTGTGGTAGTAGAAGACCTGATTTCTACCGGTGGCAGCTCACTCAAGGCTGTAGAGGCTCTCCGCAAGAACGGCAACGAGATTGTGGGCATGGTAGCTAGCTACACCTATGGTTTCCCTATCGCCGAGAAGGCTTTTGCTGATGCTAACGTGAAGTTGGTTACCCTGACCGACTATGAGCACGTAGTGGCAGAGGCTCTGGAAACCGGCTACATCAAGCAGGAAGACGTAGAGTTGCTCCACGAGTGGCGCAAGGACCCAGCTAACTGGAAGAAGTAATCAAGCTACCCATCAATAATGAGTACAAGTACATTCGAAAGTAATATCAAACAGATTCCTCACAAGCAGGAATCTGTTTATCGTACATTGAGCGATCTGAACAACCTGCAGATGCTCAAAGACCGCTTCGAGCAGGTGAAAGACCAGATTCCTGAAGACAAGAGAAAGGAAATGGAAAAACTGAAGGACCTCAAGTTTGATAGCGACAGCATCTCTATTACCGCACCTATGGTGGGCGAGATTAAGATGCGCATCATCGACCGCGAGGAGCCTAAAACCATCAAGTTTGAAACAGAAAACAGCCCTGTTCCTTTCAACTTCTGGATTCAGCTGCTCCCTACCGGCGAGTTCTCATGCAAAATGAAACTCACCATCAAGGCAGAACTTAACATGTTTATCAAGGGTATGGTGAAGAAGCCATTGCAGGAAGGCATCGAGAAAATTGCTGATGCGCTCGCGATGATTCCTTACCAGGATTAATAAATAAAGAAATTATGGCACATAAACTTTGGGAAAAGAACTTCGAAGTAAACAAGGAAATTGAAAGATTCACCGTAGGAAGAGACCGCGAACTCGACCTCTATCTCGCCAAGTATGACGTGCTGGGCAGTATGGCGCACATCACCATGCTCGAAAGCATCGGACTCCTGGAGAAAGATGAACTCACCCAGCTCCTTGCCGAACTGAAAAACATCTACGCCATCGCCGACAAGGGCGAATTCGTAATAGAAGACGGCGTGGAAGACGTTCATTCCCAGGTAGAACTGATGCTCACCCAGAAACTGGGCGACATGGGCAAGAAGATTCATTCGGGTAGATCACGCAACGACCAGGTTCTCGTAGACCTCAAACTCTTCACCCGTCATGAGTTGAAGGAGATTGTGGACGCCGTGAAGATTCTCTTCGACGAGCTGATTCAGAAGAGCAACCAGTATAAGGACGTGCTGATGCCGGGCTACACCCATCTGCAGGTAGCTATGCCTTCATCATTCGGTCTCTGGTTTGGCGCTTATGCTGAAGGACTTGCCGATGACATGCTCTTCCTTCAGGCTGCTTACCGCATGACCAACCGCAACCCATTGGGTAGTGCTGCCGGCTATGGAAGTTCATTCCCTCTGAACCGCACCATGACCACCGAGCTTCTCGGTTTCGACAGCATGGACTATAATGTGGTTTATGCTCAGATGGGCAGAGGCAAGATGGAGCGCAACGTGGCTTTCGCCATGGCTACCGTGGCAGGAACTTTGGCAAAGATGGCTTTCGATGCCTGCATGTTCAACTGCCAGAACTTCGGTTTCGTGAAGTTGCCTAAGGAGTGCACCACCGGTTCGAGCATCATGCCACACAAGAAGAACCCAGACGTATTCGAGCTGATTCGCGCCAAGAGCAACAAGCTCCAGAGCCTTCCACAGCAGGTAATGCTCATCATGAACAACCTGCCAGTAGGCTATTTCCGCGATCTCCAGATTATCAAGGAAGTGTTCCTCCCAGCCTTCGACGAGTTGAAGGACTGTCTGCAAATGGCTGCTTACATCATCAACAAGATGGAGGTAAACGAGCATATTCTTGACGATCCTCGCTACGACCCAATGTTCTCTGTAGAAGAAGTGAACCAGCTTGCAGCCAACGGAATGCCATTCCGTGATGCTTACAAGAAGGTAGGACTGGAAATCGAGGCTGGCGAATTCAAGCCAAACAAGGATATTCATCATACTCACGAGGGCAGCATCGGCAATCTCTGCAACGACAAGATTCAGGCGCTGATGGAGCAGACCCTCTCTGAGTTCCACTTCGAGCGCATGGAGAATGCCGAGAAGAATCTTCTGAAATAAAGACTGAAAGGTTTCTGCATGAAGAATAGCATATATAATAAGGTATATATATATAATAAGGTGAAGAGCATGGCTGGAATAGCTATGCTCTTACTTTGTTCGTGCGATGCAGAAAACAGTATCAGCACCAAATATCCCTGCCAGTTCTATTTCAAGTCGCAATACCATCCGGGCACAAGTCTGGAAACAGCCCTCAACGGAACGGGCGTCTACACGATGGTTAGCGCCAAAAAGGTGAATGGAGCCTGGAATATCTATTCTACATTAAACGATGGGAAAAACCAGACGGAAACCATCATCCTCTCTACAGCCAAGGAGAATTATGCCAACTATACCTATCTGGGAGCGGGCAACGACCCTAAAGATGCCAGGAAGAATGGCTTCATTATGGGACTTACAAACTTCAGCGGACCTGTAGCCTGGGACCGCCAATGCCCCAACTGTCTGGAACAATATGGCGGCACCAACTATCCGCTGGAATGGACCGGCAACCGCCAATCGGTAATTTGCGACAAATGCAAACGCATCTACAGCCTGGAAAACGGAACCATCACAAGCGGCGGAAAGGGCAAAAGCGACAAGCCGCTGATGCAATATCGGGTAACCTACGGCGGCAAAGGAACCGATATATACGTGGGAAACTAAGCAGAAACAGAGTGCAAACGAAAAAAATGGCACTTTCTCGTCTTAAAAAATGTAAATCGTTTGGAGATTTAAAGAAATAGCATTACCTTTGCACCCACATAACGCGGAAATAGCTCAGTTGGTAGAGCACAACCTTGCCAAGGTTGGGGTCGCGGGTCCGAGTCCCGTTTTCCGCTCAACTCTTAACGTTTACCATGCCGCAATGGTGGAATTGGTAGACACGAGGGACTTAAAATCCCTTGGCCAGTAATGGCTGTGCGGGTTCGAGTCCCGCTCGCGGCACCTTAAAGTTTTTCCTTATGAAAAAATTTGCTTACATCCTCATTTTATTCATTACGCTGGTCTTAACATCATGTGGTGTTAGCAGTGGGCATTTCAAGTTTGAAGGCAAATTTCTCAATATGAATCAAGGCGAGTTTTATGTATACAGTCCTGACGGGGGCTTCGAAGGCGTTGACACCATCAAGGTAGAAGGCGGTCGTTTTACTTTCGAAACCGAATGTAAGGAAGATTTTACCATTATGCTTGTTTTCCCTAATTTCTCTGAGCAGCCTATCTTCGCAAAATCGGGCAAATCAGTAGAAATCAAGGCAGATGCTTCGCACCTTAAGGAAATGGAGGTAAGCGGAACCAAGGATAACGAACTGATGACAAAATTCCGCAAGAACATCCTGAAAGATACGCCACCTGAGGCTAAAAAGCATGCAGAGGACTTCGTCAGAGAACATCCGAATTCTATGTGCAGCATCTATCTGATCAGAAAATACTTCATCACTTCTACACAACCTGATTACCGCAAGGCGCTCTCACTCATCAATATCGTAGAGAAGGAACAGCCTAAAAACGGACAGTTGGCTAAGATGAAGCAGTTGGCAGAAAACATGAAGAATGTAGGCACCGGTGCAACCCTGCCTTCATTTACAGCATACGATATCAACGGAAAACTCGTTTCTAGTACAGAAATGAGCAGCGCTCCGGTTGCCGTAATCTACACCTGGGCTACCTATAACTATGACAGCCAGGACATGCAGCGCGAACTGAAGAGCCGTCAGAAAAAATCGAACGGCAAGCTTAAGCTGATGGCTTTCTGTCTGGATGCCAGCAAGAGCGAATGCAAGAACAACATCAAGCGCGACTCTATCGCATGCCCTATCATCTGCAACGGCGAAATGCTGGAAGACAAGACCTTGAAGAAGTTGGGATTGGAAAACCTTCCTGACAACATCATACTTCAAAATGGTAAAATCATCGCCCGAGGCATGAAAAAGCAAGAGCTTTACAATAAGCTCGACCAACTGCTAAAATAAATACTTTCGAGCTAGTCAAGAACCCATAAAAAGCACGCCTATATGTTAGTAAAGACATATTGTGCAGCAGTTAACGGACTAGAAGTAACTACTGTAACCGTAGAAGTAAGCCTCAACAGAGGCGTCATGTACCACCTCACAGGCTTAGGCGACGAGGCGGTCAAGGAGAGCCGTAACCGAATTTCAGCAGCTCTCCAGTATAGCGGCTTCAAATTTCCGATAGCCGACATCACTATCAATCTGGCTCCAGCTGACCTCCGGAAAGAGGGCAGCAGTTTCGACTTGCCGCTTGCAATCGGACTTCTAGGCGCCAACAACAACATACCCGAAGATCATCTGAAAGAGTACATGATGGTAGGCGAGCTGAGCCTTGACGGTACGCTCCAGCCTATCAAAGGTGCCCTGCCGATAGCCATCAGAGCCAGAGCAGAGCACTTTAAGGGACTGATTGTGCCGGAACAGAACGCTCGGGAAGCGGCTGTCGTAAACAATCTTGAGGTTTACGGCATGAAAACGCTTTTCGAAGTCATACAATTCATGAGCGACAGAAGCAATCCTTCTCCTACAATCGTTGACACCCGCAAGGAATTTTACGAAAACCAGACACATTGTGAATACGATTATGCCGATGTTCGCGGTCAGGAGAACGTGAAAAGAGCGCTCGAAGTGGCTGCGGCTGGCGGACACAACCTGATTATGGTAGGTCCTCCTGGTTCCGGAAAGTCGATGATGGCAAAACGTTTGCCGTCCATCCTCCCCCCTCTCACGCTCTCTGAGAGTCTGGAAACAACACAGATTCACTCCATTGCAGGCAAACTGGGCAAGAATGTATCACTCATTTCCCAACGCCCGTTCCGGTCTCCTCACCATACCATCTCTCAAGTGGCTCTGGTAGGCGGTGGAACTTCACCACAACCGGGAGAAATATCGCTCGCCCATAATGGCGTTCTGTTCTGCGATGAACTTCCGGAGTTCAATAAAACCACTCTGGAAGTACTCCGCCAGCCATTGGAAGACCGCCACATCAACATCAGCAGAGCGAAATATTCTACAGATTACCCATGTTCATTCATGTTTGTGGCAAGTATGAACCCTTGTCCATGCGGATATTATGGTGATCCGACACATCGCTGTGTCTGCACGCCAGGCCAGATTCAAAGATACATGAACAAGATTTCAGGACCATTACTCGACCGCATCGACATCCAATGCGAAATCAGTCCCGTTCCTTTCCAGGACATATCGAAGGCTGCCCCAGGTGAGCCAAGTGCCAAGATCAGAGAAAGAGTCATCAAGGCAAGAGAAGTTCAAGCCGAAAGATTCAAAGATTATAAAGGCATCCATTGCAATGCCCAGATGACCGAAAGAATGATTCATCAGTTTGCCGAACCCGACGAACAAGGTATCGAACTGCTCCGAATGGCAATGGAGAAGCTTTCTTTATCAGCAAGAGCCTATAACAGAATACTGAAAGTGGCACGAACCATTGCTGATTTGGCAGGAAGTGAACAGATTAAGCCTGACCATATAGCAGAAGCCGTGGGATACAGAACCCTCGACAGAGGCGATTGGGCAGAAAGAGGACATTTATAATCATAAAGAAGATATATGTAAAAGGATAAAAATCCGTTTTTTCCTATCATTCGCTCTAAAAAGTTGGATTTATAAAGGAAAAAAGGGAGAAAAATAGCCATTCTAAAATAGTTACAAACCTGTTTTAGAATGGCTATTTTCTTTTGTCATTACGAAAATATTACCCCATAAAGACAAAAATACCACAAAAAACAGACAAAAACGAATGGTAAAATCGTCCAAGACGGGGTAATTTCTATTCTCTAAGGTGTAATAATTGATTTTAATTACCTTTTAAATTTACGAAAATCACTAATTCTAATAAAAATTACCCCATATAGGATAAAAAAATGCATTACCTTTGCAAACGTAAAAAGAACGCTAGCACAACGCTAGTTTAATTATTAACAACAAAACTATTAAGATTATGGATTGCATTTTTAAAATTACAAACGCAGTAAAGAAGATTGGTTTCGTAATTCTTCTTGCAGAGTTGGCCGTTATCGCCTATATGAACGTAATGTAAGAAATCTCTCTATAGATATAAATATATAAGGAGGAAGTTTTCTACATACTAAGGTAATTAGATTGTAAAAGGTCAACAACATAAGTTGTCAAAACGAATAAGTTCGTAGAAAAAGTAAATGATAATAATTAGGTACAGTCCTATCAGGGAGGAGTCTGATGGAAATGTACAAGATGGGAGGCTCTTGCAGAGATGCGAAGGGCCTTTTTTTGTATCCTGCCCTACGCTATCCTTACTATAAAAACACTAAAGAACCCAGCTTTTTACACCTTATTATATATATAAGTAAGAAAAAGCGACGATAATTCTTTCTTATCTCCAACATTTTTTGTAATTTTGCAGCCAAATAACAAAAATATATTAGCTAATATGGAACAAAAGAACTTTAAACGTACTACCGTGACTGCGGCTTTGCCTTATGCCAACGGTGGTGTGCACATCGGTCACCTGGCAGGTGTTTACGTGCCAGCCGATATCTATGTTCGCTATCTCCGCCTCAAGAAGCAGGATGTTGTCTTCATCGGCGGTAGCGATGAGCATGGTGTACCTGTTACTATCCGTGCCAAGAAAGAAGGAATTACCGTACAGGAGGTGGTTGACCGCTATCATAACCTCATCAAGAAGAGTTTCGAGGACTTCGGTATCTCTTTTGATATTTACAGCCGTACCACTTCGCCAACTCACAATAAGTTTGCTTCAGACTTCTTCCGCACACTCTATGACAAGGGCGTATTGGAAGAAAAGGTAGAGGAGCAGTTCTGCGACGAGGTAACAGGCGAATTCCTTACCGACCGTAATATCGTAGGTACTTGCCCTCGCTGTGGTGCAGAGGGTGCTTATGGCGACCAATGCGAGAAATGTGGTGCTACCCTCTCTCCTGAGGAGCTCATCAACCCTACCAACAAGAACAACCCTGGTCATGGTCTCGTAAAGAAGCCTACCAAGAACTGGTATCTTCCATTGAACAAGTATCAGGATTGGTTGAAGAAGTGGATCCTGGAAGGCCACAAAGAGTGGCGTACCAATGTTTACGGCCAATGCAAGAGCTGGTTGGACATGGATCTTCAGCCACGTGCGATGACACGCGACTTGGATTGGGGTATTCCTGTTCCAGTAGAGGGTGCAGATGGAAAGGTGCTCTACGTTTGGTTCGATGCACCTATCGGTTACATCTCAAATACCAAAGAACTCTGCGATGCTCATCCAGAAAAGTGGGGAACATGGCAGAAGTGGTGGCAGGATCCTGAGACCCGTCTCGTTCACTTCATCGGTAAGGACAATATCGTGTTCCACTGCATCATCTTCCCTACTATGCTGAAGGCTCACGGCGACTATATCTTGCCAGACAACGTACCAGCCAACGAGTTTCTGAACCTGGAGGATGATAAGATTTCAACATCCCGCAACTGGGCTGTATGGTTGCACGAGTATCTCGTAGATTTGCCAGGCAAGCAGGATGTATTGCGCTATGTATTGACAGCCAATGCGCCTGAGACCAAGGACAACAACTTTACCTGGAAGGATTTCCAGGAGCGCAACAACTCTGAGTTGGTTGCCGTTTACGGTAACTTCGTAAACCGTGCCCTCCAGCTCACCAAGAAGTATTGGGGCGGCGTAGTTCCTGCCTGTGGTGAATTGCAGGAGGTAGATGAGAAGGCTATCGCTGAGTTCAAGGACGTAAAGGAGAAGGTAGAGCAGTATCTTAACGTATTCAAGTTCCGCGAGGCTCAGAAAGAGGCTATGAACCTGGCTCGTATCGGTAACCGATACATCACAGAGTGTGAGCCTTGGAAGGTTTGGAAGACCGATCCTAAGCGTGTGGAGACCATCCTGAACATCTCCCTGCAGTTGGTTGCCAACCTCGCTATCGCCTTCGAGCCATTCTTGCCTTTCTCTTCAGAGAAGCTCCGCAAGATGATCAATATGCCTAACTTCGAGTGGACTCAGCTCGGCAGCACAGATTTGCTCAAGGCTGGTACCCAGCTCGGTGAGCCTGAATTGCTCTTCGAGAAGATTGAGGATGAGGTTATCGAAAGACAGCTCCAGAAGCTCGCTGACACCAAGAAGGCTAACGAGGAGGCTTCTTATCAGGCTGCTCCTATCAAGCCAGAGGTTAGCTTCGATGATTTCGAGAAACTCGATATCCGCGTAGGTCACATTCTGAACTGCGAGAAGGTAAAGAAGTCTAAGAAACTCCTGAAGTTCACCATCGACGATGGTTCTGGTGTAGAGCGCACCATCTGCTCAGGTATCGCAGCCTACTACGAGCCAGAGCAGCTGATCGGCAAGGACGTATTGTTCGTAGCCAACTTTGCTCCTCGCAAGATGATGGGCATCGAGAGTCAGGGTATGATTCTGAGTGCAGTTAACTTCGACGGCTCATTGAACGTAACTTCTCTCCTTGGCAAGGTTAAGCCAGGAAGCCAGGTTGGATAAAGAATCATAGAATCATCTGATTATCAGATAAGGTAAAAGCCTCAAATCCTTTGCGGATTTGAGGCTTTTCTTATTTCTATCCAAATATTCTTTTATAATGTAAAACGATAACCCACGGTAAAGGTCAGAGCCTTGTTCTTACAGTTATCCCAATCACCCTTGCTAGCCTTCGTCAGGCTCACGTTGTAACGGGCATCCAGAATCACGTTCATATATTCATAGCTCAAGCCCAGAGGAATGGCTACATCCACCTTCTTGGCAGGCCAAAGAGCTTCGGTTTCCTGCATATTCTTGTATGTAATAGACCCGTTTTTGTCCTTCTGAAGGTCGGTTTCCTCTCTTTTAACCTTGCCGTCGCCACAAAGGAATCCCACCTGAACGCCTGCATTCACCGACAAACCCTCTACAAGATAGGCTTTCAGCATGAGCGGTACCTGGATATAATCAAGGTTCACATGATGATTCTTAATACCTGTATATTCCCCTTTTTCAGCATTCTCAGTCAACTCACAGTCAGGGAAGCGCATACCCTGTCGGGCATAATAAGCACCCAGCGTAATACCCAGGCTCTTATTTATGCGATATTCCACATCTACGCCACCCATGAATCCTGCCTGATACTTAGACTCTAGCGAGGTTCCATCCAAAGTTTCCAGAGTCAACCCGCTCCAGTTAGCCAGAGTTACACCGATACGGGGAATTACCGAGAATCGGCCTACCGGATTCTCCACTTCTTGTGCCTTTGCTCCCACAACAGCAAGCAGCACCATCATTATAACTATTTTCTTTTTCATTTCCACAACAGTTTGTATATCATAATAACAAGAAACAAGGGATAATATTGCATCCTACAGCCATTTTTCTCCATAACAGACCAGTTCTCGCAAAGTGTTAACAAATACAACTCATAGTTTTCTTCCCCTCAACTCACCGTTTTCTGGAGCATAAGTCATAGTTTGCACCATGACAAAGCTGTGTTTATGCCCCAAAAATATAACACGGACAAATTGAATTTGTCCGGATGCTTGTCCGGTAGCTTTATAATCTTCTCATAGTCAGCGATTTATATCATGCCGGACAAATTTGTCCGGACAAATTCAATTTGTCCGTGTTTTTTTCTTGGAAAGTTTTCCTCATCCCGATTAAAAGATAAACATTTGGGGGATTTGGAACATTTCAAGCAAAAACATTTGGGGGATTTGGAACATTTTAACAAAAAACATTTGGGGGATTTGGAACTTATATGTATCTTTGCGCTCAAAATCAGCAAGTTATGAGAAATAGAATATTTAAAAGAAAAGTGTACAACAAAATGCTCGAATGGAAGCGAGAGAGAAATGGTAGCACAGCTCTCTTGCTCAAAGGAGCACGCCGTGTAGGAAAGTCAACAGTAGCCAAAGCATTCGCAGAAAATGAATACAAAAGCTATATCCTTATAGATTTCGTACAAGCATCTAAGGAAGTGAAACAGCTGTTTGACAACCTCATGGACTTGAACTACATATTTTTACGCCTCCAATCAATCTACCAAGTAATCTTGGAACCACGCAAATCAGCCATCATTTTCGATGAAGTACAAATGTGCCCACAAGCCCGGCAAGCCATCAAATACCTAGTAGCAGACGGAAGATACGACTACATAGAGACAGGTTCTCTTATCAGCATCAAAAAGAATGTAGAAAACATTTTGATTCCAAGCGAAGAGACACGTTTGGAGCTCTATCCGATGGACTACGAGGAATTTCGATGGGCTATGGGTGATACTGCTACCTTTCCCCTACTCAAGCAGTTTTTCGATACAAAAGTTCCATTGGGAGCAGCGCATCGAGAAGCCATGCGCAACCTTCGTCTATATATGCTCGTAGGCGGAATGCCACAAGCCGTAAACGAGTACTTAGAAACCAACAATCTGAGCAAAACAGATGCCGTAAAGCGAGAAATCATAGAGCTTTATCTTGACGACTTTAGAAAGATTGACAAAACAGGAAGAGCTGCCAAGTTATTCGAGAATATTCCTTCCGAATTAAACAAAAATTCAGCCAGATACCAGGTAGCAAGCGTACTGGATGATGCAGGCAGAAAGAACCTTATGGGAGTCTTGGCAGACATGAAAGACAGCATGGTGGTCAACTTCGCCTACCACGCAAATGATCCCAATGTCGGTTTTTCATTACATAGTGACGAAGACTACTATAAAATGTTTGTTGGAGACACAGGTCTATTCGTCACACTTGCTTTTTGGGATAAAGACTACACAGAGAACACCATTTACGAAAGGTTGTTGAGCGATAAACTGAGTAGCGATATGGGGTATGCCTATGAGAATCTCGTTGCCCAAATGCTTACCGCATCAGGAAACAAACTTTTCTATTACACATTTCCCCATGCAACGAGTCACAAGAACTATGAGATAGATTTCTTGCTATCTCGTGGCAAGAAGATTTATCCGATAGAAGTGAAATCTTCAGGATATAACAGTCACAAGTCGCTAGATGAATTTTGCCAGAAGTTCTCTGATAGAATCGACAAAAGATACCTATTATATACGAAAGATTTTAAAAAAGATGGACAGACCTTATTGGTGCCAATATATATGACACCCTTGCTATAAATAAAATATAACACGGACAAATTGAATTTGTCCGTGTTTTTTTCTTGGAAAGAGGCGAGCTTTACAGCCAGCATTCTTACCCCTGTATTCGTCAAAAGTGTGATTTATCACAAAAAAATCGAATAATATGGAGATAAAACGTTATACAATGTCACTCGTTTAAACAGTAACAAAAAGCAATATTTACCCTTCTACTATCTTCCATTCACCAATGGTTCGCTTCTGGCTGTCGTAGTTGATTCCAACTTTTACCATTCGTTTGCCGTCAGCTGAATAAGGAATGAGATAGCCTTTGTCATCAATCTGTTGCAAAGCTTCCTCAGCCGTCTTATCAAACTTCAATTCCATCACATAGATTGTATCCGGCATGTGAAGAACGGCATCTGCTCTGCCTATTGCACTATCCTCCTCCACCAAGATGTAAGCACCCATCAAATTAAAAATGAGATAAAAGACCGTTTGGAAGTCCTTCTCGTTCTTGTTGGCAAGTCGATTGGAGATACTGGCGAGGTAAGCCTGCATTTTCTGCAAAGCACCATCCATATTATTGTTATATAGTTGCTCCAAAAAGTCGAAGATGAAACTATTATTGTTCAACGATATTGGAGAGAGATAGTTAGGAGCCAAGGAACGAACCATCCCTACACGCACTTCCTTGTTTGGATAATCCAGCTGATAGCTCTGCAAGATAGGGTTATACTTCTTGATGGTGAGATACCCACTCTGATAAAGCAATGGTAAAGCAGAAGTCATCTGCTCAGGAGAGACATCGAAATCATCCACCCCTACGGATTTCTGTTCTATATCCATCACCCCCACATGATGTTTGCGTAAAGTGTTGATAATGTATGCAGGAGTACCTGAACTAAACCAATAAGCTGCTACTTCCTTACTTCTCAACGCTTTAACCAGACTAAACGGATTAAACACATCTTCTGATTTTTTACTGAAATGATAACCATCATAATATGAACCCAACTCGGCAACCGTTTCATCAAAAGTTTTTCCCAAAGACTTGGCTAGCAACTCAACATCAGGCTTCATCACCGTCAGTAGTTCTGTCTTGCTGATACCACAGATAGCAGAATACTGATCGAACATGCTGATATTATCCAAATTATTGATCTCGCTAAAGATACTCAACTGAGAGAACTTGGTGATACCCGTGATAAAGGTAAATTCCAGCCAAGGGTCGAGATATTTCAATGGGCTATAGAACTTCCTCATAACCAAGCGCAATGGCATCAAACTTTCCTTCTCATGCACGACATCCAAGAGAGGAGCATCATATTCGTCTATCAAAACGACCACCTTTTGACCCGTCTTCTTATAGGCACGCTTCACCAAAGACTGCAAACGCTGGCTCGGCTGCACCGCCAATTCGTCACGTCCATAGACCTGCTCGTATTCTGAAAGCATGTAGCCCAGCATCTCTTCTAACCCTTCGGGTGTCTGATTTTTGGCAGTACTCATGTCGAAGTGAAGAACAGGACGTTTCACCCATTCTTTCTCATATTCGCCAAGTGCCAAACCATCAAACAGTTCCTTCCTGCCCTCATAATATGCCTGGAGCGTAGAGACAAAAAGCGACTTACCGAATCGTCTTGGACGACTCAGAAACACATATTTAGAACCATTACGCAAGAAATCGACAATATACCTTGTCTTATCTACGTACACATAATTACCCTCTCGTATATCAGAGAAAGTTTGCATTCCTACTGGGTATTTTCTTATCTCTTCCATAGCCATATTTCTTTAGACGGTGCGAAGTTACGAATAAAATATCAGATACGCAAATAAAAAGACAAAAAAAAGAGAGGCGAGCTTCACAGCCAGCCTCTCCCGAGAGATTTATAGAAAATGCCACTCATGGCATTCCTATATCTTGATTAAAAATATTATCAAAATTAATTTGCCTTTGGCAATGTTTTACTCCAATCATTCTGAGCAACACCAAAACCTGAATTGATTTCGTCAACAGGAATTGGATATACAAAGTCTGAAATCTTATAATTGTTAAAAGTGAACTTCACCTCTGGGGCACCATAAGCATATACAGATGCCTTTTCGTCCCAACGGCGCAAATCATACAAACGAAGTCCCTCCTGGAACAATTCGCGAGCACGCTCATCCTTCAAGAAAGCAAGAACCTCATCCTTTGTTGTACCCAACTGCTCGGCAGAAGTAATATCCGCATTACGCTTTGCCACAACTAACAAAGAATTTCTAGCCTCATCAAAATCTGCGGCAGTAGTTCCATGAAGCTTAGCCTCTGCCTTAATGAGATACATTTCTGGCGCATTGATCAAATAGTTTGTCGTTGTTACGGTAGGGAACTTACCACCCTTAAAGACAGGCTTGGTTGGTGTAGATGAAGCATCCCAAATGAAGATTGAAGTTCTGCAATCTTTTGCACCATACATCTTCTGAAGCTTAGGACTTGGACTAAAGCTGTAAGTTGACCACAATGTACCGCAAGAATTTGCTGCCCAGTTATGCTTGTCATCAATAGACAAATAGAACAAGCTCTCCGTATTGACACCTGTAGAAGAATACATTGCCTTGTATTCATCTGCCGTTGTTGCTATAGCAGACACATCTGCATCATCAAGAGCTTGCTGAGCATAAGACGCAGCGTCAGACCAATTCTCCATATAGAGATAAACACGAGCCAACAATCCTTCTGCTGCAGCCTTGGTAAAGTAAACTTTCTTGCCTCTATCTGCACCAGCTTTGCCAAAATGCTCAATAGCATCTTTCAAATCGGCGACAATAGACGTGTATGTTTCACCTACCGTAGAGCGAGATACCTGCTCGAAAGCCTTTATTGGCTCCTCTGAAATTACAATACCTGGTTGATCAGAAAAATCCTGACCATTTACCTTGATTTGATGACCATAGATATTGACTAAAGCAAGTTTAGCATAAGCACGAAGAGCGTAAGCCTCAGCCAAAGCGACATCCAAAGTCTTCTTATCTTCCTCTGTGGAAGTCTCATACAATTTCTTACCTGCATTAATTGCTCTCGCTGAATTATCAATTACTTTGTAACCATAATTCCAAATATAAAGCAAATAGCTTTCCTCATCTGTCATCGTATAAGAATAGATGGCATCCATATGACTTGTAGAACCATTCCAATATGACAAGTCTGTAGGAATATCACCTATCATCGTTGCAAAGTCTCCTGCAAAATAATAGTGATAAAACCAATCGTACTCACCATTTACGGCATTTCTTACAGAAGATGCATCTGTCAAGCCATTATCTACATCAACACCAGTATAGTTCTTGGTGTCAAAAAAGTCATCTCCACAACTTGTCAAACAAGTTCCTGCTACTGACAAAAACAGTAAACCTAATATATGTTTCTTCATATTATTCCTTAATTTGAATCTTTTTAGAAAGTAATCTGAATACCACCAACAAATGTAGTCACACCAGGATACTGCCATGCGATAACGCCATTATCGTATGTATCAGGTGTATATCCAGTAAAGTCACTTGCAGTAAAGGTGTATAAGTTATCTGCTGAAATGTAAATACGTACCTTTTGCATGAAAGCCTTCTTTGTCAAAGAAGATGGCAAAGTATAGCCCAATGTAACATTACTCAAACGCAAGTAGCTTCCGTTCATGAGGAAACGAGAAGAATTCGCTGTTGAATTATCTGGATCATTGTAAACATAACGAGGATATTTTGCATTAGGATTATCCTCTGTCCATGAGTTAAGAGCCATATCTTTGAGCGGTGTCATCTCACGCATACCCCAACCTGTAAAGGGTGCGCCATAATCATAGACCTTAGCACCCAAACGATAATTGAAGCTTAAACTTGCATCAAGTCCTTTCCAATTTATAGATGTTCCAAATCCACCGAATACCTTTGGATCAGCAGAACCCAAATGACGCTTTGCAGCCTCACTATAATTGCTTGTTGTCTCATCACCAGTTTCATTCTTATACCATAGAGGCTTACCATTGGTTTTATCCACACCTGCATATTCTCTCATATAGAACTCATTGTATGGATAACCCTCTTCGTTGATTGTCAATGTATTGACGATAGGTTCACCACTAGACAACTTAACCACACGGTTTTGGTTCCAAGTCATATTAGCATAAGCATTCCAATCCAAGTCCTTTCTATGCATGATAGTAGCCTTCAAATCTACTTCGATACCTTGGTTACGAATCTTACCAATGTTCTTATAAGTGCTATACAAACCAGTTGTCATAGACAAAGGCATTTTCATCAAGGCATCAGATGTTGTCTCATTATAGTAATCCAAAGACAAATGGATGCGATTAATGAAAGAAAGGTCAAAGCCTACATCAAATTTCTTAGAAGTTTCCCAAGTCAACTTTGTATTAGAGATTGACTCTGGAGCAATACCTACCACACCATCATAGTTGTGACCTGCCATATAATAACCACGTGCAGCATACCAATCAATGTCTTGGTTACCTACAGTACCATAAGATGCACGAAGTGTAGCATTCGAGATAACAGGATTATCCTTTAAGAACTTCTCTGAAGAAAGGCGCCACTTTGCACCAACAGACCAGAAATTACCCCAAAGGTTGTCTGTTCCAAATACAGAAGAACCATCACGGCGGAAAGATGCAGATGCATAGTATTTTTCAAGATATGAGTAATGTGCATCAGCAAAATAAGAAGCCAATCTTGCTTCTTTCTGGTCATATTCTGGATCTTCCCACTTACCGGCTGTAGAAAGTTTATTCATTCCCAAAGATGCGAATGGGAAATCATAACCAGTATAATGGTCAGAAAAATATGATTTCTTCTGCATCTCTTGACCCAACATCACAGATACATTATGCATATCGTTAAACGTTTTATTCCATCCCAAGACATTGTTCCAAGTGATGGTAGTAGAACGCGAATTGAACTGATCACCATAACCATTGTAATCTCCCATTCCCTGTGGATCGTAAATAGCAGACATATATTCATACTCACGATAGTTCATGATATTTACACCTAAGTTCGTACGGAAATAAATACCATTCCAAATATCAACTTGTACGTATGGATTTAAGTTCAATGTCTCATTACGACTTTCATATACATTACCCAACTTATCTGCAAGAGCAAGAGGATTATATAAGCCATAAGTATAACCATAGTACTTGCCTTCCTCATCATGAGTTGGATAGAATGGTTGCATCATAGAAATCGCAGCGGTCATAGTATTACTCATTGCACCTGCAGTTGACTGACTTGAACCATTCTTAATAGAGAAGGCATAGTTAGCATTAGCACCTACAGCAAAGCGACCGAACTTGCTCTCCACATTGACACGACCAGAATATCTCTTAAAGTCAGAAGCAATTACCAAACCCTTTGTATCGAGATAACCAGCACTGATATAGAAACCAGTCTTACCTGTCTTTCCCTGAGCACTGATATTGTAGTCTTGATAATAACCATGGCGAGTAACCTCATCTATCCAATTGGTAGATCTCTTGCCATCCCATTCGTAATACTCAGACAAAGCAGCTTTTGCAGCATCAATATTATCGAACTGACCTGCTGCTACACGACCTTGCGCATAGAGATTCATAGTCTCCTCAGCATTGGCATAATCCATGTTGTTATTTGCCATAGAAGTGAAGCCTTGCTTAATATCAACATTGATATTCAACTTGCCCTCAGTACCCTTCTTGGTGGTAATGACAATCACACCATTAGCTGCACGAGCACCATAAATAGCAGTTGCGGCAGCATCCTTCAATACAGTAACAGTCTCAATATCCTCAGGATTCACAGATGCCATTGGATCCAGGTAGTTACCCTCGCCAGAGTATGCACCTTCCTTATCAGAGTTCATTGGCATACCATCGATTACATACAATGGCTGAGTACCTGAACTGATAGAAGAACGTCCACGTACATAGATAGAACCCCATGTACCAGGCTGACCTGTAGAGTTGTTCATCTGAATACCAGACACATTACCCTCAAGTGCCTTCACAAAGTTGGCATCACTCTTCTTTTCAATCTGTGAGCCATTCAGCAAAGAAGCTGCACCAGTAAAAGAGGCTTTCTTTTGGACACCATAACCAGTTACAACCACCTCATCAAGGGTCTTTTGGTCTGCACGTAGTTCTATCTGAACCTTATTACCCTTAATTGTAACTGTTTTGTCTTCCATTCCCATGTAAGAAACCTTCACTGTATTCTTACCCTGAGGAAGAACGATAGAAAAGTTACCGTCTACATCGGTAACAGCACCGGTATTAGTACCAACAATCTTGATTGATGCACCAATAACTGGCTCACCATCCTCTGAAGCTACTACCTTACCAGTAACGGATGTTTGGGCAAAGGCTACTCCACAACTGAGAATTGCCCCCCCACAAATAAAGCGATTCTTTTAAACATAATCTCTCTCTTTATTAGATAATAATTAATAAATTTATAATAATCGGCTGCAAAATTAGATTTTTTTTCGGATATTTGCAAATATTTTGAAAGAAAAATTTAATAACGTACATAAAAAGTCTGTTTTTAACACTTCTACCTTGTCATATTGCAACAAAAAGGATATTTTTGCTGCAATAAGGCTATAATTTGTAAGAACAGAAATAAGAAGGTTCTTAAGTCATCTATACAGGCATCTGCCGGGTAAGGAGTTTTGCTAAATACGTAGAACAAATAGATTAAATAGTCACAGTTCTACGATTCATCGGTTCTAACAATTAGTTCCGTTCGGTTGCCGGCAGTTGCCAACAAGATTCCTGACATATGTCAATAACTCTGTTGACATATGTCAGGAACATTGTTGACATATGTCAGGAACATTGTTGACATATGTCAGGAACCTTGTTGGCATATGTCAGGAACCTTGTTGGCATATGTCGACAACTCTGCTGGCATATGGCAGCAAACCTACAAATCTAATTCCTCAGACCAACAGATACGTTATCTATAAGCATAAGATATATCTGTTTCAGGCTTATTATCTGCAAAGAATAAATAGAATATCTTACTGACTGCAGGGAGCGGAATACTTGACATACCACAAAAAAGAAAACGTTTACGATACTTTTTAGTTAAAAAATTTGGGTATATTGCACATTTTTCGTAATTTTGCGCACGATTTCAACGACTAGAACAAAACAAAGTGGTTTTACACCTTATTATATATATAGAGAATGATATATGTAGGGGATTGTCGTTAGTATAAACAAAAGTATTAAGATAACAATGACTCACAATTTGTTAAAAGGCAAGCGTGGCATCATCTTCGGTGCACTCAATGAGGAATCAATCGCTTGGAAAGTAGCTGTAAAGGCTGCTGAAGAGGGTGCTACTATCGCACTTAGTAATACAGCTATGGCTTTGCGTATGGGTACGCTGGATAAGCTCGCTGAACAGATCAACGCTCCTATCATCGCAGCTGATGCGACTAGCGTAGAAGACTTGGAAAAGGTATTCACAGAGGCTCAGGAGAAACTCGGTGGCAAAATCGACTTCGTGCTCCACTCTGTAGCTATGAGCCCTAACGTTCGCAAGCATCGTACATACGATGACCTCGACTACAACTTCCTGAACAAGACATTGGACATCTCTGCTATCTCTTTCCACAAGATGTTGCAGGTAGCCAAGAAGTTGGATGCTATCAACGAGTGGGGTTCTGTAGTAGCTCTCACATACGTAGCTTCTCAGCGTACATTCTTCGGTTACAACGATATGGCTGATGCCAAGAGCATGCTCGAAAGTATCGCCCGCAGCTTCGGTTACATCTATGGTCGTGAGAAGCACGTGCGCATCAACACCATCTCTCAGAGCCCTACAGCTACAACAGCAGGTAAGGGTATCAAGGATATCGAGAACATGATGGACTTCGCCGACAAGATGTCTCCACTCGGTAACGCCGTAGCTGAGGATTGCGCTAACTACTGCGTGATGATGTTCTCTGACTTCACCCGCAAGGTAACCATGCAGAACCTCTTCCACGATGGTGGTTTCTCATCAATGGGTATGAGCCTCCGTGCCATGAACCAGTATGCTAAGGATATGGCTCCTTATGAGGATGAGAACGGTAATGTTATCTACGGATAATCAGGCAGAAGAGAAAAAATCTCACTAATATACAAACAGGTATGTTCAGTAAAAATCTGAGCATACCTTTTTTTTATTCATATCCACCCTCTATCTTAAACTTGGCAACAAGCGGAAGATGATCGCTGTATCCACCCAAATATCGTGGACCGAGATAGGTGCGGAAAGGTTTCTTTCCGCCATATTTCTCATCATCTTCTAAGAGGAATGGCAAATCTCCTATCTGACAACTCATCTTAAGCCGGGAAAGCGAAGGACTGAAGAGTATCTGGTCAAGGCTTCGCCAATCTCCATGCCAGCGATAAGTAGCCTTGGCACCATGAGAGCCTTTTGCACCAACGGATATATTAATAAGGTGGTGCTGATAAAGAGAACGGAGGGCAGGCGAATCAGAATAATCGTTGAAATCGCCAGCTACGATAATCCTTGCACTATCATTGAGCGCATAGATAGAATCTACGGCAGAAGCCAACTGGTTGGCTACCTGAAGACGGTATGGACGCGAAACCTGTTCGCCGCCACGCCGGCTGGGCGCATGCAACACAAAGACATGGAGCGTATCATCATTCATAATCCGCCCCGAAGCATAGAGAATATCTCTCGTAGGGCGAGTATCAGGCAGCGGCTTGATGCGGATGGAACGGGACTGTATAAGCGCAAAGGAAGATGGCTGATAAAGCAAAGCCACATCTATGCCTCGTTCATCGGGCGAATCGGTCATCACATAATCATAATTCACACCGCGAAGAGCTGAACGCCGGGTTAAATCAAACAGCACACTATCGTTCTCCACTTCGCAAAGCGCCACAAAATCGGGAACATGCCAGGACTTCTCCGAGGGTCTTGAAGGATTATCTGGGGAGGCGGTACCAACAAGCGACAAATCTTCATAACCCAAAGCTACGATAGTCTTGGAAAGATTTGCCAGCTTGCGCCAATAGCGATAAGGCGTCCACTTGTAACTGCTCTGTGGCAGGAATTCATAGTCATTCTTCAGCGAATCATGCTTCGTATCGAAGAGGTTTTCGCAGTTCAACTCCACAAAAGTGAGGAAACTTGATAAGATGAGAGTGAAAAACATAACATTTTATTTTGTATTGTCAACGATTTGATGTATCTTTGCAGTCGGTTTACAATGGTCCTATAGTTTAACGGATAGAACGGAGGTTTCCTAAACCTTTGATCCGAGTTCGATTCTCGGTGGGACCACGTACTTTCCTTATCATTCCAGAGATGATAAAACAATAAAGGTCGCTCCTGACAATCAGGAAGCGACCTTTATTATTTTTATATTCTTTCCAGTATCTTTCTCTATCCGACATACATCAGACAGAGAAAGAATGAAGAGTTTCTGATTACTTAACTTCAGCAACCTCCTCAGCTGGCTCTTCCTTAATCTTACGACCAAGAACGATGTAAGCCATTGGAGATGCAATGAAGATAGATGACAATGTACCGAATACAACACCCAGGATCATTGCGAATGAGAAGCTGCGGATGCTGTCACCACCGAGGATGAAGATACAGAGCAACACGAGCAATGTAGATGTAGATGTATTGATGGTACGAGCCAATGTCTCATTGATAGATGCATTGAAGAGCTGCTGACGGTCGCCCTTAGGATGCAACTTCAAGTTCTCACGGATACGGTCGAATACAACCACCTTATCGTTGATAGAGTAACCTACCACGGTCAGGATAGCACCGATGAAGGTCTGGTCAATCTCCAATGAGAATGGAACGAGACCCCACAGGAGTGAGTAGAAACCGATTACTGTCAAGGCATCAAATGCCAAAGCTACAGTAGAACCTACAGAGAAGGCCACGTTGCGGAAACGTATCAGGATGTAGAGGAAGATAGCAATCAATGCGAAGAGCACACTATAGATAGCACCCATAGTGATATCCTTAGCCACAGAAGGACCTACCTTTGTACTACTGATGATAGAACCACCCTGACGAACATCTGGGTTCTTGAATGCCTCAACACTAGCCTGAGATACCAGGTTAGCCTTCTTCAAGGCATTGTAGAGGATAGTTTCAGCCTCATCGTCAACAGTTGGACTATTGCTCTCAATCATATAGTTGGTAGATACACGGATGGTCTTGCCATCTGTACCGATAGCAATAGCACCGGTAGTTGCCTTTGAACCATCTGCATTGACGAATGCATCACCAAGAACGGTACGGATCTGCTCAGGCTCTACAGGATTCTCGAACTGTACTACATAGTTACGACCACCAGTGAAGTCGATACTCTTACTCAAGCCACGTACTACGAAGCTACCAATGAATACCACTGCAGCAACGATTGCTACGGTGAAGGTAGTCTTGTACATAGACATGAACTTGTACTTCTTACCCTGCATCAGGTTGTGAGAAACCGGAGTATCAAACTTGCAGTGCATCCACTTATCGTGGTTCAACTTATAGTCGTAAACCAGACGAGTCAGGAACACAGCTGTGAAGAATGAAACTACGATACCGATGATCCAGGTAGTAGCGAAACCACGGATAGGACCTGTACCGGTAGTCAACAGGATAACACCAGTAATCAAAGATGTCAAGTTAGAGTCGAAGATAGCAGAGAAAGCATTGCCATAACCGGCAGCTACCGCCTGCTTCATACCCTTACCGGAACGAAGCTCCTCCTTGATACGTTCATAGATAAGCACGTTGGCATCCACGGCAGTACCCAGAGACAAGACCATACCGGCAAGACCCGGCAACGTTAGGGCTGCCTGGAAGGACGTCAGAATACCCAACGTGAAGAATACATTGACGAGCAATGCCAGGTTAGCCATCATACCAGGAATGATGTTGTACATCATCACCATGTAAACCATCAGGAGTACGAAAGCTACAACGAATGACACAATACCCATCTGGATAGACTGTGCACCGAGGGTAGGACCTACAACCTCCTCCTGAACGATACGTGCAGGAGCTGGCATACGACCAGACTTCAATGTGTTAGCCAAGTCCTTGGTATCCTCGATAGTGAAGTTACCGGAGATCTGAGAGCTACCACCATCAATCTCGCCGTTTACACGAGGAGCAGAGTAAACTACGCCATCCAAAACGATAGCAATAGCCTTACCTACGTTAGCCTTAGTCATCTGAGCCCACTTACGTGCACCCTCAGTATTCATCTTCATGCTAACAACAGGTGAACCCATCTGATCAAACTCGTCCTTGGCATCGGTAATTACATCACCCTCCAATGGAGCACGACCAGTAGTAGTTGTAACCTTCAAAGCATGAAGCTCATAGATATTCTTAACCTTCAGGTTATCAGCTGGCTTAGCACTCCAGAGCAAGCGCAAGTCAGATGGCAATACACGCTTAGCAACTTCAGAATAGATAATCTTGTTGATAGCAGCAGTATCGCGAACGCTAGCATAACCTACTGTACTCAAACCACCGCCGAGCTGCAAACGAGCCAACAATGGGTGAGCCTTGATAGCAGCAGCATTCTGAGCATCCTCGCCTACCTTGGCAGCAGCATCGTCCTTCTTCTTGATAGAGAACTTAGCCTCAGCCTTCTTAGGCTCAGCCTTAGCTACTTCCTTCTTAGCGGCAGTTGAATCAGCAGCAACTGAGTCAGTCTTCTCCTCACCGTTATCACCATTAGCGATACGAGTATCAAGCTGCTGGAGATAAGGAGCGATTTCCTCTGAGTTGTATGTCTCCCAGAACTCAAGGTTAGCACTACCCTGGAGCATCTTACGCATACGCTCTGGCTGGCTGATACCTGGCATTTCTACCATGATACGGCCCTGCTGACCTTCCAACTTCTGGATGTTAGGCTGTACAACACCGAACTTATCGATACGGGTGCGGACAACGTTGAAAGAGTTGTCGATAGCATCCTGTACAGAAGCGCGGATAGCCTTCTCTACCTCTGCGTCGCTGCTCTGAGGAGAAACCTTACCCTGCAACTGCTGGGTAGCGAACACTTCTGCGAGTTTATGACCTGGTGCGCTCTTATGATAAGCGTTAATGAAAAGTGACACGAAGTCACCACCGTTAGCTTCTTCCTGAGCTCTAGCTTCCTTCATGGCATTGGTAAAACCTGCGTCGGTCTTATGATCGGCAAGGTTTTCAAGTACATCAGGTACAGAAATCTCAAGAATTACATTCATACCGCCCTTAAGGTCAAGTCCAAGACCAATCTGAGTCTCCAAGCAGTTCTGATAAGAATAAACACCTAAGTACTTAACAGAATCCTTATAATCCTGCTGAGCAATAGGATCTTTAATCTTTGCAGCCTCGCTGTCATAGTAACGTGTGGCAAACGAGAATGACAAATAGAAGATACTTGCGAGTGTCAGTAAGACGGCTACACAAATTACAATTCCTTTGTTTTGCATTTCTATTTATTGTTATTAATTATTTGTTTCTTTTCAATTGCTTTTAGGGATTCTTTCGAAAACCTCCATAAAGTTGTGCAAAAATAAGCATTTTTTTTCTTATATAAGAATAATTTGCTCTATTTTTGCTTTTTAGGGCGCATTTTTAGCTTACAAATGATAGGATAGTGGTCTGAAACGTCAATTTTATCATCAACTTTGCATTCAAAAGGCTCCCAATCGTCTGAACACATGATATTATCAATGCGAACAAAAAAGCCTCCATGATGATAGCTGATACCTGGTCCGTTACCACTTGCAATGTAGCAATCCGTCAAATCTTTAGCTATCGTACGATGAGCATAAGAGATAGGACCATCATTAAAGTCACCACACAGAATAATACTCTGTTCTTTATGCTGCTGGATGTATTTTGCTACAGCCTCAGCCTCCGGAGCCCGTTTCTTTGTTGCCTCGGCAAGTTTTACAACGAGCAGCTTGGACGTTTCTTCTGCAGTATCAACCTGCAATTTTCCGATAACCAGATTCTTGAACTGGCGTCTGTCCTCTAAACTTAAGCCGGTAGTCTCCAGATGATTATTGACAAGAAGGACTTCTCTATTCTTCACTTTCAGCCGATATGCCACACTCATATTTCCTTTCGATTCATAAGGAATACGCTCTTTAGAAAGAATAGGATATTTACTGAGCAACATAAGACAATTTCCACCATTTATGTGCATCGTTGTATCCTGATAAGCATACATGGGCTTGAGCATACTATCTATCTGTTCAATATTCCGGGAAGTAGGACATGCTTCCTGCAGACAAACAATATCAGCATCCTGCTCCTGCAGATAAGCAATACAGATATTAGTTCCTTCGGCATCCTCTGTCTGTGCACCAAAATTCCAAGTATTATATGACAGTACTTTGATACAGCCTTTGGGAGTTTCGCCTGAAAAGTTGATTGGCATATACTTGCGGACAGGAACGAAACAGATCAAGAAGCCTAAGAATGGAATAATGGCATACTTAGACCGGAAGAGCAACCAAAAGAGCAAGAAACCTAAGTTAACTATAAGAAAAGCAGGAAAGAGTAAGCCAAGATTAGCCAATGCGGCGAACTTTTCCGGCTGAAAAAAGTCAGAAAAGCCCACCAGCAACATGATGATGATAGTTGCCACATTAGCACCAGCTACCATCTTATATGTAAATTCCTTAAATCCTTTAAACATAGTTTCCTACTTATTACTCTGATCAAAGAGCATCTGCTTTTCACTTTGGGTCAAGCTATCATACCCACTTTTCCTTATCTTATCCAAGATCCTATCTATCTCTTCCTGAGACACGACCTTTTCATTGGTTTTACATTCAGCATCCTGTTCAAAAGTCGGATTATATGATTCATTCTTAGTATAAGTAAAATGCGTTTTGCCAGCCCGACGCTTTCCGCCAAACATACCTTTCAACTTATCAAAGGCATCAGCAGAATTTGACTGATAGTAACCATTATCAATCTGCTTACGCCAATAACGGATCAGGAAGAATCCGAAGACCATACCTCCTAAATGGGCTATATGAGCCACACCGTCATCAGAAAGAGAGAATGTAGAAATCAGTTCTATGACAGCATAGCCTATCACGAAGAATTTAGCCTTGATAGGAACCGGCAACGGGAAAATGAAGAGACGCTCGTTAGGATAAATCATACCAAAGGCAAGCAATATGGCATAAATAGCTCCTGACGCACCCACGGTAGTCCATAAGTTCAGATATTGCTCCATTGTAATTCTGGCCCCATTAACACTAACATAATCATAAGCTGCCATATCCTTTGCCACATAAGTAATATACTGTGCAGCTTCCTGGAACAAACCGGCTCCCACTCCACACGCTATGTAATAAAAAAGGAATTTCTTTGATCCCCAAACTCTTTCTACTACACAGCCAAACATCCATAGGGCAAACATATTAAAGAGAATATGCTGGAAACCGCCATGCATAAACATGTAGGTAACTAACTGATAAAAATGGAAATCTGAAGCCAGGAAGAAATGGAGGCCGAACATATCTGTCAAACCAGAACCACCACCCATACTCTTATCCATCAGCATGCAAGCCAGGAATGCTACCACATTCACTATCAGCAAATTCTTTGTTACAATTGGAATATTGCGCATAACTTTATTTCTATAAACAGTTTAATAATCTTACTAATATTTGTATTTTGGTGGCAAAATTACGAAAAATATCCGTGAAAACACCAAAAAATAGACTTATTACACTTAAATTTCAATAATTTCATCACTTTTCTGCTTTTTTTATTTGAACTTTCGCAAGAAAAAGCTATATTTGTAAACGAATTCAACTAAGAAACAACAATATTATTCATTTAATAACGAAAAATTATGAACAAGACAGAATTGATTGACAAGATTGCAGCAGGTGCTGAGATTACAAAGGCACAGGCTAAGGCCGCTCTTGAAGCTACAACAAACGCATTGAAGGAAGCCCTCATTGCAGGTGACAAGATCCAGTTAGTAGGTTTCGGTACATTCAGCATTAACGAGCGTCCTGCTCGTGAGGGTATCAATCCAGCTACTAAGGAGAAGATTCAGATTGCAGCTAAAAAGGTTGCTAAGTTCAAGGCTGGTGCTGAGCTTGCAGATGCAATCAACAAATAATTGTAAAGATTATTTTAATTAAAAATATAGGGCAGTCCTTTATGGCTGCCCTATATTTTTATATTCTATTCAAGTTTATTCAAACTTAATTCTTCATGTTTGATCCTTTATTTTGGCTGCTTTCCAATATATGCCAAGATACCACCATCTACATAGAGAATGTGACCATTCACTGCATTAGAAGCATCTGAAGCCAAGAAAACAGCAGGACCAGCCAACTCTTCTGGTTCCAACCAGCGACCAGCAGGAGTCTTTGCACAGATAAAGCTATCGAATGGATGACGGCTACCATCTGCCTGACGCTCACGGAGAGGTGCAGTCTGAGGAGTTGCGATGTAACCAGGGCCCAAGCCATTGCACTGGATGTTGTACTCACCATACTCTGAGCAGATGTTACGCGTCAACATCTTCAAGCCACCTTTGGCAGCTGCGTATGCAGAAACAGTCTCACGGCCCAACTCGCTCATCATAGAGCAGATGTTGATAATCTTACCATGACCCTTCTTGATCATACCAGGGATAACTGCCTTAGATACGATGAAAGGTGCAGTGAGGTCAATGTCAATAACCTGCTTGAAGTCATCTACAGACATCTCTGTCATAGGAATACGCTTGATAATACCTGCGTTGTTTACCAAAATATCAATAACACCAAGTTCCTTCTCGATGTCAGCTACCATGTTTTTCACCTGTTCCTCGTCTGTTACATCACAGATATAACCCTTTGCCTCAATACCCTTTGCTTTGTAATCTGCAAGAGCCTGATCCATGTGGTGCTGGCTACGGCAATTGAAAGCAATCTTAGCACCAGCTTTGGCATAAGCCTCAGCCATAGCAAACCCGATACCATAAGCGGCACCTGTAACGAGGGCAACCTTACCCTCTAATGAGAATAGTTTATTAAAGTCCATAATTTTATTTTTTATAAATTGTTTGATTTGTTACGAGGGCAAAGATACAAAATAATTTTGAATATCACCCTAAATCAATACGAAAGATGCACCCTTTTTACTTATTTTCTCATTTTATTGACTGCTTTTCATAAGTTTTTCTGCTTTCCGAGTGCTTTTGGAGGGATTACCGGATTTCTACACCCAATGTTTCTTCTATCACTTGGATGACCTGTGGGATGGAATTCGTATCAAAGTCACCCGTCAGACGCTTGCTCTCATCAGAAGCCGTATATCTTGTACCAGATAATTTAGAAAGATCCTCCAATACTTCGGATAATGGAGTGTTGTCAAAATGCAGCCGATGGGTAGCCCATGCCACATCATTGATATCATAATCTGCCAACAACTTAGGCTGGGCAGCCCCTTTCAATAGACGTGCCCGCTTGCCTTTAATCAGGAAGACACCCTCTTCAGAGTTACGAGCTGTGAAAAGCACCTTTCCGCTGGTTACCATCACTTCGGGAGCATCCGTTCTTTCATCCACCATAAACTGGGTACCGAGCACTCTTACGTGTCCATGCTCTCCCATCACATCGAAAGGATGCTGTTCATCATGCTTCACCTGATAATAGATGCAGCCCTTCATCTCCACCTTTCTGCAATCATCTTCCTGATAGGAAAGAGAAGAATGAGGCATCAACGATACCTTCGTTCCATCAGGCAGATGATACGCCACTACTTCCGATTCGGCAGAAAGCGTCACCGTCTTTGGCTGCAAAAGCGTATAGGCTCCTATGGTGAAGAGCACCAGAATAGATGCAGCCACAGCTATCCAGCGGATGCGACGCATGCGTAAAGATACAGTTGCTGCATGCGAAATCTCTTCATCAGCAATGCCAACCCGAGCCTTCACCTTCTGCAAGGCCTTCCGGGTATCCAGCTTGTTCGACTGAAAATACTTCAGCACAAAATCCTGTTCATTCTTGTTGATCTTCATCATAGAATCCCTTTCTTCCTTTAAAATTGTCCTGTAATAGATGCAAAGAGCGTATTGGTATGCTTATACTTCTCGATGCCATTATATCGCTTACCCTTCGTATAGCGGATATTGTTTCTGCCATTTTCAATATTGAAGTCGCTTGTCAGCCATCCCAAAGACAGAAATACATCGCCCGAACGGAAGGTCAAAGCCGACTTGATGCGCCAAGCCAGCCATTTTCCGCCATGATTCCGCACGTTTCGGGTAGTTATATTGCCATAAAGCTCATCTGTATAAGATGCAGGATGCCCCACACCTTGTGCGTCTTTGATTTCGGTAAACTTCACCTTATCATTACAAAATGGCGTGATGCAGAGTCCTGGCTCGCAATGCAGCATCAAGCCCGTAGAACGACGCTTACTCAACCACAAGGTAGGAGTACGAAAAGCCAAGCCTGGCGTCAGGTTGATTTTAATAACCCTCTCCGGATCATATTCATCATCCTCATAACGGTCTGTCAAAGGTCTATCCCCGTGGTTGTCGTTCCATTCTATTCCACAGGAAACACCGGCATAAGTCAGAGGATAATAGGCAAATGTCAACTCAACCATGTAGCTACTTTCATTGGCATCACAAAATCCGCCCGTAATACCAGCCTCATAGCGCAGCAGTTTGGTATCCTGCTTTAGCTTCATGCGACTGATCATCTCCACACGCTGTTCAAAAGTCATAGAATCCTTCACCGCTTCCACGGTATCATTCAAGATACTATAACCCGTATTCTTCTTTTGAACAGAAATATCAGAACCTTGTGCCTTGCCGGCAATGGCAAAGCACAAGGCACCTAAAATGATAAAAAGACTTCTTTTCATACTCCTCACTTTTTTATTTGGTATATATTCCACCTTGATTATCCGATGGTGCCGATGGCAATGGGGCGATATACTTCGATGCTTCACAGACATTAAATCCTGCCACTACACCGAAACCACCTTTTACGTTTGAATAAGTAGGTGTCACCTGCATCAATCCAGCGTCCGCCCAACTATTGCTCTGCGCATCGTTAATGCTCTTCAAGAAGCGATAGTACTCTGGAGTAACCTTGCAAAGTTGTACATTATAAGTAAAGCCAAACAAACGGTCCCAACCATCATACGTGTGCCAATAAGAATCATTACTGTTCACTTCCAAATGCATCGTATAGGTCTGTCCATTTATCGTCCGGTCATTGAAGATATAAACATCATCAAAGTATTTGTATTCGTCAAAGCCGAAATCATCATCCAACTCTGACTTCTTGTTAATCAATGGCTCACTGGTGGTCACCATCTCAGGCCAAACAATATTTGATGCCAAACTATCAAAACACCATTCATATTCATCCTCCCTACCCAAATAATTAAGGTAATCTTGGTAATTATTAGCATAAACATCATGTTGCCATCTATTGCCTTCTTTGGGAACACCTTTCAAGTTTCCATATTTCTGCTTGCGAGTTACCTTCACAGAATAATAATCCGTGGTTGAAGCAGGGTCACTAAAAGTCGCTTCCAACTTATCTACCGAGAAATAAACATCATGATCCGACGATTTCTCTTTCAAATGGATGTCACCTATATTTACATCAACCTTCTCGGGAATGGAAGTCGAAGCAGAAACCTCGGAGAGACCATCTGCCGATACCTGGACCTCAATCTTATCTCCAGCCTTCTGCTTTCCTACGGCATAATACTGTCCTATTAGGGTAGAAAGAGACCAACTATCGGAAACTTGAGAAAAGGACTGCGCTTCCTTTATGTTTTCGATACGTTTCACCTCCTGTGGCATTCCATTTACCTTATATACGACACTTGCATCCACGGGCAAGCGTGATTGGGTATCTATATCTCCTTTGAACGAAGAAACGGGCAAGCTTTTCGTTACAACAATAAGTGTGGTGTCTCCCTCCGTAGGAAAACAATAAAGTACCAACCGGGGAGTATCTTGCAGCTTCTTTACATCAAAATCATCTATGCAAGAAGAAAAGACCACACTCATCAAAAAGAAGAACAGTCCCCATCTCCAACTTACATTGATTTTTATTCTTCTATGATTTGTATTCATATCCAATGAAATTTCTTTTGTTTTAAAACTTGATAGTATAGCTAAATGAAGGTATTATTGGAATAAATCCCTTGTTTTTCGCCTCAAACTGCTGCGTAACCTCATTATAGTCCACCTTGACGTACATCGAGTTGAGATGGCAATAAGCATTATAGATGCTCAAATTCCAAATGCGCTCATGTCCATGCTTGGTGACATGACGGAAATCAAATCCCAAGTCCAAGCGATGATAAGCTGGAAGCGTCAAATTATTAGGGATGGCATAGACATAAGAGGCGGAATTCCACCAATTCCTGTAATACTTGCCTTCTTGATCTGGCAAGCTTGGCAATGCCGCCAACTGGGTTGGCACCGTGGCATGATTGCCCGTGTGATAGTTCCAGACCGCAAAGCAACTCACCTTCTTGTTAAACGCATACCGCAAGGACAGATTCAACTTATGGCGGTTGTCAAACTTGTCGTAATACCAATCCTGATAGAAGTCATCATACTTTCGCTTGTTCCAAGAGAGCGTATAAGAACCACTCAAAGTCAGATGATTGGTGCGATAAGTGGCATCAGCCTCAACGCCATAGAAGAGCCCCTTGCCATCCATCACTTGCGAATCCCAATGCTCAGCAGGCGGCTCTATGCCTACCCAACTGCTGTATTGAAGCAGATGCTTGGACAACTTATAATACCCTTCGAGCGACAGAAGCCAATGGCGGTTGGGCTGGGCATAGATTCCTGCCGCAAACTGATAAGAACGCATTGGCTTCAGATTTCGGGTAGTCGGTACCCAATAATCCGTAGGCAAGGACAAGTAGCTGTTAGAGACCTTATGCACATACTGGGTCATCTGAGTAAAGGAAGCCTTCAGCGACACCTCATTGCTCAGTTGATATTTCAGGGCAAAACGTGGGTCGATATTCAAGAAGTTCTTATTACTGATATGAAAAAGGCCCATATTGAAGCCAACATTCATACTCCAGTTGCGGTTGATATTGATTTCATCCTCTGCGTATGCCGTCCACTCATGCGCCACATGACGATTACTACTATTCATTCGGATGGTATCAACTTGGGCTGATGCATTTCCCTCATATCCAGTATAATCCAATTTCATAGCTGTCTGGGGGCGAAAGAGATGCATCGTATAGTCGTTTCCAAAACGGAAATGATGACGAGGGTTCGGATGGTAATCGAATGCCAGACGATAGCCCGCATCATAAATCGTTGAGGTATAACCATGCTCCAAGTGAGTGACAGAAGTGGCATTCTCTCCCGAAGGATTGATATAACGATCATCATCCAAGGAATACAACTTGGAACGATTATGGGAATACACCGCTGTAATGTTTGAAAAGAGTTTCGGAGAGAACAGGTAGTTCCAGTTGAGTGCAACATTAAAGTTTCCCCAATCCAGCTGCGACTTCGCCAAGTCCTTGTCATAGCTTTGGTTGGGTTGATACCCATCCGCCTTACTTTCATCAAAATCATCCTTCACGTCCCAACTGTCTTTTCCGTGATAGAGACTCAAGTCTATCTTCGAACGGTCACTGAACCGATGGGTTACCTTGGCATTCAGGTCCATGAAGTAATAGCCTATCGAAAGTTTATCGTCTGGCTCAGAGAAAGCCTTGGTCAAGGGACGGGACAGCAAATCCAACCAGGAACGGCGCATACCTATATTATAAGAGGTCTTGCCTTTCTGGATAGGTCCCT
>CAKPYB010000013.1 GCA_934202525.1 uncultured Prevotella sp.
GATATCCTACCTTACGTGAGATATGCGCGAGCCAGTGTATTCGTCCTTTTTCTGCCTGCTATAGCCATGCCTTTTGCTGTTCTTTCCACCGAATCTCTATACGTTATCGGACCTCTGGGACTGCTTGCTGTCTTTTTCTTCACGCTCAGTTTCATGGCTTTGGGCTATAATTACGTGCCTACCGAAGAACTCTTGGATAAGGAGGAAGAAGAGAAGGCTGCCATGGAAAGTGTGGAAGACAATGCCTGTTTAGAACTGCAGGATGAAGAACTGGATGATAAGAAAGAAACTTTACAATCACTGCGTTCAGAAAGACGGCAGAAGATCGTCCGTGAGAGGTTGGATGAATGGTGTGCTGCCAAGGGTTATAGGGATACGTCGCTGAATATGATTACCCTGTCACGTTCGTTGAATATCAGCAGATACGAGTTGTCGCGCTACCTCTCATCCTGTCTCGATACCACCTTCCGCCCCTGGCTTGCCGAGGTGCGTTTTGAGGCTGCCAAAAAGATGATGTTGGATAACCCCGACTTCGGTAATGACATCATTTCTGCCGAGTGCGGCTTCTCTTCCCGTACCCATCTCTACCGTATGTTCAAAGAGAAAGAAGGCTGCTCTCCTACGGCTTGGAGAGAGAAAAACTGTTAAAAAGTATGTATTAGGTGTCGCATTCCTCACGAATGAGACACCTTTTTTGTAGCAATGCGACACCTAGTGGGGGGAATGCGACACCTTGTTTCAAAAAAAAACACTATATTTGCACCATGAAAAGTATAATAGAATCATTAGCCAAAGACGAACAGGCTATCCTGATAGTAGCTCTGTTTCTCCTCATTTATGTAGTCATCATGATTAATGTCATGGTGAGGGAATACAGGACCTATCTTGATGATCACCCGATGTATCATTTCAGCCTGGGTGATTTCATCAGGAGAGGGCGTTTCTATATCTGCCTCATCCTAGGCGTTGTGTTTATCACGTTCGTGGGTCTGGTAGTCAGTCTGATGGCAATCAGTATTCAGTAGTTTCTTGATAAAATATAATAACAAATATAGTATTAAATTATGAAACATTTTTCAAATCAATCCAATGGGTCGCACGTCGGCCGTATGAACTATGGGGGGGCAAAGTTCTGTAGATTTGCCCTGTTCCCATTGATGTTGCTCATGTTGTTGCTTCTGCCTGGACGTATGGTGGCGCAGACAGATTACGACGAGTCTGTAACGTTTACAGCCTTAGCAGGTAACCCAGTGGGCTACACAGATAAGACTGATGAAACTTACAAAAATCTCTTTGATGGCAAAAAGGAAGACGGCAATTTCTCTAAGTGGTGCTGCAAGTTTAGCGGCAGCGCCTATGTCATCTTCGAAGCCAGCAAGGCAGGAATTCCTGTGGGCTACACCATCACTACGGGTAATGACAATGCAAATTCTGGATGTGGAGGCCGCAATCCGAAGTCATGGAAGCTCTATGGTAACAATACAGGCAGCGATGACGCTTGGGAGCTTATCGATGAGGTAAACAAAGACAAGGTGCTCCAGGATAAGAACTATACTTCGTACAACTTCGACTGCAAATGTTCTACCTCTTATCAATATTTTAAATGGGAAATCTCGGCTATTCGTAGGGGAAGCCTATTGCAGGTAGGCGAGTTTGAACTCAAACTCAATACCTGTTCTCACAAGAATGCCGATGGTTCGTCCGCCCTTGGCGAAGCTATCAAAACCGTTGAGTCTACTTGCATTGAGCATGGTTATACCACACACGAATGTTCTATCTGCCATTCCATAGTAAAAGTAGATAAGGATGATGAGCTAAATAAGCACACACTCACTCGTCATGCGCAGGAAGATGCTACATGTATAGAAACTGGTAAAAAAGAATACTGGCAGTGCAGTGTATGTAACAAACTCTTCAGCGACGATAATGCTACTACCGAGATTACGGATGCTGCCAGCCTTGAGATTCCCGCCAAAGGTCATCAATACAATAGCGAAGGCATCTGTACTGGATGTGGCGCAACAGAATTTCGCTATCCTTTGTTCAATAATTTGGATGGCATAACCGATGTTACCATTACTGACAATGATGATCATCCTTGGCAGAAGCTGGACTTAAAAGCCGATGGAATGGATAATCTTGGCTTCACTATTCCTGAGGATAGCAAGGGACTGATGTCAGGTAATTATCATTTGGATAGTAGTTCTTCTGAGACAGTAATCAGGTTCAATGTATCTAAACCTATATTACTGACATCTCAGATTCTCGTTTCGTCAGAAGAAGACAGAGCTCAATTTTATATTTATGTAGATAACATAGAAGATCTGTGTATTAGCGGAAAAAAGCAAACAGAATACAAAGTTTTATTATCTGCAGGCGAACATTCTTTGAGGTTAAATTATGATAAAGGCTGGCGTTCAGATGCAAATGCTGATCGCGCAGTCTTATATAATCTGAAAACATCAGTCACAATTGATGACTATGTCGCAGATTATGAATCGTCTAACAACACATTAACTTTCAAGAAAATCACTTCGAACAATATAGAAAGCCTTGGTTTAAACCATGCAGTTATAGTGAATCAACCGACGGTGGCCGCAATGCGCTATCTTTTAGGAATAAATTCCACCGATATCAAGAGAATCGTTTTCGATAAGAGTTTCAAAACGTACGCTCCAACATCATTGAAGGGTTTCTTTGCGTGGTTAACAAACTTGGAAACAATTAAAGACTTGAAGTACTTGAACACAGAGCAGGTGACAGATATGAGTAACATGTTCTATGGCTGCTCAGCTCTCACCTCGCTAGATGTTACCCATTTCAATACAGCGAAGGTGACGAATATGAACTACATGTTCTATGGCTGTTCAAAACTCACCTCTCTCGACGTCACTAAGTTCAATACTGCGAATGTGACAAATATGAGTTACATGTTCTGTCGCTGCCCAGTTCTCTCTTCGCTCGACGTCACTAAGTTCAATACTGCGAATGTGACAAATATGAGTTACATGTTCGAGAGCTGCTCAGCTCTCTCTTCGCTCGACCTCTCGAATTTCAATACAGCGATTGTGACAGATATGAGTTACATGTTCTATGGCTGCTCAGCTCTCTCTTCGCTCGACCTCTCTAATTTCTATACAAAGGAGGTGGGGAATATGGTCTGTATGTTCTCTGGCTGCTCAGCTCTTAAAACCATCTACGCCAGCGAAAAGTTTGTTACGAGCAAGGTACAATCGGGTGAAGGTATGTTCGCATGGTGCAAGAATCTCAAAGGCACAATATTAGAGTATAATAACAGCAAGACAGACCACACCTACGCCAACTGCGGCACGAATGGTTATTTTACTCCTGTATTTGAGTATGCCGAGTTTAACGAAGGTACAGGAACGCTTACATTCAGACGCGGCCTTTCCAAGCCCAAAGGAGCTTATGCGCTTAATCTGGAAGCATCCGAACCGGGGTGGTGGTCTACGCATAGATATGAAATCAAGAAAGTGGTCTTCGATGCTTCGTTTGCTAACGCAAGACCAACGAGCTGTTATTACTGGTTCTGTAACTGCTCTAAACTGACAGATATAGAGGGCATCGAGAATCTTAACACCGAGAATGTGACGAATATGCGCGGTATGTTCTTTAACTGTCCAAATCTCTCTTCGCTCGACCTCACTAATTTCAGTACAGGGAATGTGACGGATATGAATGCCATGTTCGGTTACTGTCAACTCTCTTCGCTCGACCTCACTAGCTTCAACACTGCGAATGTGACAAATATGTATATGATGTTCATTAGCTGTCAAAATCTCTCTTCGCTCGACCTCACTAGCTTCAACACTGCGAATGTGACGGAAATGAATTTTATGTTCCAGGGCTGCTCAGCTCTCACAACCATCTACGCCAGCGAAATGTTTGTAACGGACCAGGTCGAAGGTTATGATATGTTCAAATATTGCACGAACCTCAAAGACTATAGCGTTAGAGAGATTGACTCCAAATATGCCAACTATAAAACCGGCTATTTCAGCAAGCTGGTAGGTAAAAATGGTGAGGAGAAGATAGGTGCAACGGGAGAAACTCTTACTGCGGAGAACCTCGCTCTTGACGACAACAAGGACTTCGTGGCTTACGAGAAGTTCGCAGCCAAGGATGCATCTTACAGCCGCACGATGAATGCTGGCACTATCTGGGGAACGCTCTGCTTGCCATTCGGCATTGACCAGAGCAAAGAAACAGGATGTAAGTTCTATCGTCTTACTGGTATTGACAATGATAATGAATGCATCACCCTTGAGAGTTACGAAGGAGCAGAAATTCCTGCCGGCACTCCGGTGCTCTTCAAGATGAATGAGGGTAAGACATCACTTAGTCTTTCTGCAAGCAATGCAGAAATTGCAACTGCCCCAACAGTAGCTGGAACAAACACAGATGTCAACCTCGTAGGTTCATTCACCAAGATTGGCGGCAAAGACAATCAGGGTCTTGCAGACACCGACTACATCATCGGCAAGGATAAGTTCTGGCGTGTCTCTGACTTGAATGATGGCAAGGGCGTGGGTATCAAACCGATGCGTGCATACATCCATCCAGCCACAGCATCTCAGGCAAGAGCAGCCATGCTGAGCATCGGAAAGGGTGATGGCACTACAGCCATTGACAACCTCAACGCTATCAGCAACGATGCCAATGCAGAATACTATGATGCGAATGGTCGTCGTACCAATGGTCTGCAGAAGGGTCTGAACATCGTGAAGCGTGGCAGCAAGACTTATAAAATCATGGTTAAGTAAAGAATTTTAAAATCAAAAGGATATGAAAAAGAAAGAATATACAAAGCCAGAGATACAGGTGGTAAACATCACCTCTTGCACCCTCCTTGCAGCATCTACTATGCAGCAAGGAAAAGGTGACAGTGGCAGACCAGAATTGGAAGACGACTGGTATTATGGTGATTAACAGTCATTATAACGCCTAACGGAATCAACCCATACTTTGCGGTTGTTCCAAGGGTCTATACTCCTCGACAAAAGGGTGTATAGACCCTTTATTCAAAATACACCGTTGGGTGGATGATATGGTTGTATGGTGGATAGTATCATAGATGTTGTCGGTGATATTCTTGCCAACGTACTTGCCTTGGTAGCTGTCCCAAGGCGCAACAATGGAGAAGATAGCTTAATAATCATTAAGATTTTTGCAGAAATACACAATTTCGGAAATTTAGCTGTATCTTTGTATTCCTAATGGTAACAAAATTTGCATATATGACATATCAAGATATAGAAACCCTAATAACCAAGAAAGAGGGGAATAGCTTGGAGTTTAAGGAATCGACAGGTCAATTAGACCGTTCGATGGAGACCCTATGCGCATTTCTCAATGGTGAGGGTGGCACAATTCTTTATGGAGTAAGGGATGATGGAAGAATTATAGGACAAACGGTATCTGACAGTACAAAGCGTTCTATTGCAGAAGCACTCAATCGCATAGAGCCTTTTGTGGATTTAGAAATCACCTATGTTACTATTCCTGACACAGAAAAATATGTCATAGTCATTTTTGTAGAGGAGCAAAGTTTTATGCGCCCTTTCACATACAAAGGAAGAGCTTATCTGCGAATAGAAAGCACCACTACCGTCATGCCACAGGAACGTTACAATCACTTACTGATGGAACGAGGAGGCAAGTATGGCTGGGAAGCGATGATTAATCCGGACTTGAAAATAGCCGATTTAGACGAGAATGCTATTCTCGGTGCTGTTCGTGAGGGAATAAGAAACGGAAGACTCCCTGAAACGACAATACGTGAGGATATTCCTGTCATCTTGAAGAAATTTCGTTTGCTCAATGATGGAAGGTTGAACAATGCCGCTGCCGTATTGTTTGGGAAAGAACTGTATGATTATCCACAATGCCTGCTTCGTATGGCACGCTTTAAGGGAACTACAAAGGATGAATTTATCGACAACCAACGTGCAGAAGGCAACATATATGAACTGCTTGATGTAGCAATGGCATTCTTCTTCAAGCACCTCTCATTGTCTGGCAAGATAAATGGTCTTTATCGTGAGGAAGAACTGAGCATTCCTTACATAGCTTTGAGAGAATGCTGTATCAACTCTTTTTGCCATAGGTCTTATCATCACCCTGGCAGTTCTGTCAGCATTGCTATTTATGATAATCGAGTAGAAATTAGAAATACGGGGACTTTCCCTGCCGACTTGCCTATAGAGCGTCTGATGGAGGAGCATGATTCCAAACCGCAGAATCCAATTATTGCCAATGTACTCTACAAAAGTAAAATTTTGGAAAGTTGGGGACGTGGCATCAGTACTATGGTGGACGAATGTAAGCGAGTTGGATTGCCTACTCCAGAGATTAATACGGATGGTAACTTTGTATGGGTCGTATTTAAATATAATAGAAGCAGTGTGGTCGTTACCCCACAGCTACCCCACAGCAACCCAACAAGTACCCAACAAGTACCCAACAAGTACCCAACAAGTACCCAACAAGTTCATGAGCTTGTCTCAATAATGAATGATAATGAATATTCAGTAAAGGAAATCATGTCCATTTTGAATTTGAAGGACAGGGTAAATTTCTTGAGGAATTATCTTACTCCTGCATTGGACGAAGGGCTTGTATCTATGAAATTCCCAGAACAGCCCAAACATCCAAAACAGAAATATTTGCTTACCTCAAAAGGTAAAGCCATATTGAGCGAATAGGAACGATAAAGGCTTTAATTCTCCGAAATCTGAATAGGGGAAATGATAAAAGGCAGTAGCTATTTTGGAAAGCTCCGATGGGCTGGATGCAGAGTATACGGATGGTAAAGAAAACTTACAGCCGAATTTTTCGGGATTGTCAGACATTTATAAAGGAGAAGCTTGACAAGTGGTGCGAAGAGTTGGGCTATAAAGACACCACAGTAAACATGTTCACCCTGTCACGCTCGCTGAATATCTCCAAGAACGAGTTGTCACGCTACTTCACTTCATGCCTTAATTCCACCTTCCGCATCTGGCTTGCCGAGGTGCGTTTTGAGGCTGCCAAGAAGATGATGTTGGATAACCCCGACTTCGGTAATGACATCATTTCTGCCGAGTGCGGCTTCTCTTCCCGCTCCAATCTCTACCGTATGTTCAAAGAGAAAGAAGGCTGTTCTCCTACGGCTTGGAGAGAGAAGAACTGTTAAAGAATGTATACTAGGTGTCTATTTGCCCCACCAAATGGACACCTATTTTGTAGCAACTGGACACCTAGTGGGGGCAACTGGACACCTTGTTTCAAAGAAAAACACTATATTTGCACCATGAAAAGTATAATAGATTCATTTGCCAAAGAAGAACAGGCTATCCTGATAGTAGCTTTGTTTCTCCTCATTTATGTTGGCATCATGATTAATGTCATGGTGAGGGAATATAGGACCTATCTTGATGATTACCCGATGTGTCATTTCAGCCTGGGTGATTTCATCAGGAGAGGGCGTTTCTATATCTGCCTCATTCTCGGCGTAGTGTTTATCACGTTCGTGTGTCTGGTAGTCAGTCTGATGGCAATCAGTATTATGGCGATGAGAAGATAGGAGCAACGGGAGAAACTCTTGCTACGGATAATCTCGTACTTGACGACGATAAGGATTTCGTGGCTTACGAGCCGTTCGCAGCCAAGGCTGCATCTTATATCCGCCCAGTTAAGGAAGGCACTACCTGGGCTACGCTCTGCCTGCCATTCGAGGTATCTCTCGCCGACAAGAACTTCCGTGCTTTCAAGCTTCTCTCGGCTGATGAGGGTACTGAGACCGTAGAACTCGAAGAGATTGAGGGAAGCATCGCTGCTGGTACTCCTGTTATCATCAAGATGAAGGATGGAGCAACAAAGCTCAGCATCTCTGAAGCCGACAAGGAGATAGCAAATGAAGTAAAGACTGCAGAAACTGCTGACGCCAACTACAAGCTCCAGGGACTCTATACCCAGAAGATGTTCAGCAAGGATACTGACAACAACTGCTACATCGTGAAGGGTGTCAAGTTGATGAACCCAGCCAAGCTGTTGGGTGAAACTTCAACAGCGCATGTTGGCAGCAAGCCTTTCCGTGCTTACATGGTAGATAACTCTTCTGCTCCTGCCGCAGGTGCCAGAATGTTCAGCATCAGCGTCGGCGGTAGTACCACAGCCATCGAGCAGTTGGAGACTACAGCAGATAGCAAGGCAGAATACTACGACCTCCAGGGCCGTCGCCTCCAGGATTTGCAGAAGGGCATAAACATCGTGAAGCGTGGTGGCAAGACCATGAAGGTTATCATCAAGTAATTAAAAAATAGAAATGGTATGAAAAAGAAAAAATATATCAAGCCTGTGGTTAGCGTCATGGAAATGGAAACCACAGTCATCCTCGCCGGCTCTGTTATCCGGAAAGCGGCAGAAAAGGATTACAGCGAAGAAAATGTGAAGGATTTCTGGGATAATCCAACTGATAAGGGAATTTGGGCCGACTAGCCCCTGATTCTCTATCGTACCCCCAGGCAGCACATCTGATGCCTGGGGCAAAATAAAAAGCCCCCGGAGCTATTACGCTTCGGGGGCTTTTTCTGCTTTCTAGGTATCATGTTGATAGGTAAGTTCATGAACATCTACAACATTTTTTCCGAAACTTTTCTCCTATTTTCTTTGCACTTTCAAAATAAAGTCGTAACTTTGCAATCAAGATAGGTTAAAAAAGGAGGTTGCGATGCCAAAGATATTTGAATACTTCGGATTTATCTTTCTGTTCTATTCGAATGAGCATGAACCGATACACGTTCATGTAATGAAGGATGGACATGAAGCTATTTTCGAGATAATATTAGAAAATGGTGAACTTGTTGAAATTCACAGAAGAACTTCTAGCAAGATACCACCTTTAAGTGAGAAGGATGCTGCTACAGCAGAGGCCTTTGTGAAGAAGTACTATAAGAATATAGTTGATAAATGGGTAAACTTCTTTATTTATAAGAAAAGAATACGTTCAACTAAAATAACGAAGAAATTATGAACTTAAGTATTGTTTCTGCAAGATATGTGGCACCATTAAAAGTTGAATTACACTTTAATGATGACACTGTTAAGACGATAGATGTTGGGGCTTTTATTAGAAATCACCCACATCCGCAATATAACTCTTACTTGAATGAAAACAAATTCAAAAAGTTCAAGATAGAGTTTGGAAATATCGTTTGGGGAAAAAATTGGGATTTGATATTCCCTATAGATAAGTTATATGCTGGCGTTTGCTGCTGAACAAAAAACCCCCGGAGCTATTACGCTTCGGGGGCTTTTTCCGCTTTCTTCCTTATACTTCTTTCCAATCTACCAATCCCTTTCCCTTATCATCCAGTTCTATGGCAAGGGCGATTACTTTTCTCTTATCAGCCTTGAATGGCTCGGCATACTGCTTGGCTTTTATCTGCTCCGTGGCAGCATCCACACCGCAGTTATTGCTCAGCTTCTGAAGTAAGTGCTGGCAATATCGTCTCATAAAGTGATTTTTTTACCTCAGAATTAGGGAATCCTAGAATATAGATTCCCATCATATAATCCTTAATCGTGAGATAGCCTGTCTGATAGAGGACAAGTTCTGCTCCACCATCAGTCACATCAGAAGTCTCCAGTGTATCGCTAATTATCGGACAATACTCGAAATCTTTCAACCTTTTTTTAATATCATCTTCAAACTTAGAGAGTAGTGGCGATGTCCCGGATGAAAACCAATAGTGCTTCAAATCAGAATCTGCCAATGCATTGATAAGACAGAAAGGATTGAATACATCAACCTTGTTTCTGCTACAGAAGTGATAGCCACCATAATAAGAAGACAGTTGCATAGCAGCTTCATCGAATGTCCATCCTTTACATGCTGCCAATTTGTTGATTTCCGGTTTGAAATAACAGATAGCTTCTTCTTTTGTGATACCACATAGAGCAGCATATTCTGAATCAAAACCAATGAAACTCAAATTGTTGAGACCTGAGGTTAGGGAGAATTGCGAAAATTTGGTGCAGCCTGTGATAAAAACAAAGTTTTCGAATTTGTCCATAGATTTGAGAATGACAAATACGTCTCTGTATATTGCCGTACATTTTTCGTATAACGGAGTTTTCCAGGAATGCTGCAATGGAAAGTCATATTCATCGATGAGAATGGCAACCTGCAAACCTGTTTTGTTGTATGCAGTCTTTATAATTTCTATCAGGCGAGTAGCTAACGGAGAATTACCTCTTGTTTCTATCTCATACAAAGATTCATATTCCTGAAAGGTATAGTCTAGATAACCTTTCAGACTTTCCGGCTCTGCGCCCGCACGACTCATATCCAGTCTGATGACAGGTCGCTTCACCCATTCCGTCTCCATCTGCATAATCTTCAACCCCTCAAAGAGTTCCTTCTTGCCCATGAAGTAGGCTTCGAGCGTATCTACAAGAACGGATTTGCCAAAGCGGCGTGGACGGCTCAGGTAATTATACTTTTTCCCTCTGTTGGCAAGTTGCCAGATGATATCTGTCTTGTCAACATAAAGATATCCACCCTTTCTGATTTCCTCGAAAGACTGGATGCCTACCGGCAATATTCTATCGTTAGTCTCTATCATAATTCCTAATCTTTGTTTTCCAATTGCAAATTTACGATTATTTTCCCAAACCGCCATGCTTTTTCCTCTTTTTTTTCTTCCCATATTGCGTATAGTGTATTACAAATTCTATATGGGTGAAGAGGGGTGAAGAGGGGGTGAAGAGATAAAGAAAACTCTTCACCTCCCGAAACCCCGGTAAACAGAGGGGTTACGGGCGAGAAGGTGAAGAGTGAAGAGATAAATCGGGATTGCTTAAATAGACAGAGAATTAAAAATTGTATTTTTCTCCTAGCATTTTATGGATAGTCTGAATGAGAATGTGGAAGGCTGGCTGTGCCATTGCACCATGACCATATCCGCCCAATTCGTAAAGTTGGGTGTCTGGGCGTCCTACCAAATTCATCATGCGCCACATATATGCATTTTCTTCATAACGACCAAATAGTTCGATGTTGCGATCGCCTGTTATCAATACCAATGGAGCTGCATCCTTGCGAACATGATAGAGTGGGGCATATTTGTCGATGGTTGGTTGCAGATTATCGATGCCGTTCATCTTGCGATAAGCAAAGTGGCTAATCATCTGACCGCTGAATGGTATCAGACCGGCAATGTTGTTGGCATCAACTCCATAACGTGAAAGCCATGTCTTGTCTAATCCTAACATAGTTGTAATATAGCCACCAGCAGAATGCCCCGAAACAAATATTTTCTTTGCATCTCCACCATATTGACTGATATTTTGGAATACCCATGCCAATGAGGCAGCACAATCATCCAGGCATTCGTCTATTTTTACCTTGGGAAGTAAACGGTAGTTTACACCCACAACAACAAAGCCTTGTTTCTTCAGCAGTTCGGGAATCTCTTTTTGACCACTCGTCAATCCGCCTCCGTGATACCACACAACCGCAGGCAAGTTTTTTTTACTCTTGTCATAATAGATGTCGAGTTTGCAACGTTCTTTGATATAAGTATCTTTCCCATTCTTATATTGAATGTTGCTTGTTATCACTTCGTCAGAAGAAATGGGCTTCTGCGCATTCACGTTCAAGACCATAAAAGTCATGAATATCATCCATAAAACCTTTTTCATAAGTTATTGTTGTTTAAATTTTCTGGTATTTAAAAATAATCTATCTGCAAATGTATACATAAATAAAGTAAATAGCAAATTTTGAAGAAATAATGTGATAATATTAACACAAATTAATCAGGGCGTTTAGAATGCCCTTTAATAATTGTATCTTTTACCATTATAAAACCACCACTTATTTTTAGAACTATGAAAAATGTAAAGTCCTGATAATCAGATATAGTTATAAAAACAGGTGGTCATTTTTACCACTTAATTATTTAATCAACCAACAAATATCAGACATTTTATATACTTTTGCAATCGGAAACCAATCATGGATGGGTTCCCGACTATCAGACAACAATTTTAAACATAAATGAGAATAACTAAAGTATAAATTATGAGAAAAACAAAAAGTAATGCGATGTTGCGAGGACTAGCAGCCTCAGCACTCGTCCTAATGGTCTCAGCGACAGCTTGGGGACAGAAGGTGAAGATTACGGGTACTGTAATCGACAATACCAATGAACCCGTTATCGGAGCTTCGGTTCTGGAGAATGGTACCAAAAATGGTGTTGCTACAGACCTGGATGGTCACTTCACCATCGAAGTACAGCCAGGTGCCAGACTCAAAATTTCTTATATAGGTTATAAGAATAAGGAAGTGAAAGCTTCTAACGGTGTACAGATTATGCTCGAAGAAGAGTCAAACATGCTTAACGAAGTGGTGGCTATCGGTTATGGCTCTGTCAAGCGTAAGGATGTAACTACTGCCGTATCCAGTGTGTCAGCCAAAGACCTTGATACCCGTCCTATCGTATCTGCCGCAGCAGGTATGCAGGGAAAGGCTGCCGGTTTGCAGATTTCGCAAGCCAATGGTCAGCCAGGTGCTTCACCAACCATACGTGTGCGTGGTACTACCTCTCTGAATGGCAGCAATGATCCGCTCTATGTAGTAGATGGTGTGCCAATGACCAATATCGACTTCCTGGCAGCCGATGATATTGATAATATCCAGGTGCTGAAGGATGCCTCTTCTGCCGCAATCTATGGTTCGCGCGCAGCCAATGGTGTCATCATTATCGGTACAAAGCAGGGTAAGGCTGGCGTAGCCAAGGTATCTCTGAATGCACATTATGCATTTAATACCGTACGTGACAACCAGGAATCTCTCAATGCGGCTCAGTATAAGGAGCTGATGGATGAAATCGGTCTGGTGAAACTGCCTGAAGGCTTGAAAGACCAGACCGACTGGAAAGACGAGGTGTTCCGTACGGGTAATGTACAGGACTACCAGCTTTCTATTACCAATGGTACCGACAAACTGAGATACTTTATCTCGGGTGGCTATACAGGCGAAAATGGTGTTATCAAGAAGTCAAGCTATCAGCGTTACAACTTCCGAGCATCTGTAGAGAACGATATACGTAAGTGGTTGCGATTCAATGCCAGTGTAACTTATTCTGATTATACCAACAAGGGTACAGGTATCATTTCGGGTACAGGCTCTAACCGCGGTGGCGTAGTAACAGCTATCGTCAATACGCCAACCTATGCACCGGTATGGAATCCGGAGAATCCTAGCCAGTTCTACAACAACTTCTATGGCGTGAACATTACCTCGCCAGCAGAGAATATCGCCCGTACTCAGAATAATAAGTCTGCCTACAACCGATTGCTGGCAACAGGAAAGGCTACTGTCACCTTTATGCCTGAGCTGACTTATAACACATCTCTCTCGTTCGACCGTACACAAGGAACAACCACCAATTTCCTTGACCCGATATCTACTACCATAGGCCGTCAGGAATTCGGTACAGGCTATGATGGCAGAGACATCAGCAGCGTTATCGTATGGGACAACGTATTGAACTACAAGAAGGCTTTCGGAAAGCATAGTCTGGATGCGATGGCTGGTAGTTCCTGGACACAGAGCAAGTGGAGCCAGAACTATATCAATGGTAGCAACTATGCCAACGATCTTTTCCATACATTAAATGCAGCCAACAAGATTTCCTGGACAGGAACCGGTTCTTCGGCTTCTGATTGGGCAATTCTCTCAACATTCGCCCGTTTGCAGTACAACTGGAATGATACCTATATGGTAACCGCCAACATGCGTGCCGACGGTTCTTCCAAGTTGGCACCTCATCACCGTTGGGGTTACTTCCCATCATTCTCTGGTGCCTGGCGCGTAAGCAATGAGAAATTCATGAAAGATATCAAGTGGATTGACGACTTGAAGATTCGTGGAGGCTGGGGACAGACCGGTAACCAGAGTGGATTGGGCGATTACAGTTATCTGGCAAGATACAACATCAATCGTGTGCAATGGTTTGGCGAGGGCAATGATGCCAATGCTACTCCTACTTTCTCACAGGGCAACCTGAGCAATCCTGAACTGACTTGGGAAACAACAACCCAGACCAACATAGGTCTCGACTTGACCGTACTGGGCAACCGCCTCACCTTCTATGCCGATTACTATTATAAGAAGACCAAGGATATGTTGATGAACATCACCTTGCCGGCAGGTAGTGCAGCAGCAAGCAGCCTGACCTATAATGGTGGTTCGATGATCAACAAAGGCTGGGAGTTTGCTATCTCTTCACAGAATCTGACAGGCGCCTTGAAGTGGAACACAGATTTCAACATCTCATTCAACAAGAATAAGTTGGAGAGTCTAGCTTTGACTCAGGTATATTATGAAGCCAAGACTACCGATTTCGTCAACGAACAGGTGGTTCGCAATACGCCAGGTAAGCCATTGGGCAGTTTCTGGGGATATGTAGCAGAAGGTGTGGACCCAGAGACAGGTGATATGAAGTACAAGGACGTGACCGGTGATGGTCTGGTATCAGCCAGTGACCGTACTTATATCGGTGATCCGAACCCAGACTTCACCTTCGGTTTGACCAATACCTTCTCTTATAAAGGCTTGAATCTCAGTATTCTTATCCAGGGAAGCTATGGCAACGACATCTACAACGTTTCACGTATGGAAACCGAAGGAATGTATGATGGTAAGAACCAAAGCACCAAGGTGCTGGCTCGCTGGAGAGTTCCTGGTCAGATTACCGATGTGCCAAAGGCTAAGTGGGATATCCGCAACTCCACTTACTTTGTAGAAGATGGCAGTTATCTCCGTGTAAAGGATATTTCTCTCTCTTACGATGTGCCTCGCAAACTGATTTCACGCTTCGGTCTGACCCGTCTGCAGCCATACGTATCAGCAACCAACCTGCTTACCCTGACCGACTATTCTGGTATGGATCCGGAGGTTAACCAGTATGGCAACAGTGGTAGTGTGCAGGGTATCGACTGGGGTACATATCCACTCAATAAGAGTGTAGTATTAGGTGTAAAAGTAGAATTCTAAACATCGACAACAATGAAAACATATCATACAATCAAGACATTGGCGCTCGGTGGCATCGCAATGTTCTCTTTGGCAAGTTGCTCTCTCGACTACGAGCCATTATCAGAGCCATCAGAAATAACACAGGGCGGTCAGACAGAGACCTCAACAGCCGTATTGAAGGACAAGGCTGCTGCAGATGCACAGCTCAAATCGCTCTATGAGTTGTTCCGCAACCGTCAGGAGCATACCCATCTTGACTATCTTCTGATAGGCGATTCACATAGTGACAATGCTTATGCCGGAACTACCGGTGCAGAGGTGGTACCTTATGAGACCAACTCTATCGATGCCAGCAACTCGGTATTGAGCCGTGACTGGAACCGCTATCTGGAAGACATTGCCCAGGCAAATGTGTTGATTAACGGTGTAGAGCAATTGAAGGAGAACGGTCAGATATCAGAAGCAGAATATCATTCCTATAAGGCACAGGGCGAAATCTTCCGTGCCCTGATGATGTTCCGAATGGCTCGTCTGTGGGGCTCTTTCCCAGTCATCACGACCATCGCCAAGACCATCACATCTGATAATATCAATGAGGTATATCCTACCTATTATCCTCCTCGCAAGACACCGAAGGAGTGTTATGAGCAGATTATTGCCGACTTGACAGATGCTGAGCAGTATGCACCGGATAATGACAATTCCGACCGCACCAAGATGACCAAGACCGTAGCTCAGGCTATGCTTGCCAAGGTTTATGCCGAAAAGGAAGTGCAGGATTATGACAAGGTAATTGCTTATGCCGACAAGGTGATGAATACAACCGGTGTAGAGCTGGAAGACAGTTATGAAACACTTTGGGGCTATGATGAGACTGCGATAGACTGCATGAAGCGCAATACCAAGGAAGGTATTCTGGAGGTGCACTGGTCAGGTGGCGGAAACTGGGAAACCTGGATGTACGGCCGTCAGTTGGACAACTGGGATTACTATTTTACCTGGGCAAAGTGGATTACTCCTTCACGAGACATCATCAATGACTTTGACAAGGAGGGTGATGAGGTTCGTAAGAATCAGGCTATCGTATATTATGCCTGTACCTGGAGCAACTATTATCCAGCTTCCAACTATCCGTTTATGTATAAGTTACGCTCTTCATACAATAATATTTACTGGGTTCGCCTAGCTGATATTATCCTGATGAAGGCTGAGGCAGAAGCCTATAAGGGCAATCTTGCCGAGAGTGCGAAACTCGTGAACCAGATTCGCAAGCGTGCCAAACTGAAGGAACTGACATCCGACAAGACTGGCAGCAAGGAATCTATGATAGAGGCTGTTCTCCATGAGCGCCGTCTGGAACTTGCCTTTGAGGGAGAACGCTGGTTCGACCTCTGCCGCAACAACAAGGTCGAGAAGTATCTCAACGGAATAGATAACCGTGACAGCGGACGTATCAGACAGGTTAGGCAGTTTGACAGCAACTCATACCTGTTGCCAATCCCACAGACCGCTCTTGACCAGAATACCAATCTAGAGCAGAATCCAGGTTACTAAGCTAACCTGGATAGCTTTCAACTCAAACCGTTATTAACAAATAATAGAAGAAACGAATATGAAATACTATAGCAATAAACTGATGATGTTAATCTGCGCAACAGCTTTCTCTGTGACAGCTTGCAGCAGCAGTAACTCATTCTCAGATCCTGTAGACTTTGATACTCCTAGTGAGGCACCAAATCCGGTACCGGCACAAGGAACAGCCAAAACTTTCATTACCACAGCCGATGGAGTCTATTCATTGGCTCAGGGTGAGGTGAAGTTGTATAATGGAGTATCTATGGCACCAACCACCATCGAACTCGATTTAAATAAGAAGTATCAGACGATTGATGGATTCGGTTATGCCATCACTTATTCATCCTGCTATAATCTGATGCAGATGACTCCAGAGGCGCGTCAGGCTCTCTTGAAGCGCATTTACTCTACTACGGAGGGTTATGGCGTAAGTTATGCCCGTATCTCTTTGGGATGCAACGACTTTTCAAGTACCGAGTATACCTATTGCGACAAGAAGGGCAGCGAGGCTGATCCTATCAGCAATTTCGCGCTCTATAGTGATGAGAACGATTATGTGATTCCGGTGTTGAAGGAGATTCTTGCCATCAATCCTAATCTGAAGATTATTGCAGCTCCCTGGACTTGTCCAAAATGGATGAAGGTGACAGACCTCAACACCAAGAACCCTAAGGATTCATGGACTGACGGTCATCTCAATCCTGATTATCGCGAGGCTTATGCCAAGTACTTCGTGAAGTTTATCAATGTGATGAAGGAGAAAGGCATCAATATCTATGCTGTGAGTCCTCAGAATGAGCCATTAAACAAGGCTAACTGTGCATCTCTCTATATGCCTTGGCAGGAAGAGGCTCCTTTCGTGAAGGAGTTGGCTGCACAGTTTAAGAAGAATAATCTGCAGACCAAGATTTATGTCTTCGATCACAACTATAACTATGATAAGATTGCTGATCAGGAGGATTATCCAGTGAAACTCTACAATGCTATCGGTGATAACTTTGAGGGGTCAGAACTGGTTGTCGGTGCAGCTTATCACGATTATGGCGGCAACAACAGCGAGTTGACTGATATCCACAACCAGCGTCCTGACAAGGAACTGATTTTCTCAGAAACCAGTATCGGAACCTGGAATAACGGACGTGACTTGAGCAAACGACTGATGGCAGATATGAAGAATGTGGCGCTCGCTACGGTAAACCAGAATTGCAAGGCTGTGCTTGTATGGAATCTGATGCTTGACAATAAGATGGGACCTAACCTGGATGGCGGATGCCAGACCTGCTATGGTGCTATTGATATCAATCAGAACGGCTACAACCAGTTGAGCTATAATTCTCATTATTATATCATCAACCACATGTCTAGTGTCGTAGCTCCTGGTGCGGTTCGCATTGGTAATACGTCCCGCACCGTTACTGACAGCAAGATTACACATGCTGAGTTTGTAAATCCTGATGGTAGTTATGCGGCTGTCATCATCAACGAGGGAGATGAGGCTAAGTCAATCAATCTCAGTGATGGAACTCATAATTTTACCTGCAAGGTTCCGGCAAATGGTGTCATCTCTTGCAAGTGGAATAAGTAATCCATAAACTATTGTAAATGATTCATTAAAGATACGACCATTATGAAACATATCAGATATTATATCATGGCGTTGCTCGCCCTGCCACTGATGGCATCTTGCGGCGATGATGATTACAGTGCGCCTACTCCTGCCGGTAATCCAGTGATGAGTTATACGGCTCCTGCAGCAGTATGGATGGGCGATGAAGTGGAGGTTAAAGTAAACTGCAAGGATGATGGAGGAGTGGCTCTCTCTACCTTGAAGGCAAACCTCCTGTTTAGCGGGCAGAGTGTAGATGAAACTACCATCCGTACCAAGGAGGCTGGTGAATATACAGTCAAACTGAAAGTGCCTTATGCACAGAATGTTCCTGATGGAAAGGTGGATATTCAACTTACTCTGCAGAATGTATCAACCAAATCGAATACAGAGACCTTGTCGTTTGATATCAAGCGGCCTCACTTCAACAATCTGCAGTTTGTGAGTGCTGATGGTGTTAAATATGACATGACTGAGAAGGGCGACTTTGTTTATCAGGCTGTTCTTCCTAGCAGCAAGAAGACCTTCAAGGGATATTTTGCAACGAAGGATGGAAAGTTTGTCTTCGGTTCCAGCACCGGTAAGGATATCAGTCTGGGAGAAACAGGCAACTTCAACTTCACTTCTGAGAATATGAGCGATGTAGTTGTCACTTTCGATGCCAAGAACTATACGGCTGGTCCTACCGATGTATTGCCGGTTACTATCCTCGACTTTGCCGATTCTGATGCAGGCAAGGCTTGGATAGGTGAAATCAAGCAGGGGGCTACCTGCAACCTTACCATCAGCGGCAATAATCTGCCAGATGACTGGTATTATGACAGCGACTGGTTCCAGAAAGAAGAGGATGGAAGCTATACCTTCAAGGCTATTACCGGCAGATATACTATTTTGGCAGACTTCGCCCATAAGTCATTCCGTATCTGGACAATGAATGGAAGTGAGCCTATGTCACTGAATGGCGATGGTACTGGCGCACTCTGGATCATCGGTAATGAAGGTGTCAACAAGCCAACTTGGGACGCTGTAAATCATAGCTGGTGGACAGGTGTTGACTCTGACGTCTGCCTCACTCCAATCAAGGATAAGGTATATCAGGTTACACTCACCGTTGGTAAGCAGCTCAGAGCAACTGACGTAAACTTTAAGTTCTTCGGTCAGGCAAACTGGGGCGTTGAGTTCAAGGGTAAGGATAACAGCCATCTCATCTCAACTGAGAGCGAGGTATTCGGCATCGGTGACGGTAACGGCCACGACAACGGCAATGTTTATCTGAAAGATGGAGTAGAACTGAAGGATGGCGAGACATACGTTCTTACAGTTGACTTGACTGCCGGTGTAGACAAGGCTGTTCTCAAAGTAGAAAAGAAATAATATGTAGGTTTATAATCATTCATAAGCTTTTTAGGTTTTAGTTTAATAATTTAGGTATAAAGCTTTGTTTAAGGCTGCTCCAAACCTTTTGGGGCAGCCTTTTTTCGAGAGGTGCAAGGATGTAAGAACAACAAAAGTAAAAAAGAATATCAAAAAAACGCTTGAAAATTTGGAAATATACTCAAAAAACTATACCTTTGTCTCTTGAATGTCCTATACAGCAGTAAGGACTGGATTCAATGATACCTATACAACAAAATATTATCAACTAATGACAGAAAGATTATTATCTCTATTGTATATCTGGTGTTTCGTTGCACTTACATCATGCTTTGCTCAAAAGGAAAGCATCAGTGAACTGTATACCCAACTTGATCGGGCTATAGAGCAATCCCAGCACTATACCAAACTGAAAGAAAGCAGCATCGCTCAGTTGAAGGAATTGATTCATCAGGAAAAAAATCCGAAGTTGCTCCTCAATACCTATCGCAAAATCTATTCTGAATACAAGTCCTACCAGAGCGATTCTGCAGTGGCTTATATTCAGAAGGCTGTCGCACTGGCTCAGAAGGAAGGATTGTCGGCTGAAGTAGCAGGATTGAAAAGTCAGTTGGCTTTACAGTATTCTGCTGCCGGAGCTTTTGCTGAGGCTTTGGAGGTGCTCAAGCATATAGATAAAGAGACATTGGATGAATCTAACCGGAAAGATTATTTCATCGCCTACTACCATGTCTATGGTGAGTTGGGCTTTTCTAATATGCAGATAGATTCCGATCTAAGTCAGAATTTCTTTAGTCGTCAGAATGCATATCGGGATACCTTGTTTGCTATCCTTCCGCATCATAGCGAAGATTATCTCATGCGTAAAGAGGTGATGCTTACCAGTCAGAACAAATGGGATGAAGCACTGAAGGTAAATGATGAACGGTTGAAAATGTGTAAGGAGGGTAGTCATGAATATGGTATCGTTGCCTACTATCGCTATCTGATTTACCGTTCTCTAAAAAGCGAAGGAATGAAGAAATATTGGCTGCTCAAATCTGCCATCTGTGATGTGAAGTGTGCCATCAATGATCAGGCTTCGCTCTGGATGCTCGCCGATATTCTGAGTCAGGAGGGAGATGTTGAGCGTTCCTATAAATACATCAACTTCTCTTGGAATGCCAATAAGAGTTTTAGTACACGTATTCGCAGTTGGCAGATTTCGCCAGTGCTTGGTACCATCGACCATAATTATCAGGCACAGCTCAAGAAGGCAAACCAGCGTCTTGTCTTTGCCATCATCTGTGTCAGTCTTCTGGTTCTTTCTTTGGGTGTTTTGGCTTTCTATGTCAATAAGCAGAAGAAATATGTTACAATAGCAAGGAATGAACTGAAGAAAACGAATGAACAATTGGAGGAACTGAATAAGAAACTTTCTGCTACCAACGAAATGTTGAAGACTTCGAATGATAAATTGAATGAGTCGAATGGTGTGAAGGAAGAATATATAGGTCAGTTCCTGGGAGCATGTTCTCATTATATAGATAAACTGGATAAGTTGCGTCTGCATGTCAATAAGATGGTAAAGAACCATGAATATCAGGAACTTTATTCTATGACGAGAAGCAGTGAACTGAAGGAGCATGAGTTGGGAGAACTGTATGCTAATTTCGATAAGGTCTTCCTGCATCTGTTCCCGAATTTCGTTGAAGACCTCAACAGTCTTCTGAAGCCGGAGGCACAAATCCATCTTACTGATGCGACAAAACTACCGGCAATGGTGAGGGTATTCGCCTTGATAAGACTAGGTATTGATGACAGTACCAAGATAGCAGAATTCCTTCATTATGCAGTTAATACGATATACAATTATCGGGCAAAGCTGCGTAATGGAGCTATTGGTGAAAGAAATGAATTTGAGAAGAATGTGAAAGAATTAGGAACGATAAAAGGAAAAGAATAATATATTGAGCCCCTTTTTAAAGTGGGCTCAGTAAATGATGTAATAAAGTTGGTTAAAAATGTAGTAAATGCTTGTTTGCTTGTCGTTTTTTTAGTATCTTTGCGATGAAAAATAAAACTCAAGTGTGGAAAATGTGGAGAATTTCACAAAAGAAGTATCAGAAATGTGTAAACTTACACATTTTCCGCACTTTAACGATGGAGGTGCTAAAAAATGTTTAATAGAATAATTATTCAAGAATTAAAACAATGGAGAGCTAAAAAAGACCGTAAGCCATTGATTATGCTGGGCGCTCGACAAGTAGGAAAGACTTCTGTACTTCAGAAGTTCGGAGAAGAATATTTTGAGCATTGCGCATATTTTAGTCTCAATGAAGAAGAGGGAGTCTGCGATATCTTTCGCAAGACTAAGAACCCGCTGCAAATCCTCGAGCAATTGTCATATCTTACTTCAGAACCAATTTTGCCTCAGAAGACTTTGCTTATTCTTGATGAGATACAAGACTGTCCGGAAGCCATTAGCGCAATGAAATATTTCTGCGAAAAGACGCCGGAATATGTTGTGGCTTGTGCTGGTTCTCTTTTGGGGTTGGCTTTTGGGCATCAAGGCTTTTCGTTTCCTGTGGGTAAGGTTGACCATATAAATATGTATCCTGTCACTTTTTCTGAGTTTTTGGAGCAGCGAGATGAAAGGCTTTACCAATATTATATGTCAATAGATAGCTTGGAACCTCTTCCTGACGTTTTTTTTGATAGACTTTCTCAGGCATTTACTGCCTATCGTATATCTGGTGGAATGCCAGCTGCGGCAATGAAGATGATAGAAAAGGATCTGAGTGGCGTGGAAACAACTCTACGTAATATCTTGCAAGATTATTCCTTGGACTTTGTGAAGCATGCTACGCCTTTACTGGCTAATAGGATTTCGCATGTTTGGAAGTCTTTGCCGTCACAGTTGGCTAAGGAAAATAGAAAGTTTGTTTATCAGCTGGTTCGTCCTGGTGCAAGAGCGCGGGAATATGAGGATGCTCTTACATGGCTTAAAAATGCGGGATTGATATATAAGGTAAGCTTGTGCTCTACTCCGCAAGTTCCTTTGAAATCGTATGAAGATTTGAGCATCTTCAAGATTTATAGTCTTGATGTGGGATTATTGAGAGTGCTTGCTGATTTGAGTCCTGAGGCTTATCTGGTTGATAATCCTATATTTAAAGAATATAAGGGCGCTTTGGCAGAGAATTATATTCTTCAGAGTCTAGTGGCTAATGGCGTTAATTGTTCCCATTATTGGGCTTCGGGTAATAAAGCAGAAGTGGAATTTATTGTTCAGCGTGGTTTGGAAGTTATTCCGGTGGAAGTGAAGTCGGGTACCAGTGTCACGGGGCGTAGTTTGATAGAGTATAACAAAAGGTACTCACCTGGTTTGCGCATCAGATATTCGATGCTTAATCTCAAGAGGGATGATTCCTTTATCAACATCCCTCTTTTCCTGGCTGATAGAACGGAGAAACTGATTTTTAAATAATTTTTAATGAGAAAAAAGATAAATGGGTGAAGAGGGGTGAAGAGTGGGTGAAGAGATAAAGAAAACTCTTCACCTCCCGAAACCCCGATAAACAGAGGGGTTACGGGCGAGAAGGTGAAGAGTGAAGAGATAAATCGGGATTGCTTACAACTGATAGAACTTGGTGAATGCCTTCACGCAGTATTCGTGGTCGATGACGCTACCGGTTTCGCGGCAACTGTGCATAGCGAGGATGGCATTGCCCATATCCACTCCCTTCAATGGGATGGAAGAGGCGAGAATGTTGCCCAGGGTGCTGCCGCCTGCCACATCGCTATGATTCACGAAACGCTGGCATGGCACACCGGCTGCTTCGCAGATGTTGGCGAAAATGGCTGCTGATACAGCATCGCTCGCATACTTTTGGGCTGCATTGAACTTGATGACCGGACCACCGCCCAACTTAGGATGATTCGTAGGGTCGAACTTCTCGCTGTAGTTAGGATGCCAGGCATGTGCATTATCGGCTGAAATCATGAACGCACGCTCTACTGCCTGATAATAAGCCTCTTCTGCATGGCTCTGTGCCAGGGCGATGCGCTGGAGCATATAAGAAAGGAATGGACTTCCGGCTCCCTGCTTGGTCTGAGACCCTGTTTCTTCATTGTCGAAGATGGCAAGAACCTGGGTGGTATCATTGGCATCTGATGCAATCATCGCCTCTACACCAGCCCAGCACATAGACAGGTCGTCGAGTCTGCCTGAAGAGATAAACTCATCGTGTACACCAAAGGTGCAGGCTGGAGTGGCATCAGCCAGATAGAGATCGAAGTCGAGGATATCCTCTTTCTGGATATTCAGTTCGTCGGTTATCACATTCATCAGGAGGTTACCCTTTTCCAGTTCATCGTTGATGATGCCGAGGATAGGGAGCACATCCTTCTGCTTGCTCAACTTCACGCCATCGTTCACCTGACGGTTGAAATGGATGGCGAGATTGCTGATCTGCAGCAATGGGCGCTTCACATGAAGGAGGAGTGTCTGAGGATTCATCGCGTCCTCGCCCTTCACGATGACTCTACCTGCCAAGGTCAAAGGACGGTCGAACCAGGTTGACATGATAGGACCACCATAAACTTCGGTGTTCAGTTTCACGATACCGCCCTCGCAGAGCATCTCAGCATTTGGCTTGATGCGGAAGGTAGGGGAGTCGCAGTGGGCGCAGATCATGTGGAAACCGGCATCTGCCAAAGGCTTCTTTCCGATTTGGAAGGCGTAGATGGAAGAGTCGTTCTTGGTAACAAAGAACTTGTCACCCGCCTCAATCTTGCCCAATGGATCCTGTGGGTTCATACGTCGGAACCCGTTCTTCTCCAATTCCCTGGAGATATTCTTTACTGCCAGGAAATTCACTGGCGATGCGTCTAGAAAGGATAATAATCTTTTGATCATAGTCTATATCTTTATATTAATATGATGCAAAGATAATGCAAATTTTTCATTTAATCTCATATTTCTACCTGTTTTTTCCATAATAGTTAAATATCTACAAGAATCCCCCATGATGTTTGGTGTTATGTTTTGAAATCATTACTTTTGCAAAACATATTTTGTGCAGATTTACAGAATCATTCAAAACAAAGATAAATGGAAATAGTAATTGGAATCATCATAGGGCTTGCCATCGGATTCTTCGTGGGGAAACTGATGGAAGCAAAAAGTGCGGGAGAAGAGAAAACCCAGCTCGTAGCGAAGACGCAGGTGCTCCAGGCAAATGTAGAACAGATTAAACTGCATCATGCTTCGGAGGTTCAAGGATTGAAAGAATCTCATGCTTCTGAGGTTCAATCCATGAAATCTCAAATGGAGAACGAGCGGCTGTATGCGGCAAAACTCAGGGCGGAAAGCGACCAGCAGTGGGCACAGAAACTCGAGAGTCTGAAGCAGGAAATGCAGCGAATGACGATAGAACAGCAGAAGGTGGCGGCTGAGCAGCTGGCTGCCAAGCAGTCGGCTCTGCAGGAAAACAACCGTCTGCAGATGAATGAACTCCTGAAACCTATCAAGGAACAGTTTGCTGATTTCAAGAAATCGGTAGAGGAGAGCAAGACCCAGAACGAGGTGAACAAGAAGGAACTGCAGAACACCTTCGAGGCTACGATGAAACTCTTCCAGCAGGAACAGCAGCAGGCTGTACTGAACCTGAAGGAGCAGACCGAGAAGATTGGCTCCGATGCTGCCAACCTGACCAAGGCATTGAAGGGCGACAGCAAGATGCAGGGCGATTGGGGCGAGATGGTGCTGGAAACCATCCTGGAGAACAGCGGACTTCGTAGGGATGAAGAATTCTTCATTCAGGAAAATACGAAAGATGAAGAGGGAAAGAACTATCGCCCGGATGTCATCGTCCGCTTCCCGGAAGGCAGAAGTGTGGTCATCGATTCCAAGGTTTCGCTTACCGCCTATTCTGATGCGCTGGCTGCTGAAGATGAGGCAGAACAGGAGCGCCTGATGAAGGCTCATGCGCTGAGTGTACGAAAACATATCGACGAACTGGCTGCCAAAGACTATTCCAAACTGGTGGATGATGCCATCGGCTTCGTACTGATGTTCATCCCTAACGAGACCAGTTATATCGCAGCGATGAAGCAGCAGCCGGATCTCAGCCGCTATGCTTATCAGAAGAAGATTATCATCATCTCGCCAAGCAATCTGCTCATGGCACTCCAGCTGGCGTATAATCTCTGGCAGTACGACCGCCAGAACAAGAATGTGGAGAAAATCGTGAAGACGGCAGCCGACTTATATGATAAGGTAGCGACTTTCGAAGATACCTTCCTGGGCATTGGCGATTTGATAACCCGCCTCTCCGGAACCTTCGATAAGGCAAGGAAGCAGCTTTACGATGGAAGCGGCAATGTGATGCGCAGGGTGGAGAGCTTGAAAGGTCTCGGCGTAACGCCGAAGAAGCAAATCAAGGGACTGGAAGAAATTAATACATTAGACTGATCATGAAAAATAAAGGCTTATCATATTTTCTAAGAATGCAGGTTGGTTTCCTGTGGCTCTTGTGCATGGTGCTGTGTTCACAGCTCCATGCTCAGGAACATTTGACCCGCAATATGCTGATGTTATCGAATCTCAATACGGACAATGGACTCTCCAGTGCCCGTGTGTATTCGATAGTTGAGGCTGAGGATGGTGCTATGTGGATCAGTACCAAGCGAGGCGTTGACAGGTACAATGGTCAACAGGTAAGGAACTATACCTTGGCTACGGATATGCAGTTTAGTGATGCCAGTGGCAGAAACATCAAGTTGACTAAGGATAGCCAACAGCATATCTATGCCTATGATAATAAAGGAAAGATCTATATATATAATAAGGTGAAAGACACATTCCAACTCCAGGTCAATCTGCTGAATGTGCTTGGAGGAAGTGTGGTGCTCAATGACTTGTTGGTTGATGACAAGGGATGCTTTTGGATGGCATTGGATAGGGGCGTGTATATGATGGCTCCTCAATCTATTGCTGGTAGCAAAGACCAAACAGCCCCTAGTTCGCCGAACAAAGGAAAATACATTCTGAAGAACACGTATGTCAATCATATCCGATTCATCGGCAAACGGTTATTGATAGGTTCTTCTTCGGGAGTCTTCGCCTATTCACCGAATGCTGCCCAGCCTCGATTGCTTTTGCGAGGGTATTCCGTGCTTTCGTCTTATCACGACGTGAAGGCTCATCAGATATGGTTGGGAACTTTCCATCGTGGCATTCTCTTGCTCGATGACAGAACCTGGAAGCCATTGTCTTCTCTTACGCAATTCTCATCTTTATCAGATATTCCGCTCATCCCTGTTCGTTCCATTATCCCCTACGATGCAGCCACCATCTTGATGGCGGTGGATGGAGCAGGTGTCTATGCCTACGACAAGAAGACTTATAAGACGAATCTACTTTTGAATACGGATGGCAGACCGGAGAATGTATTGCATGGCAATGGCGTCTATGCCCTTTGCAAGGACCATCTTGGCGACCTTTGGATGGGCTCCTATTCGGGAGGTGTGGATATGGCTATTCCGATGGAGCATACCTTGGAGTTTGTGCGCCATGAGTATCTCAACAGCCAGTCGCTTATCAATAATGGTGTGAACGATGTCATGCAGAGCGTGGATGCACAGGGCTGCAATAGCAAGATATGGTATGCTACCGACAAGGGGGTGAGCATCTATGACGAGCAAACCCATCAGTGGCATCATGCCCTATATAATAAGGTGGTGCTTACCCTTTGTCAGACAGCCGACGGCAAGGTCTTGGCGGGAACCTATGGTGATGGCATCTTTCTGGTTCATGCTGATGGAACCAGTAGTCGGGCTTACTCTGTGTCGAATGGCAAGTTAAAGACCGACTATGTATATAGCATATTCAAAGATAGCGAAGGAGGCTTGTGGATAGGTTGCTTGGATGGAGACTTGGTACATATCCCCTCATCATTAGAAAAGAATGGAAATGTGGATAACTCTGTTAACTACTTGCCAATCAATGAGGTTCAGAGTATCGTGGAGTCTCCAGACAAGAAGAGTATTGCGGTGGGAACGACCCATGGATGTTATCGTATCGACAAGCGAAACCTTCGTGTCAGCAGATTCTTCTATCCGTCGGAATTTCCTACTTTCGATTATAATTTCTTTGTCAATGCGATGGCTTTTCAGGATGCACGGCATATCTGGATTGCCACCGATGGAGGAGGCTTGTATCTCTACGATTGGCAGAAGCATCAGCTCAAGAACTATACTACCTCCGAGTCTTTGCCTTCCAACACCGTCTATGCCTTGGTCAAGACTCCAATTGGCAAGGTTTGGATGAGTACCGACAAGGGACTGGCTTTTATCGATCATGGAAAGGTGACCAATCTCAACTTCTTCAAGGGATTGGAGCGGGAGTACAGGCGTATGGCTGTGGTCCGAACCCAAGACGGACGAATGATATTCGGAAGCAGTGAAGGGGCCGTGGTCTTAGCATCCAAGTTTGCCAAGGGATTGAACTACAAGGCTCCTCTTCATATCACGGGTGTTGAGGTCGAAGGGAAAACTTTCGATGAGGCTGACCAGCTGGAAGATTGGCATGCAGAACTCTTCGAGATGTTGCAAGAAGGCAAGATGAGTTTCTCTCATGATGAGAATACCATCATCGTGCATTTCGAGAGCATCAACTATCCGTATCAGCACGATATCCAGTATCAGTATTATCTGGAGGGGTACGACCATCAGTGGAGTGTGCCTTCTGCCTATCAGCAGGTTCGTTTCGCCAACTTGCCTCCTGGCAGTTACACCCTGCATGTCAAGGCAATGGGTAGGAGTAACGGACGCATATTGGGAGAATCCACCTTGCGCATTCATATCGCCCAACCATGGTGGAACTCTTGGTGGGCATGGATTGTCTATCTCTGTATCTTAGGTGCTATAGTCTATTTCGGCTGGGATTACTACAGAGAGCGTTTGCATCGCAAGTACTATGATGAAAAGATCAACTTCTTTGTGAATACCGCCCATAACATCCGTACCCCTTTGAGTCTGGTGCTGGCTCCTCTTGCCGACTTGGCGAAGGATACTACACTGAGCGATAAGAGCCGAAAGTTCTTGGAGATGGCACTGCGTAATGGTGACAAGCTTCTGAGAATGGTGACCGAGTTGCTTGATTTCCAGAAAATAGCCGTAGCGAAGACACAAGTCCACCTGCAGAATGTGGAGCTGTCTGTCCTCTTGCGTCAGCAGGTGGATAAGTTCCAGATGTCAGCTCGGGAGAAACATATCAGTCTTCGGTTGGCAACCTGTGGACAGCATACCTTTTCTACCGATCTTTCTATGATGGATTTGATATTCGAGAATCTGCTCTCCAATGCCGTAAAATATACGCAGGTGGGTGGAACCATCACCGTCTCTGCTTCGCTCGATGAGGTTGCCAGGCAAGTCTGCATCCAGGTAAGTGATACCGGCATTGGTATCCCGAAAACTGAGGTCAAGAATATCTTCCAGAGTTTCTTCCGTGCTTCTAATGCGGTCAACTCTCATGAGATGGGCAGTGGCTTGGGCTTGATGCTCACTCGCCAGCTTGTGCAGAAATTGGGAGGAAAGTTAACGTTCGAGAGCGAGGAAGGCAAGGGAACTACTTTCTTGATTGTATTGCCTGATAACGGAAATGTTGATGTTTCCGTTTCTTCCAAGCCATTAAGTCTGCCGGAAACTTCAGATAACTCCGTGTCTGCCGATGAAAAAATAAAATCAAAGGAATCACTTAAGGACACACTCCTTTTTGTCGATGACAACGAAGACCTCCGCCAATACATCCGTATGGCTTTCGCCGACCAATACCATGTGGTGGATGTGGAGAGTGGCGAGGCTGCCTTGAAGTATCTGTCTGAGAATGGTGAGTGCGACATCGTGGTATCCGATGTGATGATGCCGGGTATGCAGGGTGACGAACTCTGCCGTCGCATCAAGGAAAACAAGGAGACCAGTTGGCTGCCTGTCATCCTCCTGACAGCGAAGGCTGGTCGCGATTTCATGATAGAAGGTCTAGACCTTGGAGCAGACGATTACATAGCCAAACCATTCGACTCTGCCATCCTTGCCAGCAAGATTGCGAGCATGTTGAAGAACCGCCGCCGTCTGAGTCAATACTATATGGAGCAAAGTCTCGCCATCGTCAGAGGAGAGGACTCTGGGCAATCGTCTCAAAAGAGCCTGTTGCCAAGCGAACCTTCCGGGCCATCTGTGCCTTCCGATGAAATGAATAAATCATCTGATGAAACGAATAAATCATCTGATGAAAAAGAACCGGATTTGGATTCGATAGACCAGGCTTTCGTTGAGAAAGCAACCCGTCTCGTCCTCGATAACCTGAGTGACACCGGCTTCACCATCGACCTCCTTTGCCGGGAGATGGCGATGAGCCGTACCCTCTTTTATGGCAAGTTGAAGACTCTGACGGGGCAAGGACCGCAAGACTTCATGCGACTCATCCGTTTGGAGCAGGCAGCCCAGTATCTGAAGCAAGGCGATAGCGTCTTGGATGTCTCCGTGAAGACTGGATTTGTAAACGTAAAGTACTTCAGTACAGTCTTCAAGAAGCATTTCGGGGTGTCACCGAGTAAGTATGAATAAAATGAGCAATGTAAATTGCTGGTAAAGAAAGATGGATTATTACTGATTGATATTCAATTAGTTATATATAAATGTAAGGTTTCAGACCTGGCGATAAGTCAGATTTGAAACCTTTTTTGTTTGCATTCTAACCTGGTTTTTCTCCCTTTTCTGTACTTTTGCAGCCGAGTTCTAACAGCAACTCGCAATGAATAAACAATTAAGCATAAACAACAACTCTAAACTAGGTTTAAAAATTTAATAATGAAAAGGAACTTTTTAAAAATCTGCTTGCTATTTGCAAGTATGTTTACTGCATTTTCTTGCAGTGCTAGTCCTTCTGTGGTGTATACGCCTGATACAAGTGAATCGATTCCTACCGCCCAGCAATGGAACAAGGATGTTGTAGGTTGGAATCTCGGCAATGAATTCGAGTGCTCAGCTCCTGGACAGGACGGTGAGTCGATGCAGATTGGCAACCCTGATGGTTCCATCCATGCAGAGACTGCTTGGGGTAATCCCGTTGTTACCAAGAAGATGATATTAGCCGTGAAGAAGGCTGGTTTCAATGCCATCCGTATTCCAATCCGTTGGCAGTGCCACATTACCAACGCTCAGGCGATGAGCATCGACAAGGCTTGGATTGCTCGTATCAAGGAGGTAGTGGGCTGGTGTCTTGACAACGATTTGAAGGTTATCATCAATGTGCATCATGAAAAATGGCTCGAAGGTCGTCCTACCTATCAATATAAGAATGAAAACTGTCAGAAGCTTGCGCTCCTCTGGATGAATATAGCCTCTGAGTTTGCCCATTATGACAGTCGTTTGGCTTTCGCCGGTACCAATGAGGTTCACATCAGGGACAACTGGGACAAGCCTACTGCCGAGAACCTCGCAGTGCAGAATGCTTACAATCAGATATTCGTGGATGTGGTTCGTGCCACAGGCGGTAACAATGCCAAGCGTCACCTCATCTTGCAGACTTATGTTTGCAACCCTTGGTTTGGCATCGAGAATGGAGATTTCATCATTCCGAAGGATGCCGAAGGCAATGGCTACAACTATATGAGTGTGGAATTCCACTACTATCAGCCATGGAGCTACGCCGGTGATTGCACCTACGATTACTGGGGTGATGCCTACAAGAATGCTGGCAAGATACCTGCTGAAAACGAAAAGACGATGACGGACTTCTTTGATAAGGCGGTGAATACCTGGAGCAACAAAGGACTGGGTATTGTAATAGGAGAGTGGGGAGTAACCGATCACTATAAGTCAAACTCAGAGAAAGTGCATGAAAACATGACCTACTACTGTAAGTTCTTGACTACGGAGGCTCGCAAACGAGGTTTCTCTACTTTTGTTTGGGACAACAACCACTTCGGCAACGGCTCTGAGAAGTATGGTATCTTCGACCGTTTCAAGAGTATGAAGGTGAATGCTCCTTGGATTCTTGAAGGAATCTTTGGGAAGAAATAAGTAATTATTAAACTAAAAACAAAATATCAATTATGAGAAAGAAAACTATGTTTCTCGGCCTGCTCGGTGCAGGTTTGATGTGGATGCCTGCTTCTGTCATCCTCGCTGCCCAAATGAACAATGCAGCGATGAGCGTTCAGCAGAACCAAGGCATCAAGGGTACTGTGGTGGATGCTACTGGCGAAACCTTGATTGGTGCTAGCGTGAAGGTGGCTGGTACAACCAACGGTGCCGTTACCGATATAGATGGTAACTTTACGTTGAACTGCAAGCCTGGAGCAACGCTCGAAGTGAGCTATATCGGTTACAAGACGATGACCGTGAAAGCTGCTAATGGCATGAAAATCACGATGCAAGAGGATGGTAAGGCCTTGAATGAGGTCGTTGTTACCGCCCTTGGTATCAAGCGCGACCGCAAGGCTTTGGGCTATGGCTTGGAGGAGGTTAAAGGTGAGGAACTTACCAAGGCGAAGGAAACCAACGTCATCAACTCTCTTTCTGGTAAGGTGGCTGGTCTCGTTGTGCAGAACACCGCTGGCGGTGCTTCTGGTTCTACCCGCGTGCTCCTTCGTGGTAATACAGAAATGGCAGGCAACAACCAGCCTCTCTACGTGGTGGATGGTGTGCCTTTGGATAATACAAACTTTGGCAGTGCTGGTGAAAGTGGTGGTTATGATTTGGGTGATGGAATCTCTGCCATCAACCCTGATGATATCGAGACGATGACCGTATTGAAAGGCCCTGCTGCCTCTGCCCTCTATGGTAGCCGTGCTTCCCACGGTGTTATCTTGATTACGACCAAGAAGGCGGAGAAGGACAAGGTGGCTGTAGAATATAATGGCTCTTTCACCATCGATACCCAGTTGGCTAAGTGGAACGACATCCAGGAAGTGTATGGTATGGGATATGGTGGCAAGTTGCCTACTTCTAGTACTTCTGGAACCAACTCCAGTTGGGGACCTAAGGCGGATGACTTTGTTTATAAGTATTTTGATGGTCAGGAGCATGCTTTCATGATGTACCCTAATAATACTTCAGATTTCTTCCGCACTGGTTTTACCACACAGAACTCTGCCATCCTCTCAGTCAACTCTGGTAAGACAGGTATGCGCTTTTCTGTCACTGACATGCGCAACAAGGATATTCTGCCCAACACCAATATGAGTCGTGACAACTTCAACCTTCGTGTCAATACATCAGCAGGCCCTGTGGATTTCGACTTCACTGCCAACTATACCCGTGAGGATGTAAAGAACCGTCCTGCCTTGGGTGATTCTCAGAGCAATGTAGGTAGGAACCTCATGACTTTGGCAGGCACTTACAACCAGGCATGGCTCAAGAACTATGAGGATGCCGATGGCAACTACCAGAATTGGAATGGTAACGACCAGTATAACAAGAACCCATATTGGGATCTCTATAAGAACAGCAATACATCTAAGAAGGATGTGTTCCGCTTGACAGGTAAGGCAATCTGGAACATCGACAAGCACTTGAAGTTGCAGGGTACCATCGGTACAGACATCACCAACATGAACTTCGAGGACTTCATCGCCAAGACCACTCCTGGTACACCTGCAGGAAAGCTTACCGACCAAATCTTCAATAACCGCACACTGAATGCGGAGCTCCTCGCCCTCTACAACAATTCATGGGGCGACTTCGATGTCAATGCCACAGCTGGTGGTAACATCTTCAAGGTGAACAACAAGACCATTACCAACACCGGTCTCAACCAGCAGATGAATGGCATCAAGAACATCATGAACTATCAGGAGCAGAACACTCGTGAGAGCATGTACAAGAAGCAGATTAGCTCTCTCTATGCCAGCGCAAGCATCGGCTACAAGCATACTTACTATCTGGAGGGAACCATCCGTGGCGATAAGTCATCTACGCTCCCTACCAGCAATAATACATACGTTTACCCATCTGTATCAGGTAGCTTGGTATTCTCTGAGTTCATCAAGAACAAGAAGATTATCAACTATGGTAAGGTACGTGCATCTTGGGCTAAGGTAGGTAGCGATACCGACCCTTATCAGCTTGCACTCAACTACTCCACAGGCAAGTACAGCTATGCTGGCTATACCATCGGTATGATTAGCAATGCTACCCAGCCAAACAAGGACTTGAAACCAACCATGACAGGCTCTTATGAGTTGGGTTTGGAGATGAAGTTCTTCAATGGTCGCTTGGGCTTGGATGCCACCTATTATAATCAGAACTCCAAGGACCAGATCTTGAGCCTTGCCTCTACCACTACTTCTGGCTACTCTTACCGCTTGGTAAATGCCGGTGAGATTCAGAATAAGGGTATCGAAATTGCCCTCAATGGTCGTCTGCTCCAGATCAAGGACTTCGGTTGGGACATGGGTGTCAACTTCTCCAAGAATACCAACAAGGTGAAGTCGCTTGTAGATGGCATGGACTATTTCGAGTTGGCTAAAGCTACCTGGTGCAGCGTATCTGTAGGTGCCGAGGTAGGAGAGAATTATGGTGCTATCCGTGGTAAGGACTTCAAGCGCACTGCTGATGGACAGGTGATTATCAATCCAACAAGCGGTTTGCCAGAGGTTGACCAAACAGTGAAGACCATCGGTAACTCTTCTTGGGATTGGACAGGTGGTTTCTATACCACATTCTCTTACAAGAACTTCCGACTCTCTGCATCCTTCGATGTGAAGGTGGGTGCCGACATCTATTCTATGTCTATGAACTCTGCTTATAAGACTGGTAAGGCAAAGCAGACCTTGGCTGGTCGTGATGAGTGGTATGCTTCTGAGGAAGCTCGTGAGGCTGCTGGTATGACAGATGAGCAGTGGCGTGCTGCTGGCAATGCCAAGGGCTTTGTGGCTCCAGGTGTCATCGACAATGGTGATGGAACTTATCGCCCAAACGATATCGCAGTCAACCCAGAGACTTATTGGAAGGCTATTGCCAACAATGTGCAGAGTGCCTTTGTATATGACAACTCTTACGTGAAGTGTCGTGAGATTACCTTCGGTTATACTTTCCCTGAGAGTTTGTTGGGCAAGTGGGTCAAGGGCTTGAATGTTTCCTTCGTGGCACGTAACCCATTCATTGTTTGGAAGAACATTCCTAACATCGACCCAGACTCAAGTTATAATACTTCTGGACTCGGTTTGGAGTATGGTTCTTTGCCATCTCGCAAGAGCTATGGTATCAACGTGAATGTGAAGTTCTAACTTTATTTTAAAAGACAAGAAAAAATGAACAATATAATCAAGAAATATATAGGCAAAGGCGGTTTCGCCATGGCTATGCTGTTGATGGCTACTGGCGGTGTGATGACTTCTTGCTCAGACGATATGATGGAGCGCACCAACACCGATAAGACCAAGGTGAACCAGCTGGACCCTAATGCGCAGTTGACAACATCTTTGTTGCAGACTTATGGTGACTTTAGTTTGATGGATACCTATCGTAACTACATCACTGGTTTCAACCAGCATTTCGCAGGTGGTTGGAATGTCACCAATTATGCAGGCGCAGTACATCATGAGGATGACGTCGCCCGCCGTATCTGGGACCGTTATTATGAGGTGGCTATCAAGAATCTCGTAGATGCCATCCACAAATCTGAGGACAAGGCTAACCTGAATGCTGCCCTCCGCATCCATCGTGTCTATCTACTTTCTGTATTGGCAGATACTTATGGTGACATTCCTGCTTCAGAGGCAGGTTTGGGTTACATCTCAGGTATTTCCAATCCTAAGTATGATACCGTAGAGGACTTGTATGGTTGGTTCTTCACCGAGTTGGATGCTTGCGAGCAACAGTTGGGTACTGGTACCGACCATATCTCTGGCGATGTTACCAGCATGGGTGGTGATGTGGCTAAATGGAAAAAATATGCCAACTCTCTGCGTATGCGTTATGCGATGCGTATCTCTGATGTAAATCCAAGCAAGGGCCAGGAAGAGTTTGAGAAGGCGATGAACCATGCCGATGGCTATATTGCATCAGCTGCTGACGATGCTTATATCAAGTATGCTGATTCACCTTATACCTATTATGATGGTGCCAACGACTACGACTTCCGTACCAATGCCTTGGGCGAGATTCTCTATGGTCAGGATCCATCGTCGCCAACTTTCGTCAGCTCGACATTGTTCTATCAGTTGCAGAATACAGGCGACCCTCGTCTCTATCGCATCTGCCGTCACTACTACAATATCAAGCGTAGCCAGGTGAAGCCTGACAAGGAGCAGAACATCGACCTTACCGATGAGGTGTTGGCTTATTTCCAGCGCAACAATATCGGTGAGGAGCCATGTAATACAGGTTCGGCGTGGTATGAGAACTGGATGAATGTGGCAGCCGCCGCTGAGTTTCCTACCTTGGCAAAGCTTGCCGAGCAGGATGCCAACAGTTATGACAACTCCGACTATCGTGCTCGCTTGATGCGTCCTTGCTTGAACATCGATTTCGAGATGCCTTCATGCCCTGGTATCCTCATCTCTTCTGCCGAGGTCGATTTCCTCTTGGCTGAGGCAAAGACCAAGGGATGGAACGTGAACGGTGATGCCGAGAGCCATTACGAGGCTGGTGTGCGTGCTTCCATGGAGATGCTCAACAACTACTATCTCACCTCCAACAAGATTTCTGCTGATGAGATCAATGCCTTCATCGCCAACAATCCATTGGGCGACAATCCTAAGCAGACCATCAACACGCAGGCTTGGATTCTCCACCTGATGAACCCATCCGAGGCTTGGGCGAACATGCGTCGCTCCGATTATCCTGCCATCCTCGACCGCTGTCGTTTGGCTAACTTCCCTAGTGACGGCTTCGTTTATGACGACCCAGACATGTCGATGCCTACTCGCTTGCGCTACCCTGAGTTGGAAGGTCAGTACAACAGCGTGAACTACAAGGCTGCCATCGAGCGCATGGGCGGTACTGATGACTGGCATCACAAACTCTGGTGGGACAAGGCTGATGTCAACGTACAGGGCGACTTCAATCCTCCTTACGGCAAGGGCTACATTAAGTAATTAAGAATTAATAATTAAGAATTAATAATTAGGGGCTGACGCCTTTATGAATAAATATTATTAAGATGAAAAAGATAATGAATCAATATATGGGTAAGGTGTTGAAGTCATGGATGATGCTTTTCGCCATTAGCTTCGCACTCGCAGGCACTGCTACACTGTCTTCTTGCTCTTCTGACGATGAACCATACTTCACTGTCAGCGAAGATGACAATCCACGTATCTTGAACACCGACTTGGCTGATTCCAAGATAGACCGCAAGACTAATTATAAGTTAGAAATCAAGGTGACTCCTGTTCACTACACCACAGTGACATGGTTGCTCGACGGCACTCAGATTGCCGAAGGTACTACCATCGACCAAACTTTGCCTGTAGGTAATCATGAACTGAAGATTGTGGCAACCACCACCAAGGGCAAGACCACATCCCGTACCTTGAACGTTACCGTGACTCCTGTTGCCGATGACCCAGCCTTGGGCACCAATGCCAGCGAGCTTTGGGTAGCTCCTGGTGCTGAGACCACTATCCATAATTGCAAGAATCTCGGTACAGTTACTAAAGTAATGGTAGGTGGCAAGGAAGTAGCCTTCGAGGTTTTCGAAGAGGGCACAGCCTTGAAGCTCACAACTCCTACAGGTTTGGAGAATGGTGACTATGATATCACTTTGGTAGATGGTGAGGGCAACCAGTTCTCTGGCGGTACCATCAAGGTAACTACAGAGCCACGTCCATCTATGGAGAATACCCTCTGGGAAGGTGAGTTTGCCGTGACATGGGGTACACCATTCGATGCCTTGAAGGATACCTTCCTCTCAAAGGTGAAGGCTGGCACCATCCTCCGTGTCTATGTAGATGGAAATGGTCAGGGTACCGCTGCCACTTCCTGGTGGAACAACCTCCTTACTGGTAAGGGCGACCCAGAGCGTGACGACTTCATGGTGGATGGTCCTGCTACATGGGAGTTTGAACTGACCGACCTCTCTATCCAACTCTTGACTGAGCAGAATGGTCTATTCATCGTGGGTAATGGTTATACCGTAAAGAAAGTAACTATTGAATAATATATTAGAAAGATTTCCGTTTTTAACATAAAACGTCAAACCTTTGAATTTATGAAGAAATTATTATTATCTATTTCAATGTTGGCATTGGCTTATACAGCCAGTGCCAATGTTCCGGTTATCAAGAGCGACCCTAAGATTGAGGCTCAGGTAGAACAAACCCTGAAGAAACTCACCTTGGAGGAAAAGATAGGTCAGATGATGGAATTGGTGACCGACCTCTTCGGTGCCAACGACAAGAACGGTGTGTTCTATATCGACGAGCATAAGACCGATTCTATCCTTTCTCGCTATAAGATTGGCTCTATCCTCAACGCTCCAAATACCTGTGCTCCTACCGCCAAGCAGTGGGAGAAGTATATCTCACAGATTCAGAAGATTTCGATGAAGCGCATCGGCATCCCTTGTGTCTTCGGTCTCGATCAGAACCATGGTTCTACTTATACACAGGACGGAACCCTCTTTCCACAGAACATCAATGTGGCTGCCTCCTTCAATCGTGAGATAGCTCGCCGTTCGGCTGAGGCTACCGCTTATGAGACTCGTGCTGTGAGCGTGCCTTGGACTTACAGTCCTACCGTTGACCTCGGTCGTGATGCCCGTTGGCCTCGCATCTGGGAGAACTTTGGTGAAGATTGCTACCTCAGTTCTGAGATGGGCAAGGCGATGGTCTATGGTTTCCAGGGCGAGGACCCTAACAACATCGACCAGTATCACATTGCCACTTCAATGAAGCACTTCATGGGCTATGGTGTGCCTTGGACCGGTAAAGACCGTACGCCAGCCTATATCTCTCCAGCCGATTTGCGAGAGAAGCACTTCGCTCCTTTCCTGGCGGGTCTGCAGGCTGGAGCCTTGACCGTGATGGTGAATTCCGCTTCCGTCAACGGTATGCCGATGCACGCCAACAAGGACATCCTGACAGGATGGCTGAAGGAAGAGACAGGATGGGATGGTGTGCTCATCACCGACTGGGCAGACATCAACAATCTCTATACTCGTGAGATGGTGGCAAAGGACAAGAAGGATGCGCTCCGCATTGCCATCAATGCTGGTATCGACATGATTATGGAACCTTATTCTTGCGATGCTTGTGGCTACCTTGTAGAATTGGTGAAGGAGGGCAAGATTCCGATGAGTCGCATCGACGATGCCTGTCGCCGTGTGCTTCGCATGAAGTACCGTCTCGACCTCTTCAAGAACCCAACCCAGAAACTGAAGAATTATCCTAAGTTTGGTGGCGAGGAGTTTGCCAAGCTCGCTTTGGAGGGAGCTACCGAGAGTATGGTGCTCCTGAAGAACGAGGGTAATATCCTTCCTTTGCAGCATGGCAAGAAGATTCTCCTTACGGGTCCTAATGCCAATCAGATGCGCTGCCTGGATGGTGGATGGAGCTATACCTGGCAGGGTCATCGTGCCGATGAGTTTGCCGGCAAGTACAATACCATCTATGAGGCATTCTGCAATGAGTATGGCAAGGAGAATGTCATCTTGAACCAGGGTGTTACCTATAATGAAAAAGGTAAGTACTGGGAGGAGAACGAACCTCAGATTCTGGGGGCGGTGGCTGCAGCGAAGGATGCCGATGTCATCGTGGCTTGCATTGGAGAGAACTCCTATACCGAGACTCCGGGCAACCTGACCGACCTCTGGCTCTCAGAGAACCAGCGTAATCTGGTCAAGGCTTTGGCTCAGACAGGCAAGCCTGTCATCTTGGTGCTGAATGAAGGACGCCCACGTCTCATCGCCGACATCGAACCATTGGCACAGGGCATCATCGACATCCTCATCCCTGGCAACATGGGCGGCGATGCCTTGGTAAACTTGGTATCGGGCAAGTCAAACTTCAGTGGCAAGATGCCTTACACCTATCCTAAGGAAATCAATTCGCTCGCCAACTACGACTTCAAGAAGAGTGAGGAGGTGGGTACGATGGAAGGTGCTTACGACTACAATGCGAAGATTACCCAGCAGTGGGGCTTCGGATATGGTTTGAGTTATACCTCTTATAAATATAGCAACCTGAAGGTTTCTCAGTCTGATTTCCGCCACGGCGACATCATCAAGGTGAGCGTGGATGTGAAGAATACGGGCAAGGTGGCAGGTAAGGAGAGTGTCCTCCTGTTCAGTAGCGATCTCATCGCCAGTATGGTGCCTGATGGTCGTCGTCTCCGTGCCTTCGACAAGGTGGAACTTCAGCCTGGTGAGACCAAGACTGTGACCTTCGAATTAAAGGCAGACGACTTGGCCTTCGTTGGTTGGAATGGCAAATGGAGATTGGAGGAAGGCGACTTCAAGTTGATGATTGCTGACCAGAGTGCTGATATCCATTGCACTGATACTTATCAGTGGCAATCTGCCAATAGATAAGCTGGTATTGCGGTATTAAGATGTTAAGATTGGAATCCATTCCAGCAAGAATATTCTATGTATTCTTGTTAGGAATGGATTTTTTTATATGCATGTTATGTTGCTATAGCTTTTGTTACTTTGTCGTATGTAACAAAAACGTTTGCAAATTGTTCAAAATGCGTTGCTAATTGTTCAAACCTTGAAAATAATCCCCAAAAAGAATGTGAATATCAGAAAAACTTCGTACTTTTGCCGAAAATAAAAACTATAAAATACAGAAAAAATACAAATTACAATGAAACTGAACGAAATTCTTTCAGACAGCTTTAATGCTGCAGAATGGGAGGCTAAAGGTTATCAGCTTCCTCAGTATGACATCGCAGCCGTAGCTAAGAAGACTCACGACGAGCCTACTTGGGTTCACTTCGGTGCAGGTAACATCTTCCGTGCTTTCCCAGCCGCCATCCTCAACGATGCGCTCAACACGGGCAAGTACGATCGTGGCGTAATCGTGGCAGAAAGCTTCGACTACGAAATCATCGACAAGGCTTATCGTCCTTACAATAATCTCTCTCTTCTCGTCAGCCTCCAGAGCAACGGCACCATCGAGAAGAAGGTCATCGCTTCTATCACAGAAAGCCTCAAGGCTGATAAGCAGTTTGGTGAGGATTGGGCTCGCTTGGTTCAGATCTTCCAGGCACCAAGTCTGCAGATGGTAACTTTTACCATCACAGAGAAGGGCTACAGCTTCAATGATGCCGATTTGGCTCGTGGTCTCGATGCAGTCTTCGCTATGGGTAAGCTCACCGCTCTTCTCTATGAGCGTTACAAGGCAGGAAAGTTGCCACTTACCCTGCAGTCTACCGACAACTGCTCTCACAATGGCGACCATGTGAAGGCTGGCGTAAAGGCTTATGCTGAGCGTTGGGCACAGGATGGTATCGTAGAGGCTGGTTTCGTAGATTATATCAACGATAGCAGCAAGATTACCTATCCATGGTCTATGATTGATAAGATTACTCCTCGTCCACACGAGAAGGTACAGGCGATGCTGGCTGAGGATGGTTTCGAGGATAACAATACGATTATCACCGAAAAGCATACTTTCACCGCTCCTTTCGTGAATGCAGAGGAGGTGCAGTATCTCGTTTGCGAGGATACTTATACCAACGGTCGTCCACCATTGGAGTTGGGCGGTGCGCTCTATACATCCCGCAAGACTGTAGATGAGGTTGAGACCATGAAGGTAACCACCTGCTTGAACCCTCTCCATACAGCGATGTCAATCTATGGCTGCATGCTCGACTATACCTTGATTTCTGCCGAGATGGCTGATGAGGACCTTCGTGCCTTTATCCAGAAGATCGGTTATATCGAGGCGATGCCTGTGGTAACAGATCCAGGTGTATTGAATCCATACGAGTTTATCGGCACCGTTATCAACAAGCGTCTGCCTAACCCATTCATGCCAGATGCTCCTCAGCGCATCGCTACCGATACCAGCCAGAAGCTCTCTATCCGTTTCGGTGAGACTATCAAGAAGTATATCAACCGTGGTCTCGACAAGAGCAATCTCGTGTTGATTCCTTTGGTATTGGCAGGTTATGCCCGTTATCTCAAGGCATTGGATGATAACCTGAAGCCATTCGAGCCATCTTCCGACCCATTGTTGGCAGAACTGCAGGCTATCGTATCTCCTCTGGAGGTAGGCAAGGCTGATCAGGACTATTCTTGCCTCAAGAACCTCTATTCCCGCAAGGATGTATTCGGACTCGATCTCTACGAGGCTGGCTTCGGCGAGCAGATAGAGGGCATGGTGAAGGAACTCTTCGCCGGCAAGGGTGCCGTAAGACAGACATTGCATAAATATGTTTCTGCAAGATAATTCATTTTTAAACTTATACATTATAATATATATATGGAAAGAACATGGCGCTGGTTTGGCAAGAAGGATAAGATTACACTTGCACAGTTGAAGCAAATAGGTGTTGAGGGCATCGTTACTGCATTGCACGATGTTCCTCTGGGCGAGGTTTGGACACGCGAGAAGATTCATGAACTCAAGGAGTACATCGAGTCTTATGGTATGAAATGGAGCGTGGTAGAGTCTTTGCCTGTGGTTGAAACCCTGAAATATGGTGGTCCTGACCGCGACCATCAGATTGAGGTTTACAAGGAAAGTCTCCGCAACCTGGGCGAGGAAGGCATCAAGTGCATCTGCTACAACTTCATGCCTGTTTTGGACTGGGCTCGTACCGATTTGGCACACGAGAATCCTAACGGAGCCAACAACCTCTATATGAACTGGGGCGAGTTTGCCTACTTCGATATCTACATCCTCCAGCGTGAAGGCGCTCGTGAGGATTGGGCTGAGTTCTCTAAGGAGCACAAGTGGGGCAGAGATCTCGTGGCTGAGGCTGATGAAATCAAGAAGACTTCTACACCAGAGCAGGATCATGCCTTGGTAGAGAACATCATCATCAAGACCCAGGGCTTCGTTTCCGGTAACTTCAGCGAGGGCGATTCAGCTCCTGTCCAGAAGTTCCGTGACTTGTTGAAGCTTTACGATGGCATCGACAAGAAGAAGTTGCAGGAGAACATGAAATACTGGCTGGAGGCGATTATGCCTATCTGCGATGAGTATGACATCAACATGTGTGTTCACCCTGACGATCCTCCTTATCCTGTATTCGGCTTGCCAAGAATCATCGGTCGTGCCGAGGATATCCAGTGGATGCTCGATGCTGTGCCAAACAAGCACAACGGTCTGACTTTCTGTGCAGGTTCATTCTCTGCCGGCGAGCATAACGACTGTGTGGCTATGGCTAAGCAGTTTGCTGACCGCACCCACTTCGTTCACCTGCGTTCTTGCTACATCTTCCCTAACGGCAACTTCACAGAGGCTTCTCACCTCGGTGGTCGTGGCCATCTTATCGAGCTTTGCCGCATCTTCGAGAAGGCAGAGCAGGAGGGCAAATGCAATTCGGGCCGCAGATTGCCAATGCGAGTAGACCACGGTATGACCTTCACTGATGAGCCAGGTGGCGTATTTGATGAGAGCAATCATGGTCACAATGCCGGTTACACTCTCCTGGGCCGTATGTTTGCCATGGGTCAGATTCAGGGTGTCATCGCAACAGTAGATGATGAACTGGGCATTGAGTATAAGCAGCCGGGATTCTATGATTAGTTGATAGCTTATAGTTTATAGTTATAGGCTTAGGCTATTAAGTGATTTGAAATTCAGGTTAGATAAAATACGAAAAAGGCTAGTGTGCGTTTTTGCATGCTAGCCTTTTTTGTGTGCTTGGGATGCTTTATTCTTTTGTTTTGAGCTCCACTTCCTCCACATATTTCACCAGTGAATCCTTGCCATTATGCAGATAGAAGTCTACACGAACCACGTGGTTGATGTCGGCATTGCCCTTTACCTTGATGTGTCGGGTCTTGCTGTACATCATCGTGTCGCGGCGTGAAGGATAGGATACGAGTTCGATGAGGTCTTTGGTAGAATTGCTGCCCACATAATAGATGCCTACGCTGTCTTTGCCGTTCCTGATGGCAGCTATCTTCGCCATCTTCTTGGCATGGGCTGCTGTGGTATCTATCGGGTAAAATTCGCTGGCAGCTACCGTGTCGCCGTCATGCTGGTCGGGTGCAAACTTGCAACTGGTGCTGGTTGTTGTGATAGTGGCAGTGGCGGCGAGGGCTGCCACAAAGTATAATATTTTCTTCATTGTTATTTCCTTTCTTTTTGAGTTTTTGTTTGCTTTATGCCTTTTCGGCTGCAAAAGTACAAAAAATAGTTTGAATGAGGGTACGGATGGGGGAACAATTTTTGCCAAAATGTAGAAAAGGGAGCGGAATGGGCGAGGAGGATAGAATTCGGTGCAAAGATACAACTTTTCTTTGATACTGCCAAATTTGGGGGTGTGATAAGGAAATGTTTGAACTATGCTTTCAGATTGAAAGTAGTTAAATTTCCTAACTCATAGTTTTATGGGTGACAACTCATAGTTTTATGGGTCGCAACTCATAGCTTTGCTCTCTTAAAGTATAGAGTTAAGCAGTAAATCAGGTGTTTACGAGGGTTATGATGTTTTTACTACAATGACTCAGTTCCTCAATAACTCAGTTCCTCAGTTTTTCTCTGACCCTTCACTTTTGTCTTTATTTAGAAGTTTATTATATATATAAATATATATATATAATAATATATAATATATAACAATTTAAAACAACTTTGAACTATAAGGGCTATATACCCCCTAGGAAAAAACTGAGGAACTGAGTTATTGAGGAACTGAGTCAATGATAGAGACTTAGAATCTTACTCTTGATACTGTTGAATATGTGCTTATGTTAAAAGTTAAGTATCAGATTATCAGATAAATAAAACACTTGACCCCCTGAAATAAGGGGTCAAGTGTTGATTGTGATACCCATACGTTGTGAAACACGACGTATGGGTATGAAAAGGAGTTTCGTTACATTGAACTTTCAAATCGTAACTTGATGAGATTTGGCTGATTTTACATCTCAACCACTACTTCATGCTTGCCTTCAGAGCAAGGAATGATGGCGCCTGAGATAGGAGTGCCATCCACTGTAATCTGCTTCACGCCCTTCTGGTTTCCGCTAGGATTCTTTACTGTGATATGGTATTCGCCACCACGGAACTTGCGGGTTACTTCATACTCCTTAGCGGTGCTTGGGAGACAAGGATCGATGAGCAAACCTTCATAATCTGGCTTGATGCCGAGGATGAATTCTGATACTGTATACCACATCCATGCCGCTGTACCAGTGAGCCAGGAGTTCTTTCCTTCGCCCGGTTTGGCTGCATCCTTACCGGCTACCATCTGGCAGTTTACGTATGGTTCTACCTTATGAAGTGTCTGATATTTTTCCTCTACATAGCTAGGCAGAATCTTGGTATAATGGCTCCAGGCATCGTTGCCTCGACCGGCAACCGTTTCTCCGATGATGACCCAAGGATTGTTGTGGCAGAAGATACCGGCGTTCTCCTTGTAGCCTTCAGGATAAGAAGAAATCTCACCCATTTCTACATGATAGGTAGTGTAGGCTGGGTTGTTCAGCACCAGTCCGTGCTCGCATTCCAGTCGTTTCTTGCTGCTATCCAGTGCTTTATCGCAGAGTCCTTCTTCCAGACCGATACCAGCCATCGTACACCAGCCCTGGCTCTCGATGAAGATTTTGCCTTCCTCGTTCTCATCACTACCAATCTTGTTGCCGAAGAAATCGTATGCGCGGAGGAACCATTCACCATCCCATCCATGCTGCTTCACAGCCTCGCTCATCTCATCTACAGCCTGCTGCATGCGCTCGGCTTCTGTCAAATAATCTTCCTCTGCAAGACCGGCTATTTCGCCTTCCTTGCTTTCCAAAGCTTCCTTGGCAAGCTGCTTGCAAAGAGCCACATAATCCTTGCCGGTAACGACGAACAGACCGGCTATCATCAGACTCTCTGCCTTGCTTCCTTCGCCCTTGTTTTCGGTGGTCTGGAAACTCTCGTTAGGGTCCCAGGAGAAGCAGTTCAGGTTCAGACAGTCGTTCCAGTCGGCTCTTCCGATGAGCGGCAACTTGTGTGGACCCAGGTTGTTGATAACATGGTTCATCGAAATCTTGAGGTGCTCGAAGAGGCTTACTTCTGTGCCCGGCTGGTTGTCGAAAGGCACCTGCTCAGCGAGGATAGAGAAGTCGCCCGTCTCCTTGATATAGGCTACGGTACCGAAGATGAGCCAGCATGGGTCGTCGTTGAAACCGCCACCGATATCGTTGTTGCCGCGCTTGGTGAGTGGCTGGTATTGGTGGTAGCAGCCACCGTCAGGGAACTGGGTGCTGGCGATATCGATGATGCGCTGGCGGGCACGGGTAGGTATCTGATGAACGAAGCCTACGAGGTCCTGGTTGGAATCGCGGAAGCCCATGCCTCGACCGATGCCGCTCTCGAAGAAACTTGCCGAGCGCGACATACAGAAGGTAATCATGCACTGATACTGGTTCCAGATGTTCACCATGCGGTCTAACTTATCGTTGCCGCTCTTCACGGTGAAGATGTTCAGCAGGTTATCCCAGTACTGGTTGAGTTCTGCGAAGGCAGCATCCACCTTTTCGGTGGTATCAAACTTGGCGATAAGCTGATGAGCCTTCTCCTTGTTGATCACCTTCTTGGCGCTGAACTTCTTGTCCTGCTCGTTCTCCACATAGCCCAGCAGGAAGATGAGGTCGCGGCTCTCGCCTGGCTGCAGGGTAACCTCGATATAATGAGCTGCGATAGGGCTCCAGCCGTGGGCAAAACTGTTGCGTGGCTTGCCTTCCATCACAGCCTCAGGCTCGGAAAACTCGTTGTAGAGTCCGATGAAGCTCTCGCGGTCGGTATCGTAGCCCTGAATCTCGGTGTTGACGGTGTAGAAAGCATAGTGGTTGCGGCGCTCACGATATTCGGTCTTGTGATAGATGGTAGAACCCTCTACCTCCACCTCGCCCGTAGAGAAGTTGCGCTGGAAGTTCTCCATGTCGGTAGCAGCATTCCAGAGGCACCACTCTGCAAAGGAGAACACCTTGAGGGTCTTCACCTCCTCAGTCTGGTTCTTCAGCGTCATCTTCTGCACCTCAGCCCATGTATGGAGCGGTACGAAGAAGAGCACACTTGCCTCTACGCCGTTCTTGCTGCCCGTGATGCGGGTATAGTTCATGCCGTGGCGGCACTCGTAGCTGTCGAGCGGTGTCTTGCAAGGTTTCCATCCCGGGTTCCATACGGTATCGCCATCTTTGATATAGAAATAGCGACCGCCGTTATCCATCGGCACACCGTTGTAACGGTAACGGGTGATGCGACGGAACTTGGCATCCTTGTAGAAGGAATAACCACCTGCTGTGTTGGATATGAGCGAGAAGAAATCCTCGTTACCCAAATAATTGATCCAAGGCCATGGGGTCTTTGGGTCAGTAATCACGTATTCGCGATTGGCGTCATCAAAATGACCATACTTTTTTTCTGCCATTGTTTTTTTAATGTTTATTTCTAGGTAAAATATATTATTTTCGTGCAAAGATAGTAAAAAGTTTCAGTTTCGGGGTTAGAAAACAGTTTTTTTTTGTATTTTTGCAATGAAAAGTTTGATGATTATCATCATTCTATTAACATTTTATACAGTTGGCTTATGAAAAGAAACATTTTATCACTTCTGATAGCCCTCTTTGCTACGATGCAGGTAGCGGCTCAGACCTACGACAGCTTGTGGAAGCAAGCTGAAATCAATGCTCAGAAGGACCAGCCTAAGAGCGAAATCGCGGTGATGAAGAAAATCATCGCCAAGGCTTCGGCTGCCAAAGATTACGGGCAGCTGCTGGCGGCTGAGACAAGACAGATGACACTCTGGAATGAAATTTCGACTGACTCGCTGACACCGAACGTGAAGCGGATGGAAGCCGAGCTGCAGAAGGTGAAGGATCCCGTGTTGAAGGCCGTGAGATATGCTGTGTTGGGCAAGGTGTATCGTGATAGTCCTTACGGGGAGGTGGATGAGGCTGCCTTGGACCCAAGTGATGATGTTTCTTTGGATCAAAGTGCTTCTTCTTCTCTGAGCCAGCGGGATGTGAACTTAAAGAAGAGCTGCGAGTTCTTCAAGAAAGCCCTGGAGCAGCCTGAACTCCTTGCCAAGCATACTTCCACTGAGTATGTACCATTGACGCTGAAGGGTGTGGATGGCAGTTCCTTCAACAACGATCTGCTGCATCTCATCGGTTTTGAGGCTGACAGCAAGGAGGCGTATCTGCAGCTGTACACCTATTATAATAAGGTGGGAAATCGGGGAGCGGCTTGTCTCTGTGCCTACAAACTCATCGAGAAATACCGCCAGGACGACGTGAGAGAGGTGAAGAAATCGAAGTATCTGCAGACCATCGACTCGCTCATCCAGGTTTATCAGGATATTCCTGAGGCAGGCGAACTTGCCGTGGAGCACTTCCGCTTCATGGAAGGTGCCACTGATGCCAAACCGCTGGATAAGCTCAACTATATCAACTATGCGCTGAGCCGCTGGGGTGGATGGTCGAGAATGAACGAACTGAGAAATGCACAGAAGCGACTCACCGAACCGATGTTCCGGGTGAAGGATATGCCATTGGTGCTTCGTCCTTCAGAAAGGAAGTGGGTGCATCTGAACGTGCGCAATCTCCAGAACCTGAAGGTCAGCATTTCCCGCCTCAACATCACGGCAGATAATGAGTATGATGTTCAGAATGAGGCTACCTATAAGATGCTTCTGAAAAAGACTACGAAGCTGCATCAGAAGGATTTCAGCAGGAACTACTATGGTCGTCCGAATTACGAAGAGGTGAAGGATTCCATCGAAATCGGTGGCAATCTGCCGCTGGGTGCCTATCTGATGGAGGTTACTTCGGATAATACCGGCATCGCTCCGCAGCGAGAACTCTTCTATGTCAGCAATCTGGCGGTGATGATCCAGCAGTTGCCGGATGATAAACATCGCTATGTGGTGGTGAATGCTACAGACGGACAGCCTATCGCTGGGGCGAAGGTAGAACTCTATGAAAAGGATTATGATGTGAAGACGGGCAAGCGCAAGCGACTGGTTCATGCCCGATTGACGACCGATGAGAACGGAGAGGCTTATTTCAAGAACGTGGATGGAAATGTCTTGATTTCCACCAATAGCGACAAGTTTACGCCTGCCAGATACATCTTTCTCAGCCGTGACCGCTATTATGAGAAGAAGGATAATGAAGACAAATATCAGGTTTATACCGACCGTGCTATCTACCGTCCGGGACAGAAGGTGCATGTCACAGCCATTTCCTACATCGTGAAGAAGGGCTTGGATGCCAGTGTGCTGGGCAAGAGCAAGGAACTGAAGTTTGTCCTGAGTGACGCCAACTGGAAGCTGGTGGCTGAGCAGAAGGCTACGACCGATGAATATGGTACGGCTTCGGTAGATTTCGAACTCCCGAAGGAGGGAAAGACAGGACAGTATTCCATCTCCGTGAATGGTACAGCAAGCGAATATTTCAGAGTTGAGGAATACAAGCGTCCAACCTTCGAGATTACCTTCCCGAAGGTGAACGAGAAATATACCTGGGGCGACACCGTGGTGGTGAAAGCTTCAGCCAAGACCTATGCCGGTGTGCCTGTGCAGGGTGCCAAGGTGGAGTATCAGGTGACCCGCAGAAACCAACTCTGGTGGTGGGGCGCAGGCTCTGCCGGACAGTTGGTAAAGACAGACAGTTGCGTGACTCGTGAGGACGGAACCTTCGACGTAGAGATTCCGCTGGAGGCTTCCTTGTCAGGAAAAGACGAGGCTGATATGAGCGACTTCATGCGCCAAGCCCGTTTCTTCAACTTCGAGGTCTCAGCCATCGTTACCGACATCAGCGGCGAGAGCCACGAGGGCGTGATGAGTCTGCCTCTGGGCACCAAGCCAACCATCCTCACGGTGAATCTTCCTAAGCGTATCGAAACAGACAGTCTGAAGACGGTGATCTTCGCTTACCGCAATGCCAGTGGAATGCCGATTTCTTGTAGGTTGAAATATCGCATTGATAAGGGCGAATGGAAGGATGCCGAGGCGAATGCACCGGTTTCTATCAAGGAATATGCTTCTTCTGCATCTTCTTCCCTCGTTTGGAAATCGGGCGTTCATCAGTTGGAGGCAATCTGCGGACAGGATACCCTGCAGCAGAAGTTCACCCTTTTCAGCATGAAGGATACCCATCCGGTGGAGCCAACTACCGAATGGTATTATCAGACGGCGAAGACCTTCCCTCGTGATGGCAAGCCTGTCTATATCCAGGTGGGCTCTTCGGAGAACGGAGCGCATATCGTATATTCCATCATCGCCGGCAACAAACTGCTGGAGAAGGGCGCCTGGGAGTTGGGCGACAGCATCGTGACTCTGCCTTTCACCTACAAGGAGGAATATGCGTCGGGCATCGTACTGAACTATAGTTTCGTGAAGCAAGGCAAGTGCTATACCCGAATGATGAGCATCGCCCGTCCTTTGCCTGAGAAGAAACTGAATATCGCCTGGAAGACCTTCCGCAACCGTCTGACCCCTGGACAGAAGGAGGAGTGGACGCTGAAGATTACCACCCCTGACGGCAAGCCAGCCAAGGCGCAGCTGATGAGCGTGCTCTATGACAAGTCGCTCGACCAGATAGCCCCACATTCCTGGAATTTCTCCCTGGGCTTCTATCAGAGTTTGCCAAACTGCTACTGGAAGCACAACCTCACTTTCCGTTCATTTTACTTGAATGGCGTTTATCCTACCAAGTATTATGACGAGAAGCAACTGGATGTAGATAAGTTTGATGGAAAATTCTTTAGCTATTATGCTTATATGCAAGCGGTGGAACTGTGCATGTTGGAGCGTTCTTCTGGCGGAACCGTTGAGTCTGTTCGTATACAAAAAGACGAGCTGGTTCAGGAAGAACCGAAAGTCATCAGGATTCGCGGCTCTAAAATGACCCGTGTCGGAGCGGCTGCTCCATCTGCCAACAAGGTTTTTGATGTAGTAGAGGAGATGCCGCAGTTTGCTGGCGGTACAGGTTCAGATGCAGGACAATTCCTCGACAAGGTACAGGTGCGTGAGAATATGAACGAGACCGCCTTCTTCTATCCTGCCTTGGAGAGCGACAACAATGGCAACGTAGCCATCAGGTTTACCCTGCCTGAGAGCGTGACTACCTGGAAGTTCATGGGATTGGCTCATGACAAGGAGATGCGCAACGGTTTGCTGGTGGATGAGGCTGTGGCTCAGAAGACCGTGATGGTGCAGCCTAACATGCCTCGCTTCCTGCGTGAGGGCGATAAGAGCACCATCGTGGTGAAACTCTTCAATACTTCTGACAAGAAGGTGAGCGGCAACGCCCGTATGCAGATTCTCGACCCGGAGGCCAACAAGGTGGTTTGGCAGAAGACGCAGAACTACAGCATCGATGCCGAGGGCTCTGCTACCATCTCCTTTGATGTCCAGGGACTGAAAGAAGGCGTATATATTAATAAGGTGGTGGCTGCCGGTAATGGCTACAGCGATGGTGAACAGCACTATCTGCCGGTTTTGAGCAACCGTGAACTCGTGGTGAACACCCTGCCTATCACCCTGCATCAGAAGGGTGAGCAGAACTTCGATCTGAGCAAACTCTTCCTGAACAAGGAGGGCAAGCAGGCGAAGGGCGCTGAAGAGGCAAAGGTAACCATCGAGTACACCAACAATCCTAGTTGGCTGATGGTGAAGGCGCTGCCTGCCATCAGCAATCCGGATGAGGAGAACGCCATCTCGCTGATGTCTGCCATCTATGCCAATACCATCACCACCCATATCCAGAAGACTCTCTCTTTGGATAATCATTCTCAGAAGACTCTCTCTCAGGAGAGCATCCGTCTGCAGAATCAGGTGGAGAAGCTGAAGAAGTTGCAGAACCCTAACGGTTCCTTCTCCTGGTGGAAAGGCATGAAGGGCAGCCGGTATATGACAACGTCGGTAGCCGAAATGATGGTTCGATTGAATGCCATCGCAGGTGTGCAGAAATCCACCGCCCGGATGCTGACTTCCGCCATTGATTATCTCTCCTGGCAGACAGCGCAGGAAGTAAGAGAAATGAAGAAGCAGGAGGAGAAAAAGCACAAGGTGAGTCCTAGCGAACAGGCGCTGCATTATCTCTACATCCTCTCGATGGATGGCAGAAAGATGAAGCAGAATCTGGAAGCTGACAAGGCTTATCTTCTGGACAAGATGTCGAAGATGACCGGTGATTTCTCCATCTATGGCAAGGCGCGTGCTGCCGTGGTACTCGCCAGAAACAGCCAGCAGAATGCTGCTTACCGCGAGAAGGCTGGCGAATATCTGCAGAGCGTGAACGAATATGCCGTTTACCGCGAGGAGATGGGCCGCTACTACGATACCCGCAAGGCACTCTACAGCTGGAGAAACTATAAGATTCCTACCCAAGTATCTGTGATAGAGGCGATGCAGATGCTGAAGCCGAACGACAAGCAGACCATTGAGGAACTGCAGCGCTGGCTCCTGATGTCGAAACGCACCCAGGTTTGGGATACGCCGGTGAACACCGTGGATGCCGTCTACGCCTTTATGAAGGGCAATGAGAGCAACTGGAGCAGGAAGGCTGAGAATGCCGTGCTGAAACTGGATGGAAAGCTGCTGCCGATGCCGCAGGATTCCACTACTTTGGGCTATGTGAAGACCGAAAGACCGGGCAAGGCATCTAGGTTGAGCATCGACAAAAAGAGCGATTATACCAGCTGGGGTGCTGTCTATGCAGAGTTTAAGCAGCCTATCAGCGAAATCGGTTCTATGGAGTCGGGCATCAAGGTGCGCCGTGTCATCGTTCCTGCCGAATCTGAGAGCAAGGGCAAGGCGCAGGCGAAGGTAGGTGAGAAGGTGAAGGTAACGCTCATCATTACCGCCGACCGCGACTACGACTTTGTGCAGATTACGGATAAGCGTGCGGCATGTCTGGAACCGGTTAACCAGAAGAGCGGTTATCAGTGGGGCATAGGCTGCTATGTTTCTCCAAGAGATCATGCAACAAATTTCTATTTCGATCGTTTATCTAAAGGTAAGCACATCGTAGAAATGGAGTATTACGTGGATAGAAAGGGCGACTATCAGAGCGGAACTTGCACCGCTGAGTGTACCTACAGTCCGGAATTTGGTGGCCGCACAGAGACTTATGAATTGAAAGTTAACAATTGATAGTTAAAAGTTTATAGTTTATAGTTTATAGATTGATAATTTAAAATAGAATAGTATGAAACGGATGAATATATGGATGCTCTCAGCGCTGTTGGCGCTGCCTGCATCAGCACAGAAGATTACAACCCAGCACGAGGTGGTAGACTGCGGACAGGTGGTGTTCCGCAAGCCTGTAACTGCCGAATTCGTGCTGAAGAATGACGGGCACAAGCCGTTGGTTATCAACAATGTGTTGAAAAGCTGCGGCTGTACAGAGGTAGATTATCCGAAGACGGGCATTGCTGCCGGCGAAAGTTTCGTCATCAAGGCGGTATACGATGCCAAGCAGATGGGTACTTTCACCAAGCAGGTTTGCCTCTATACCAATGCGGATGAAGAGCCGTTCATCCTCTCTATGAGGGGAAAGGTAGTGGGCAGCGTAGTAGATTTCGCTGGTTCTTACGATGAGATGCTGGGTGTCATCAAGAGTGATGCCCAGGAGGTGGAGTTTGATGACGTGAACCGTGGCGATCGTCCGGTTCAGCGCATCCATATCTTCAATCCTACCGACGAATTACTGGAGCCGGTAGTGATGCATCTGCCATCCTATCTTCATGCTTTCGTATCGCCTTCCAAGGTAGCTCCGCATCATTCTGCCGAAATCAGTTTCGTGCTGGATTCCAAGAAACTGCGTGACCTGGGCTTGAACCAGACATCGGTTTATCTCGGTGAGCGTCCTGGCGATAAGATTGCGCCTGAGAAGGAAATCGTGGTATCAGCCGTTCTTCTTCCTGGTTTCGAGAACATGACTCCAGCCAAGAAGGTACTGGCTCCGAAGTTAGAGATGTCTGCCACCGATCTCAATCTGGGTAGTTTCAATGGAAAGAAGAAGCTGAAGGGTGAGATTCTGATTACCAATAAGGGTAAGTCGGAACTGGATATCCGCAGCATGCAGATGTTTACGATGGGCTTGCAGGTGAACCTGAAGAAGAGTAAGATTCAGCCAGGAGAGACCGTTAAGATGAAGGTGACGGCTGTGGCTGCCGACTTGAAGAAATCGCGTGTCAGACACCCTCGTATCCTCATGATTACGAATGACCCTGACCATGCTAAGGTGGTGGTGAAGATTAATGTACAATGAATTAAAAACGAATATCGTGCAGATAGAAATAGATAACGGCAGTGGGTTCTGCTTTGGCGTAACCACTGCCATCAAGAAAGCTGAAGAGGAGTTGGCTAAGGGCGGTAAACTTTACTGCCTGGGCGATATTGTGCATAACGGTATGGAGGTGGAGCGCCTGCATGAAGCGGGACTCATCACGATAGACCATGAGCAGATGGAGGAACTGCAGGGCGTAAAGGTCTTGCTCCGTGCTCATGGTGAACCGCCTGAAACTTATGCCCTTGCCGAGCGAAACAACATCGAAATCATCGATGCTACCTGTCCTGTGGTGCTCCAGTTGCAGCGCCGCATCAAGAAGCAGTATGTCAACAATCCGGAGGCACAGATCGTGATTTTCGGCAAGAATGGGCATGCTGAGGTGCTCGGACTGGTGGGGCAGACGGAGAGTCATGCCATCGTGGTAGAGAAGTTTGAGGATGTGAAGCAGCTGAAGGAAAGCGGTCAGTTGGATTTCTCTAAAGATATCTATCTTTACTCCCAGACTACCAAGAGCCTCGATGAGTTTCACCGCATCATCGAATACTGCCAGGAGCATATTGTTGAGGGTGCTGTCTTCAAGAGTTTCGATACCATCTGCCGTCAGGTGGCTAACCGCATGCCTAACATCGCTGCCTTTGCGAGCAAGCATGATGTCATCCTCTTTGTGAGTGGCAGAAAGAGTTCGAACGGTAAGGTGCTTTTCAAGGAATGCAAGAGTGTGAATGCCAACAGCTACCAGATAGAAAGTGCCGACGAAATAGATATGAACTGGTTCAAGGATGTGGAAACGGTAGGTATCTGTGGTGCTACCAGTACGCCGAAGTGGCTGATGGAAGAGTGCAGGGAGAAGATTATCAACGATAGTTCTGCTCTTTTGCTGTAAGATTTAATGCATTGATTGTTAGTTAGTTAACCCCCTTGCTACCGCGTTTTGCGGTAACAAGGGTAGAGGATAGTTTTATCGTTGATTGAAAAACTTAATATGCTGGTTATTAATTAGTTAAGCCATTTGACGCTGTGTTTTACAGCGTCAAGTGGGTTTATCTTTTATAAACTGTCTGAAAATAAAACAGGTGATAAATCTTCTCCCGAAGACCTATCACCTTCAAAAAACAGTAATTAACTCAAAATTTATAATCTATATCATTACTACCTTGTTAATATGGTTGCAAAGATACTAAATTGAAGTTTTTTTTCCAAATCTTTTTCATCGAATAAAATAAATTTATCGGTAAAAATAGTATATTTAACGTATTTTTGCATAAATAACCCGGCAGTCTCTTTTCTGTAGCTTATTCTGCTATTGCCTTTTGATATTGTTCCATCAGCCATGCCTTCTGTTCAGGAATGGTCATGTTGCTGTTGTCGAGCGTGATGGCATCATCAGCCTTTCTGAGTGGGGAAGTCTCGCGGTGTGTATCGATATAGTCGCGCTCCTCTACATTCTTCAGAATCGCATCGAAGTCGGCTGGCATTCCTTTCTCCTTCAGTTCATCGAAACGGCGCTGTGCTCTCACCTGTGAGCTGGCTGTAACGAAAATCTTCAGTTCGGCATTAGGGAACACGGTGGTACCGATATCGCGACCATCCATCACGATACCCTTGTCTTCGCCCATCTTCTGCTGCTGTTCTACCAGCGCCTCTCTGACGAAAGGAACGGCGGCAATCGGACTAACGTGGTTGGAAACCTCTAACGAACGGATTTCCTTTTCTACCAGTTCGCCGTTCAGATAGCAGTCTGGGCGACCGGTTGTTTCATTAAACTTGAATGAGATGCTGATGTTCTTCATCTCCTTCTGCAGTTCTTCAGTCTTTACGGTTCCATCTGCTTCGAAGAGCTGATGACGCAGCGCATAGAGGGTTACCGAGCGGTACATGGCGCCCGTATCTACATAAACATAACCTATTTCCTTGGCAAGATCCTTTGCCATCGTACTCTTACCGCAAGAAGAGTATCCGTCTATTGCTATTGTTATTTTCTTCATAATTTCGAACTAACTTTAATGTATATTTATAATGTACAATTTATAATCTGTAACTTACGTTCAGCATGAGACTGCTGCTACTGACGTGATATTTGCCGTAGGCAACGTTCAGATGGAAGCGCTCCAGGTTGATACCGCCACCCACAGAGAAACCGGCTCCATGACTGCTTTCCTCATCTTCTGAGGTACTGATTTTCATCTCGTTGGCTCTCCTGAAGTTGTAGCCGGCACCTATCCACAGGCTCTCCGAAAGCAGAATGTCGGCACCTACTACGGCATGATCACGAAGACTGCTGTCCCAATGGTTCAGGTTGACCAGTGTGGCTGATACCCTGAACGGTGCGTTGGCGAAGCGTTTCGTCACACCCAACTGCAGGTCGATAGGCATCTTCTCGTATTCATTGTCGTAAGCTTTCAGCTGTCCACCCAGATTCTTTGCCACGCAAGAAACCGACCATTCCGTTTCAGGGTCGTAATAGTTGATACCCAAATCCACTCCCACAGCGATAGAATTGTAATCGCCAATATACGAAGTGATGAATTTGGCGGCAATACCACCTGCGAATTTCTCACCGAGCATATAAGAAAAGTAACCCGCAATGGCAATATCCTTTGCCGAGAATTCACCCATCTGGATGTTGTTCTCATCCGTCTCCTTCATCTTTCCGTAGTCAATAAACTGAGCCGAAACAGCCCACGTCGCCTTATCGTTGATGATACGGTTGAAGCTTGCCGAGGCTGTGTTCACCCCCGACATATAGTTCATATAATTGAGATTGACCGTCTTGTCGCTTATTGATGACAGGAGAGCCGGATTATGGAATATGAGTGCCTCATCATCTTCTATCAAGGTGATGTTGTCGCCACCCAGAGCAGCTGCGTGAGCACTCACCGGCAAGCGAAGGAAATTATACTCCGTTTGGCTCTCTTGAGCATCAATAATTGTCGCAAAAAGCGTCAATATAGCGGAAATTACATATTTTTTCATTTAAATTTTCTAATTCTTTGGCAAAGATACTGCTTTTTTCAATAATAAGAAGTAAATTTGCAATGTTTTCGTAGGAAATAACGATTTTAAACGGTTTTTATTGTGGAAATTAAGAAATCAAATAGCGCACAACTGGAAGATAAGCGGGTTACATTTTTCCTGCTAGGATTGTTGCTGGCTTTTACTTTCATCTTCGTAGGACTCCAATATCAGAGAGGTCCGCAGGGAGAAGATGACTTGTCTGAATCGATGGAAGATCTCTCACAGGATCTGGAAATGTCGGCTCGTCCCGACCAGAAAGATATGGTGAGTGCGGAGGCAGTTTCGGCTCCTGCCTCTAAGTCGATTACTCAGGAAGTGAAGGCTGCCGAACAACAGCCTCAGCAGGCTCCGACGAAAATCAGTTCTACAACCAGCGAACTGGTTATCGGCGACGGCTCGGGTGTAGTGGATGGAGCTGAGGTGAAGGATGCGGTTCCTGAAACTCCGATTGAGAATCCGGGAGCTGAGGCTCCGATCAAACTGACGGTCGTGCAGAAGATACCGCAGTTTCCTGGTGGCTGGTCTGCCTTCATGCAGTGGCTTACCAAGAACCTGAAGTACCCTGTGGCTGCCCAGAAGAGTAAGATTCAGGGTACCGTAGTGGTATCTTTCATCGTGAACAAGGATGGAAGTGTTGCCAATATCAAGGTAAGCACTTCGGTAGATCCATTGCTCGACAACGAGGCTTTGAGGGTGATGAAGATGATGCCGAAGTGGAAACCGGGCATCGATAAAGGCAAGGTCTGTCGCACGATGATTGCCATCCCGGTAGTGTTCCAGTTATAAATTAAGAATTATTCATTGTAAATTATACATTATAAATTATACATTATTATGAAGACAGCAGATGAAATTTTAAGCATGGTAAATGAGTTTCTGGCTAATTTGCCTTACGAAAGAAAGCCAAAGTCTCTTTATGAGCCTATCAGATACGTACTTTCTATGGGTGGCAAGCGTATTCGTCCTACGCTCATGCTCCTGGGCTACAATCTTTTCAAGGACAATCCTGAGAAGATTCTGATGAATGCCGTTGCCCTGGAAACTTATCATAACTATACTTTGCTGCATGATGACCTGATGGACAATGCTGATTTGCGTCGCGGTCATGAAACGGTTCATAAGAAATGGGATGCCAATACGGCGATTCTTTCGGGCGACAGCATGCTCGTTCTGGCTTATGAGCGTATGGCTCAATGTGATGAAAAGCATCTCGCCAAGGTGTTGAAACTCTTTACGACCACTGCCCTTGAGATAGGTGAAGGTCAGCAGTTTGATATGGAGTTTGAAAACCGCAACGATGTGAAGGAGGAGGAATATATTGAGATGATCCGCCTCAAGACCAGCGTTCTCCTGGCTTGTGCCCTGAAGATGGGAGCTATCCTTGCCGATGCTTCTGATGAGGATGCTGAGAACCTGTATAAGTTTGGCGAGCAGATTGGATTGGCGTTCCAGTTGCAGGATGATTACCTCGATGTTTACGGCGATACCAAGGTGTTCGGTAAGGAGATTGGTGGCGATATCACATCTAATAAGAAGACTTACATGCTCATCAATGCTTTCAATCTTGCCAACGACGCTCAGCGTGCAGAACTACAGAAGTGGGTGGATGCCGAGGAGTTCGAACGCGCAGAGAAGGTGGCTGCCGTTACCCGTCTATACAACGAGATTGGTATCGACAAAATGGCGCAGGATAAGATTGCTTATTATTTCGAGCAGAGCAAGAAGTATCTGGATGCCGTGAATGTGCCTGCTGAGCGTAAGGAGGAATTGGCAAAGTATGCTCAGAAAATGATGAAGCGACAGTACTAATCATAAAGTTCAAAGTTCAATGTTCAAAGTCATAGATACACATACGCATTTCGATGCGGAGGAGTTTGATGAGGATAGGGCGGAGGCTTTCGCCCGTGCCAAGGAAGCGGGGGTAGGCAAGGTGTTCTTGCCTGCCATCGATGTGAAGACCACACACGCGGTACTGGCATTGGCTAAGGAATATCCGGGCTATGCTTATCCGATGATTGGTCTGCATCCTGAAGAGGTGAAGGAAGACTGGAAGGAACAGCTGGCTGAACTCCGGAAGATTCTGGAGGAACATCGCATGATAGGTAATGCCTGTCAGACGGATTCTCCTCAGTTTTCAGACTTGATTGCTATCGGAGAGGTAGGACTTGATTATTACTGGAGCCGTGAGTTCGAAAACGAGCAGCTCGAGGCTTTCGAGGAACAGGTAAAATGGTCGGTAGAAACCGGGCTGCCGCTGATGATTCATTGTCGCAAGGCGCAGAATGAGATGGTGCATCTGCTCAGAAAGTATGAGAAGGAACTGCCGGGTGGCGTCTTCCATTGCTTTACGGGCAATCAGAAGGAAGCCGAAGAACTGCTCTCCTTCGATAAGTTTGTCTTGGGCGTCGGTGGTGTATCTACCTTCAAGAGCAGTCATCTCAGAGAAGATCTGCCGGCTGTGGTTCCTCTGGATCGCATCGTTCTGGAGACTGACAGTCCGTATATGGCGCCTGTTCCTTATCGCGGCAAGCGTAACGAGAGTGCTTTTGTGGTAGAAGTGATGAAGACGCTCGCCAAGGCTTATGGCATAAGCGAAGAGGAGTTTGCCCGACAGACCAACCTCAATGCAGAGCGGGTTTTCCCGCTATCTGTGTCCCAGGTATAGCACGTAAGTGTTCTAAACTCCTTAAATAAACATAAAAAAACAATGAAAGTTATGGTATTTCGGAGGAAAAGCAATAATTTTGCACTTCGAAATTGTTGCAGCAGCATGTTGCGGCGATTTAAGAAGAGTTCTTCGGAATATGGAAAGGTGCTCGAGTGGCTGAAGAGGCACGCCTGGAAAGCGTGTAACCGGCAAAACCGGTTCGGGGGTTCGAATCCCCCTCTTTCCGCTTTTATATATATAATAAGGTATATGAAGAAAAATACAGCTATTGCACGTTTTGCAATATTGGTTTTCACATGGATGTGTTCTCTGCCTATGATGGCTCAAGAAGAGAACATGGGATTTCATCAAGCTCTTAAGACAAAGTTTATAGAGGGTAATGCGGGATTTATGTCTCTCGTTGCCATCGCCCTCATCGTGGGTATGGCTTTCTGTATCGAGCGCATCATCTATCTGAGTCTCTCCGAAATCAACGCCAAGAAGTTGATGCAGGATATCGACCAGAAGGTGTCGGCGGGAGATGTGGAAGGGGCTAAGACGCTCTGCCGGAATACCCGCGGACCGGTGGCTTCTATCTGCTACCAGGGTTTGATGCATATCAGCGAGAGTCTTGATGACATTGAGCGCTCGGTAAGCGGATATGGTACCGTTCAGGCGGCTAATCTGGAGAAGGGCTGCTCCTGGATCAAACTCTTTATCGCTATGGCGCCATCGCTCGGATTCCTCGGAACCGTGATTGGTATGGTCATGTCGTTCGACCAGATTCAGCAGGCGGGCGATATCAGTCCTACTATCGTTGCTTCGGGTATGAAAGTGGCGCTCATCACTACTATCTTCGGTATCATCGTAGCCCTCATCCTTCAGGTTTTCTACAACTACATCGTTTCTAAGGTGGAGCACCTGACAAGCCAGATGGAGGAGTCGGCGGTTACTTTAATGGATATTATTGCCAAGAATAAATAAACGAAGAGAGAAATGGTTAAATTTCAATTTTCAAAGCAGAAGACGAAATCGGCCGAAAAGATATCGCAGCAGGTGTTCTATATCATGATAGGACTGGCGGTGCTGGTTTTCGGTCTGTTCTTTTTGGTAGGCTACGATCTGCCTTTCGAAGAGAACCCTGACTTCAATGCGCCTCTCTTTACCGATGTGCTCATCCTGCTGATGTGGCTCTTTCTGATAGGAGGTACAGGTCTGGCAGTCTTTTCGATGATCAGAGATTATCGCAGCAGCAAGTCGGAGGCTGTAGTGAATGGCATTCCCGTGCGCCGCATCTTCCGCATCACATGGATTGGAACTTTGGCAGTTTTGCTGCTTACCTTCCTTTTGGGTGGTTCTGCTCCGATGCTCATCAATGGCGAGAACTATGCCGACTGGCTCTGGCTCAAGCTTTCAGATATGTTTGTCATCACATCGCTCCTGATGCTGGTGGCAGGAATCGGTGCCGTCTGTTTCGGTGCCACACGTTATACTCGGAAGAAAAACTAAAGAGAGCTCTTGCCTCTCTATTCTATAAATAAGAATTAAATATGCTGATTAGAAGGAAGCAACACGAAACCCCGGGACTGAATACCACATCTACAGCCGACATCTCGTTCATGCTGTTGATATTCTTCCTTGTCACCACATCGATGGATGTGGATAAGGGACTGTTGCGCCAACTCCCTTCACCTGAACCGCAGAAGAAGGAACAGCAGCAGACGGTGGTAGACAAGGCTAATCTGATGGAGCTGCGCCTGACGGCTGGCGATACGCTTTTGGTCAACGGTAAGCCGATGAAGGTGAGCCAGCTCAAGGAAGAAACTATCCGCTTTGTACACCGCCTGGGCAAGAAACATCTCATCTCTATTGAGAGTGACCGCGATGCCGACTATAAACTCTATTTCCAGATGCAGAACCAGCTGATGGAGGCATACAGTCAGCTACGCAACGAAACAGCCCAGAAGAAATATCACAGGGATTATGCCCTCTTGAACAATGACCAGAAAGAACAGGTGCGCAACATCTGTCCGCAGCGCATCACAGAGTCGTATGCCAACGCAATGACTCATGCCGACCAGCGTATTGATGCCAATGCTGAAGAAAAGCAAGGGGAAGAGAAAACGATAGAAACAGCTACTGAACAGCAGAAAGGAGGTAAACAATGATGAATTTTCATAAGAAATCGCATGAAGTGCCAGGGTTGAATACATCTTCTCTGCCAGACCTCATTTTCTCCGTACTGTTCTTCTTTATGATTGTTACCCACATGCGCCAGGTTACCTTGAAGGTAGACTGCCGTTTGCCACAAGGCAAGGAACTCACCCGCCTGACCAAAAAATCGGCGGTGAGCCATATTTATATAGGTAAGCCAACCAAAGAGATGCAGGCAAAGTATGGTACCGGTACCCAGATTCAGTTGAATGATAAGTTTGCTTCGGCTCCCGAAGTGATGGATTACATTTCGGCAGAAAAGAAGCGTATGTCACCGGAAGACCAGAAGCTGATGACCGTATCAATCAAAGCAGATCAGGAAACCAAGATGGGTGTGATAACCGACGTAAAGCAGGCTTTGCGCCAGGCAAAAGCACTAAAAATCAGTTATTCTGCCACAGAAAAAGGAAAATAATATTAATTTATCATGTTTTTCTCTTAAAAAATTGCTTTTATTAATTTTTTGTATTATCTTTGCAACCAAATTATTAGTATTATGTCAAAACAAATTTTAGATTCATTAGATAGGCAGATTCTGAAGCTGATTTCTCAGGATGCCCGTATTCCATTTTTGGAAGTGGCACGCGCTTGCAATGTGAGCGGTGCTGCCATTCATCAGCGTGTTGCTAAACTTACAAATCTTGGTATCATCAAGGGTTCACAATTCATCATTGACCCAGAAAAGATAGGTTACGAAACTTGTGCTTATATGGGACTCTATCTGAAGGAGCCTGAGAAGTTTGACCAGGTTGTAGAGGAGTTGAAGAAGATTCCTGAGGTTGTAGAGTGTCACTATACTACAGGCGGCTTTGATATGTTTATCAAGATTTACGCGCTGAACAACCATCATCTTCTGGAAATCATCCATGACAAGTTGCAGCCACTGGGATTGTCTCGCAGCGAGACCATCATTTCTTTCAATGCATCTATCAACCGTCAGCTTTCTATGCAGGACCTCAAGAGTTTCAACGATGATGAAGAGGAAACTGATGAGGAGGCTGCAGCAGAGAAATAAGATATAAAAAGAAAAAAAGCAGTAGCTCCCTGCGGGATTACTGCTTTCTATAAAGGGTGAGGAATGTGAACGGTAAGCCGTTTTCATTCCTCATTTCTTTTTCTGTCACTTCCCATTCTGCCGGATTGATTTCCGGAAAGAAGGTATCGGCATGTTCTGGTTCCTTTTCTACGATTGTGAGATAAAGCTTGTCTGCAAAAGGCAAAGCCTGTTCATATATGCTGGCTCCTCCGATGATGAAACATTCATCTGATGCTTCTTTGCTTCCAACCTCTTCTTTGTTTCCAACCTCTTCTTTCCTTGCTGCCAGCGCTTCTTCCAGAGAGGTGTATACTTCGCACCCTGTTATCTGCTCTTTTGTCTTCGAGATAACAATATTGCGGCGGTTGGGCAAGGCTCCGTTCGGCAGCGACTCAAATGTCTTTCTGCCCATGATGATCGTATGTCCAGTTGTGAGCATACGAAATCGGGTCATGTCCGATGGGATGGCGTAGAGCAACCGGTTCTTGTACCCGATAGCTCTATGCACTTTTGATATACAGGCGATGATGCTGAGCATAAACTATAAACTGTTAACTGTAAACTGTTCTTCCGGAACATGGCTACTCTTGATCTTCCACTCCTGCGGATAGAGGTTGTTGGCACGGTTGCCAATGTTCTTTTCCCAGCCTATCGGAACCTGTCTGTAGGTTACCAGTACATAACCCTTAGGCGTATCGGCAGGCAGATTCACAGCCTCCTTGCGAAGGTAGCGGATGGCATCATCGTAGGATAACTCCACCTGAGGGAAGTTTTCTTTGTTGAGCATCGTAGAGAGGGCGAGAGCCTGGTCAGGGATGAGACCCTTTCCCTTGTCTGTTCCCAGTTTCACACCGGCATGCAGCACCTTCAGGTTCTTTTCAGCCTGGTCGTAGATGTCTTTCCATCTGCCCGGAATGGCGTAAACCGTCTCGTTGCTCTCTGCTGGCATCCATTCCGTATCAGTCTTCAGCCAGCCGTTCGGAATCTCCAGCCCCTTTCCCTTAGCCACCTTCTTGTCTTTCTTTTTCTTATCCTTCCTGTTCTCCTTGGCTGAAGAACCTGCTTCCCATTCGCCCTCTTTCTTCAGAATCGCCATAAACAGACCTTCGCCTCGCGAAACACCAGGAATGAACCGGTAAACCGGGAAGTCGCTGCCCGTGAGGTTGCGGGTGATGTTCCATGCATCTTCTACACCCTCCAGTGCCATCACTTCAGCGCCAAGTTCTTGGCATATCCAGGCTACGTTTTCCTCATCTTCGTGTGCATTGAAGGTGCAGGTAGAGTAAATCAGGATACCGCCTGGCTTCAGACAGTTCCAGATATCCGATACGATTTCGCGCTGCAGCTGCCAGCAGTTGTTCACATTCTGGGTACTCCATTCGCTGATAGCCCCTTCATCTTTGCGGAACATTCCTTCGCCGGAGCAGGGAACATCGGTAAGAATCACATCAAACTGCAATTTAGATTTCTTGTAATCGCGGGGATAGTTGTTGGTAACAATCATATCCGGATGACCGAACTTTTGTACGTTTTCGGCTAGAATCTGCGAGCGGGTGCGCATCGGTTCGTTGCTGAAGAGCAGACTCCCTTCCGGCAAGGCAGCCCTTACGGCAGTCGACTTTCCGCCTGGGGCTGCACAGAGATCCAGCATCATCACCGGTTCTTTTACGTACTGTCGGATAGCCATATCTACAAACATAGATGAGGCTTCCTGTACATAATATAAGCCGGCATGCAGCAGCGGATCGAAGGTGAATCCGGGACGCGTAGAGAGATAACGTCCGGTTTCCGGACACCAGGGAACCGGTTCGCCTACTGCATCCTTGCATTTAAAAGGATTGATGCGGATACTGGTTGGTGCCTCCTCTTCGAGGATAGCATGCTCCAGACGCTGATACAGCTTTTCGCCCATCAGCGCCTGCGTATATGTTCTGAAATCTTCAGGTAATGTCTTCATTCTGTCTCTTTTTCTTTAATTTGTTTGCAAAAATAAGAAATTTTTCGTTTCTTTGCAACTAAATCGCGAAGAGATGCGTCTAAGAAGCAGAAATTTTTCAAATAACAAGGTAAAAACAATAAAAAAATAATGATATGAAGAAAGCAATATTGGCATTAGCGCTCGTTATGAGCATCGGAGCCACCCAAGTGTCTTTGGCGTCTTCTGCTCCAAAACATCGTTATCATCCAGCTACCCAACAGGTAGACTCAAAGGCTGCTCCTGCATCTGCTGCACAGCCAGCTGCTTCGAAGGATAAAGACGACGAGGCATTGGAGGCTTATTCTGATACAACCAGTACAGATTCGGCTAACTATGATGATTATGATGAGAATGATAATAGGTCTGTTCATTCTAGATACAGTTTAGACAACTATGATGATCCGTTCGATTTCATCGGTTCGGTATTTGGTGGCGGAGCGCTGGCTGTTATGATCATCTTCTGTATCATCTTCGGTCTGCTGTTTGTCTTTGCTCCGCTGATCATCGTATTTCTGGTTATCAGATATCTGATTCGCCGCCATAACGACCGGATGAAACTGGCAGAGAAGGCGATGGAGAAGGGCATCAATGTTCCGGAAAGCGACCGGCCGATAGACAAGCAGAGCGATGAGTATCTGGTAAAGCGTGGATTGAGAAATGCCTTCCTGGGAGCCGGCTTATGCGCCATGTTTGCCTGGTGGGATGTTGATTTCCTGGCTGGCATCGGAGCCCTGGTCTTCTTCTATGGCATCGGTCAGACTGTTATCGGCTCGCTTCCTGCCATCAAGGACTGGTGGAAGAACCGTCACGGCGACCAGGGCACGGGATATAATGGTACTCCGGTCTAGCAGCCGACATTCAATATATCATGGCTTCTCAATAGGAGGGGAAGTCACAAGGAAAAGAACAACAATTATTAGTTAATATATATAAGGTGGAAAAGTTATCCGATATCTCTCTCGTCACGAAGGTGGTGATGCTTCATGACCGCAAGTCGTTCGACCTGCTGGTCAGGAAGTATCAGTCACCCATTCGTGGGTTCTTCCTGCGGCAGACGCTGGGGGATGCGCAGCTGAGTGACGACTTGGCGCAGGATACCTTTGTCAAGGCATATACCCATCTGTCCGGTTTCAGGGGTACAGCCTCTTTCTCCACCTGGCTCTACCGCATCGCCTATAATGTATGGTATGATTATACCCGCAGTCATAAGGAGACGCAGGACATCGATACGCCTGCCGTTTCCAGTAAGAATGCACAGGGCGCCCATGCCGGATTAAAGATGGATTTGCTCAAGGCATTACAGATATTGAATGAAAATGAACGTACATGCATCACGCTGCAGCTGATGGATGGACTCTCTATAGATAAGATTGCAGAGGTGACGGGAATGGCGCAAGGCACCATCAAGTCGCATCTCTCTCGAGGAAAAAAGAAACTTGCAAGTTACTTAAAACAGAATGGTTATGACCGATAAGATAAATGATAATAAGTTGAAGAACATAAACGAAGAACCGTTGAGCCTTCAGGATGAAGAGCTCTTGCAGCAGTTCTTTGCCGATTGCCAGATGTCTGAGATTCCCGATGACGGATTCTCCGACAGGGTGATGCATGCCTTGCCGGCTTTACCCGAAACAGAAACAGAGATGTCGCTGGTTAAGCGCCAGCGCCTGGAACATTTATGGACGGCAGCCTGTGTGGCAGCTGGCATCATCATAGCCGTAGTCTGCCAGGGCTGGGAGCAGATTCAGGGCTGGCTTTTCTCTATGAAGATAGATTTCCTCCTCTCCGGCTCCCGTGCGCTTACGCATGTGGCAGATTCCATCGCCCACTCTCAGAATCTCCTGATGGTGCTGGCTGGCATCGTTGTCCTCATCATGGTTTGGGGATATAATGAGCTGGCTGATGCGCGTCAGTAGGCTTCTTCCCTGATATCAATTGTATGAATGATCAACTCTTTCTATTAGCAGAATAGTTTTTAGTGCTAATAGAAAGAGTTTTTTATTACTATAAATATCATCTTTATGCTCTTGAAATCTCCGTTCAAAGCTTTTGAATGTCCGTTCAGTGTCTTTGAACGGACATTCAATGACTTTGAACGGACATTCAATGTCTTTGAACGAAGATTTAATATTGCTGAATATAGAAAAACAAATAGGTGCTGCTACTTTTTCAGTAGAGCACCTATGCTTATGATATCGGTTTCTAAAACAATTTATAGGTAGTGCGTAGCACTTTGAACTCGGTTCGGCGGTTCAGCTGGTTGCAGATTTCCTGATGCTCCTTGCTCTGCTTCAGGATAAACTCTTCGCTGAGCACATCGCCTTCCTTGAGCCAAGGATACTTCTCGGTGAGTTTCTTGCGCACATTCTTCGGCTTCTCCTTGCCGTAGCCTACAGGGGTGAGGCGCTCTTTCTCTATGCCGTGTTTTATCAGATAGTCTACTACCGATTGGGCGCGGCGCTGGGACAGATGCTTGTTATATTCGCTGTTTCCCTTGTAGTCGCAATGGGCGCTGAGTTCGATGGTAACGTGCGGGTTCTCTTTCAGCAGCGTTACCAGCTGGTCGAGGGCTGTTGTACTGGCTTCGGTCAGGGTTGCCTTGTCGAAATCGTAGAAGATGTTGTCGATGAGTACAGGGGCTGTGATGGAAGCCAGCGGGAACTGGAGCACGTATTCCTTGCTCTCTTTTGCCGAATCAACCCGAAGTTCTTCCTTGTGGTTGAGGTAGCCTTTGCAGGATGCCATCACCAGGTAGTCGACATGCGGATTGATAGGAAGGACAAACGAACCGTCGCCCTTGACGGATAGTTTCCTGTTCGTTCCGTCGTTGCCTACAATTCTCACCTCTGCGGCAGGCAGTTCATAACCGTCTTTCTCGTAAACCCATCCCTTCATCGTAGTAACAATCTCCGGATTCTCGAAGGAGTAGATATGGTCGTAGCCTCTTCCGTCTTTTCTGTTGGAGCAGAAGAAACCCTGGTTGTGGAGACCCTCGAAAGTCATTCCGAAGTCATCGGCTTCTGTATTCAGCGGATAGCCGGGGTGGGTGAGTTCATATTTGCGGGTGGTGGAATTCACTTTGGCGATATAGATGTCGAGTCCGCCCATTCCTACATGACCGTTGCTGCTGAAGTAGAAGTCGCCGTTAGGACGGAAGGTAGGGAACATCTCGTCGCCTGGGGTGTTGATAGGTTCGCCCAGGTTCTCTACACCACCCAGTCCGGCAGGAGTGATGCGTACTCGCCAGATGTCGAGACCACCTTTTCCGCCCGGCATATCTGATACGAAATAGAGCCATTCGCCATCAGGAGAGATGGCAGGATGGGCAAAACAGCTGAGCGTATCTTTGCTGATTTCCAGATTCGAAGGCTTGCTCCAGGCTGCATCCGAGCGGTTGGAGGTGACGATTTGGGCATAGCGGGGCGATGCGGGGTCGGTGGCACACTGGGTGAGGTACATCTGCTTGCCGTCTGGGGTAAAGCAGCATGCGCCCTCTTCGTAGTCGGTGTTGAGACCGGTTCCTATGGCTTCCGGCTTGCTCCATTTTCCTTTGTCGTCCTTTTCAGAGAAGAAGATGTCGGCAGATTTCGTTCCCGTCACTCCGTTCAGGTCGCTGCCCTGGGCTTCGTTACGGGTAGAGGTGAAATAGAGCTGGCTGTAGTCATCGCTGAGGAACATCGGCGAATAGTCGTCTCTTCGGGAATTGAAAACATCCATTCGCTTTACCTTGTACCGGCTTCCTTCCTTCTTCCAGACTGGGGCTTTTCGTGCCGATTCGAGTCCGTTCTTTACCAGCACGTTGTCGGGCATGGAATCGAGCAGAAATTCGAATTCCTTGGCAGCCTGTCTGTAACTTCCGTTCTTCAGGAGAAGCCGGGCGTAAGCCAGGCGGTCGTTGAGGTCTGCCTGCTTGTATCGGATGGCATTGCTGTAGGCAGCCAATGCCTTCGGCGTACTGTTGATTTTATCATAGCAGCGTGCCATCTTCAGAGCCACCTTGCCCCGGGCAGCCCGCTCTTTCGCAGGTGTCTTGGTGTACACCTTTTTATATTGGGTTGCCGCATCGTAGTATTCGCCTAAAGAAAGATGCTTGTCTGCTTTCTTCAGGTTCTGTTCAATGCCGCAACTAATCAGAAAGAGGCAGCTGATTGCTGTTATGATTTGATAAAATCTTATTTGTTTCATATTGGACAATTTAAATCTTCAAAGTCAAGAATTGACATTTCGTAGGTGGTTCAAGTACGGGCTGAAGGCCCAAAAGCTCCTAGCCCAGGGCATCGCCCTGGGTATAATAGCAGTCAGCAAGTCGCCCTGTAAGGGCAAAAGCTTTGTATATTGCCCGGTATTTTAAAGCTTTTGCCCTTACAGGGCGACAGGTTGCGTTCGTAATAACCCAGGGCGATGCCCTGGGCTAGGAGCTTCTGCCCTTTCAGGGCGTGTGGAGCCAACTTGCGAAAGTTCAGTCAAGAATTATAGAATTTAAGAATTTTCATTCTCATCATTTCTTATCGTCATGAATGAAGAAATTCTCTAATTCTTAAATTCTTGATAAAAAGCTTTACCCCTTTACTGTGAGAATGGCTGGCGATATTGACAGCCTGCCTTCCAGTTGCTGCAGCCATAAGCAGTCTTGCCCTTGATGATGACGCCCTTGCCGCAAAGCGGACATGGCTTGCCAACCAATGGGTCGGATGCAGGAGTTGGCTGAGCAAGAGCATTCTGAGAATCTGTATTCTTTGCTGCAGCCTTATCGGCTTTCTTGGCAGAAGCCTTTCGGGCAGCCGGTTTCTTGGCAGCCGGTTTCTTCTTGAGGTCTTCCTCAGTCATGATGGTCACTCTCCGGTTGCTGTTGTCTGACAATACATCGATGACAATCTTGTTGATCTGTTCTTTCAGTCCGTTGATGAAGTCGGCTGGATCGTAGGTCTTGTGCTCGATGTCGCGGAGCTTCTTCTCCCAGATACCGGTCAGTTCGCAACTCTTCAGCAGTTCCTCATGGATGGTGTCAATGAGTTCGATGCCTGTCGGGGTTGCCATCAGATTCTTGCGCTGGCGACGGATGTAGTGGCGCTTGAAGAGGGTCTCGATGATGCCGGCACGGGAGGATGGTCGGCCGATTCCGTTCTCCTTCAATGCAGCACGAAGTTCTTCGTCTTCTACGAATTTACCGGCAGTCTCCATCGCACGGAGCAGGGTTGCCTCGGTATAATACTTAGGTGGCGTGGTCCATTTCTCCGTCAGGGTAGGCTGATGTTCTCCCGATTCGCCTTTTGTGAAGGATGGGAGGGTTCTTTCTTCTATTACTTCCTTCTTGGCACCATTACCTGAGTCTGCATTTCCGTTGGCGTTATCTGAAGCATCATCGTCATCAGCATTTTTTACATCCTTGGCATAGACTACTCGCCAGCCTGGTTCGAGAATCTCCTTACCGCTCACCTTGAACTCTATCTTCTCCGGTTTTGGTCCGTCTTCGTTGATGACTTCGCCCAATACGGTGGTGGTGGAGAATTTACAATCCGGATAGAACACGCTGATGAATCGCTTGGCGATGAGGTCATAGACGTTTGCCTCCATATCGGTGAGTCCGGTTGGTGGAACACCGGTCGGGATGATGGCGTGGTGGTCGGTTACCTTGCTATTATCGAAAACCTTCTTGCTCTTCGGCAACTTCTTGCTGATGGTTGCGAGCTGCTGAATGAGCGGGAGGTATTTCTGCTGACTCATGATCTTTGCCTGACTCACTCCGTTCAGAATCTGCGGACATTTCGGATAGATATCGTCGGTCAGGAACTGGGTATCTACACGAGGATAAGTGGTATACTTCTTCTCGTAGAGACTCTGGATGAGCTTCAGCGTAATATCGGCAGAGTAAGCAAACTTTTTGTTGCAATCCACCTGCAGCGAGGTGAGGTCGTAGAGATGAGGCGGTGCCTCGTTTCCCTTCTTCTTACTTACGTCGGTAACGGTGAAGGGCTTGCCAGCGATGGTGCTGAAAGCTTTCTCGCCTTCCTCCTTGCTGGTAAACTTGCCGCTGGTGGCGGTAAACTGGGTGTCGCGGTAGATGGTGGCGAGTACCCAGTAAGGCTCGGAAACGAAGTTGTCGATTTCCTTCTGTCGGTTTACGATGAGGGCAAGGGTAGGGGTCTGCACCCGACCGATGCTGAGCACCTGTCGGTTCTGTCCGTATTTCAATGTGTAAAGTCGGGTGGCGTTCATACCGAGAATCCAGTCACCGATGGCACGGGAAAGTCCGGCAAGATAGAGTGACTGATATTCCCCCTGGTCTTTCAGCTCCTGGAATCCCTGCTTGATGGCTTCATCGGTCATGGATGAAATCCACAGTCTCTTGACCGGGCATTTCGCCTGCGCTTTCTGCATCACCCATCTCTGGATAAGCTCACCTTCCTGTCCGGCGTCACCGCAGTTGATGATACTGTCGGCAGCCTGCATCAGTTTCTCGATGGTAGCAAACTGCTTCTTGATGCCTTCATCGTTGATGAGCTTGATGCCGAAACGCTGTGGAATCATCGGCAACGCCGCAAGGCTCCAATGTTTCCACATTGGAGTATAATCATCCGGTTCCTTCAGCTCACAAAGGTGGCCGAAGGTCCATGTTACTTGGTAACCATTACCTTCCATATAACCGTCGCGTGCCGTGGTAGCCCCGATGATTCGGGCGATATCCTTAGCCACACTCGGTTTCTCTGCTATACAAACTATCATGTTTTATTCTTATTTCTGTTTGCAAAGGTACAATAAAATAATGAGATAGCCATCATTTCGGCTTCTTTTTCTCATGGCGGGGAATAAAATATTCCACAAAAAAGGTCGCCCTGAAAGAGCAAAAGCTTCTTGCATTCAAAGCTTTTGCCCTTTCAGGGCGACCTTGCTGATTGTTATCTAACCCAGGGCGCTGCCCTGGGCTAGGAGCTTCTCCCCTTTCAGGGCGTGTTCGTATAAATCTGCGTGCGATTACTCGTACTCCTGCCAGCTCTTAATCTGAAGCTGATCCTGGCTCATTGTGCAGAATGCCTCGATGAAGGCGGAAGCCAGACGGGCATTAGTGAACAGAGGAATGTTGTGGTCGATGGCGCCACGACGGATTCTGTAACCATTGGTCAACTCACGCTTGGTGTGATTCTTAGGGATGTTGACGATGAGGTCGAACTTGTGGTCGGCAATCATCTGCATCACGTTAGGAATATCCTTGTGGTCCTCATCAGGCCATCCTACGGCTGTAGCCTTCACGTTGTTCTCGTTGAGGAACTTCGCTGTGCCGGCTGTAGCATAGATGGTGTAACCGTTCTTCACCAGCGCCTGGGCAGCGTCGAGCAGAGAAGCCTTCTCCTTGGCACCACCGCTTGAAAGCATGATGCCCTTGTCCTTAGAAGGAATCTTGTAGCCGGTGGCAATCAAAGAGTTGAGCAATGCTTCCTCGAAAGTATCACCCATACAACCTACCTCACCGGTAGAACTCATATCTACACCCAAAACAGGGTCGGCGTTCTGCAAACGGGCAAATGAGAACTGTGAAGCCTTCACACCCATGCGGTCGATATCGAAGGCAGACTTGTCTGGCTTCTGATATGGAGCATCGAGCATGATGCGGGTAGCAGTCTCGATGAAGTTGCGCTTCAATACCTTGCTGACGAATGGGAATGAGCGGGATGCACGGAGGTTACACTCGATAACCTTTACATCGCGACCCTTAGCCAGATACTGGATATTGAAAGGACCAGAGATGTTGAGCTCCTTGGCGATGGCACGTGAAATCTTCTTGATCTGACGGGCTGTAGCGAAGGAAATCTGCTGGGCAGGGAAGGTCATGGTAGCGTCACCTGAGTGAACACCTGCATACTCTACGTGCTCTGAAATACCATACTCTACAATCTCACCGTTCTGGGCAACACCATCGAACTCAATCTCGTTGGTCTCTGTCATAAACTGAGAGATAACAACCGGGTACTCCTTAGAAACCTCAGAAGCTGCCTCCAGGAAGCGACGCAACTCATCATCATCGTGGCAAACGTTCATGGCTGCACCGGAAAGAACGTAAGATGGACGAACGAGAACAGGATAGCCTACCTCGTCGATGAACTTCTGAACATCCTCCATAGAGGTGAGGGCGCTCCACTTAGGCTGGTCGATGCCCAACTTATCGAGCATGGCAGAGAACTTACCGCGGTTCTCGGCACGGTCGATGTTGACTGGAGATGTACCCAGGATTGGCACAGACTGGCGATGGAGCTTCATAGCCAGGTTGTTTGGAATCTGACCACCTACAGAAACAATCACACCACGTGGTGACTCCAGGTCGATGACATCGAGTACACGCTCGAATGAAAGCTCATCGAAGTAGAGACGGTCGCACATATCGTAGTCGGTAGATACGGTCTCCGGGTTGTAGTTGATCATGATTGACTTGTAACCCAACTTGCGGGCTGTGTTGATGGCGTTTACTGAACACCAGTCGAACTCTACAGAAGAACCGATGCGGTAAGCACCCGAACCGAGAACGATGACAGACTTCTCGTTCTTGTAGTAGTTGATGTCGTAACCCTCTACGGCGTATGTCATGTAGAGATAGTTGGTGAGGTCAGGATGCTCGCTAGCCACAGTAGGGATGCGCTTTACGGCTGGCAGAATGTTCAGCTTCTTACGCAGAGCACGAACTGCGAGCACCTCCTTCTCCATGTTGGTGTTCTGAGTCTTCAATACGAAGCGGCCAATCTGGAAGTCAGAGAAGCCCAATACCTTAGCCTCGCGCAATACCTCGGCAGGAATCTCCTCCAGAGAATTATATTCAGAAAGCTTGTGCTTGTAATCTACGATATTCTTCATGCGCTCGATGAACCAAGGATCAATCTTGGTCAACTCCTCGATGCGCTCGATGGTGTAACCTTCTTCCAAAGCCTGGGCGATGGCGAAGATACGGAGGTCGGTAGGGTTGGAAAGCTCCTCATCCAGGTTATCAAACTTGGTGTGGTCGTTTCCTACGAAACCGTGCATTCCCTGACCAATCATACGGAGACCCTTCTGGAGCATCTCCTCGAATGAGCGGCCGATAGACATGATTTCGCCTACAGACTTCATGGAAGAACCAATCTTGCGGCTTACACCGGCAAACTTGGTAAGGTCCCAACGAGGAATCTTACAGATCATATAGTCGAGTGATGGAGCTACATAAGCTGAGTTAGGAGTACCCATCTCGCCAATCTGGTCGAGCGTATAACCGAGGGCAATCTTGGCTGCAACGAAAGCGAGCGGATAACCGGTAGCCTTAGATGCGAGGGCTGAAGAACGGCTCAAGCGAGCATTGATCTCGATGATACGGTAGTCGTTGGTCTCAGCATTGAAAGCATACTGGATGTTGCACTCACCCACGATGTTGAGGTGACGGACGCACTTCACGGCGATGTCCTGCAACATCTTCACCTGCTCGTCGGTGAGAGAACAGGTTGGAGCCACTACGATAGACTCACCGGTGTGGATACCCAGTGGGTCGAAGTTTTCCATAGAGGCAACGGTGAAGCAACGGTCGTTCGCATCACGGATGCACTCGAACTCAATCTCCTTCCATCCCTTCAGGCTCTCCTCAACGAGCACCTGAGGTGCGAAAGTGAAGGCAGATTCAGCAATCTCCTTGAACTCCTCTTCGGTCTTGCAGACACCAGAACCGAGACCACCCAGCGCGTAGGCAGAACGGATCATGATAGGGTAGCTGATGTTGCGTGCCGCAGCCACAGCCTCCTCCATGTTCTCGCAAGCGTGGCTTACTGGAACCTTGAGGTCAACCTTGTTAAGCTCCTTTACGAAGAGGTCGCGGTCTTCCGTGTTCATGATTGCCTCTACCGAAGTACCCAACACATCCACACCGTACTCCTTGAGCACACCGTTGAGGTAAAGCTCAGTACCTACGTTCAAACCCGTCTGACCACCCCAAGCCAGCATGATGCCGTCTGGGCGCTCCTTCTTGATAATTTCAGTTACAAAAAAAGGTGTCACCGGCAAGAAATAAACCTTGTCAGCAATACCTTCACTTGTCTGAATTGTAGCAACGTTTGGATTAATGAGGACGGAACTAATACCCTCCTCGCGCAAAGCCTTGAGAGCCTGCGAACCGGAATAGTCAAACTCACCTGCCTGGCCGATCTTCAAAGCACCGGAACCCAGAACGAGGACTTTCTTAAGCTGTTTCTTCATCATTATATATAACTATAAGTTTGTTCTTTATATGTCTTGTTATTTATGTTTTTAGCAACTAAACTGTATTTGCGTTAGTTCACAAATGGTAGACACACTATTTCTAGATGCAAAGTTACGCTATTTATTTGATTATTCCAAATTTTCTGCAAATCTTTACAGTTAAATAACATCAATTATTATTATTTCTTCTCTAGAATGTCGTATTTTTGCAATTATTTTGTTACTTTTGCAGCGGCTTTTAGTCATGTAGAAAAAGAATAAAAATAGCAAACAAGATAAATATAACAACAATGAAAGTCGGATTATTCGTCCCTTGTTATGTGGATGCCCTTTACCCTGAAGCGGGTGTGGCTACATACAAGTTGCTTAAGCATTACGGACTAGACGTGGGTTATCCCGAAAAACAGACTTGCTGCGGCCAGCCAATGGCTAATGCGGGTTTTCAGGACAAGTCGGAAAAGGTCATAGAGACATTTGATGAGCTGTTCAAGGATTACGATTATATCGTAGCTCCTTCTGCCTCATGTGCCGCTTACGTAAAGGTGTATTATCCTAAAATCCTTGAGGGTAAGCACGAGTGTATTTCCTCCAAGAAGATTATGGATGTCGTGGAGTTCCTTCACGATGTGCTGAAGGTGGATCATGTCCCGGGCAAGTTCCCGCATGTGGTGAGTGTACACAACAGTTGTCACGGTGTGCGCGAACTGGGATTGTCATCTCCTTCTGAGCGCCACATCAAGCCGTTCAACAAGATTATCGACCTTTTAAATATGGTGGAAGGCATTACCATCCACGAACCGGAGCGCAAGGATGAGTGCTGCGGATTTGGCGGTATGTTCTCTATTGAGGAGCCTGCCGTTTCTACCCGTATGGGCGAGGACAAGATCAAGCGCCACATGGCTACAGGCGCTGAGTTTGTTACCGGACCGGATTCTTCCTGTCTGATGCACATGGCTGGAATCGCCAAGAAAGAGAAGATGCCGATCAAGTTTATTCATGTTGTTCAAATATTAGCTGCAGGACTATGAGTACAGAACATTCCAAGAGAGCTGCGAAGTTTACGCAGAACGTAGAGAAGACCACCTGGCACGACGCTACCTTCTGGTCTGTTCGTCAGAAGAGAGATAAGATGGCGCAGGAACTTCCTGAGTGGGAAGACCTACGTGAGCATGCGTCTGAAATCAAGATGCATACGATTACCCATCTTGCCGATTACCTCGATATGTTTTCCAAGAATCTGGAGAGCCGCGGGGTGAAGGTTCACTGGGCAAAGGATGCACAGGAGTTTAATGAGATTGTGCTCGGTATCCTGAAAGATCATAACGTGAAGAAGATGGTGAAGTCGAAGTCGATGCTCACCGAGGAGTGCGAGATGAATCCTTATCTGGAGCAGCACGGCATTGACGTGGTGGAGACCGACCTGGGTGAGCGCATCATCCAGCTCTTGCATCAGAAGCCTAGCCATATCGTGATGCCTGCCATCCACCTGAAGCGTGAGGAGGTAGGTAAGATGTTCGAGGAGAAGGGTATCTCCAAGGAAATCGGAAACTATGATCCTACTTACCTTACCCGCTGTGCCCGTCATCATCTCCGCGACCAGTTTATGGAAGCTGGAGCTGGTATGACCGGATGTAACTTCGGTGTGGCTGCTACCGGCGATTGCGTGGTTTGCACCAACGAGGGTAATGCGGATATGACCACTTCCATGCCTAAGCTCCATATCGTAGCGATGGGTATTGAGAAACTGGTTCCTGATTATAAGTCTTTGGCTGTATTCCAGCGCTTGCTTTGCCGCTGCGGTACAGGTCAGCCTACTACCGCCTTCACTTCTCATTTCCGCCAGGCTCGTCCGGGTGCCGAGATGCATGTGGTATTGGTGGATAACGGCAGAAGTGATATTCTCGCAGATAAGGAGCACTGGCAGACTTTGAAGTGTATGCGATGTGGAGCCTGCATGAATACCTGTCCGGTTTATCGTCGTTCGGGCGGTTACAGCTACACCTATTTTATACCGGGTCCTATCGGTGTGAACCTGGGTATGCTGAAGAATCCTCAGAAGTACAGCGATAATGTTTCGGCTTGTACCTTGTGTCTGTCATGTGACAATGTCTGTCCTTCCAAGGTAGGACCGGGTTCTCAGATTTATGTCTGGCGCCAGAGTCTGGAAAAGTTGGGCAAGGCTGATCCTGTAAAGAGAGCAATGTCGAATGGTATGAAGTATCTCTTCGACCGTCCTGCGCTCTACACCACAGCCTTGAAGTTTGCTCCGCTTGTCAATCTGGTTCCTGAATGCTGCACGCACTTCAGCAATTGGAATGCCTGGGGCATCGGTCATGCCATGCCTGAGTTTGCAAAGAAGAGTTTCCATCAGCTTTGGAAAGAAGGAAAGGTGAAGTGATTTAAGTGATTAGTTATTAGTGATTAGTTATTAGTGATTAATGGCTTTACTAATCATAAAGTTCAAAGTTCAAATTTCAAAGTTCAATGAAGAAAGAAGATTTCCTGAACAAGTTGCGTAAGAATACGCACGTTCAATTCGATATGCCTGCCGTAGATGTGAAGGGTATTCAGTATGAGGATACCTTGAAGCAGTTTATTGAGATGACGGAATCGGTAGGTGGCCATGTGATAGAGGCTAAGGAGGGTGAGAGTCTGGATGAACTGGTAAAGAAGGCTTATCCTGAAGCCAAGGTCTTTGCTTCTCATCTGCCAGAAATCACGATTGCCCAGAAGAACCCTGATACAGTGGCTGAGGCTAACGACCTGAATGGTACTGATGTGGGTATTGTTCGTGGTGAAGTGGGTGTTGCCGAGAATGGTTGCATCTGGATTCCTCAGACCATGAAGGAGAAAGCGGTGCTTTTCATCTCGGAATACCTTGTGATTTTCCTCGAAAAAGAGAAGATTGTGAACAATATGCATGAGGCTTATGCCCGTATTGAGATGGATCCGAAGTACAATTTCGGTATTTTCATCAGTGGTCCTTCTAAGACTGCCGATATTGAGCAGGCACTGGTTATGGGTGCGCAAGCAGCCAGAGGTGTGACAGTCATCCTGATTTAGTTTACAGTTAATAGTTGATAGTTTATAGGGCTTTTCTATAGTTTATAGTTGAAAGTTGATAGTTTATAGCAATCTTGCAAACGGCTAAGCCCTATTAACTATAAACTATCAACTATTAACTATTTATACTTTCCATTCGTAGGTGTCGTAAACCACTCCTCTTCCTCCGAAACCTTCTTTTTGGCTGATGAGACCTTCGTTCAGATAATCCCCATCGCCTTCTGTAGAGCGACCAAAGTCAAAGAATTTATAATCGGCATAATCATGATTAAGAACCTGGTCGTAAATGGCGTCAATGCCACCAAGTTCCTTACCTTTGTCGTTTGATGAACAATATTGCCCATGTACTGTCTGTGGTGTGATGTAGAAGGTGAATCCTGCTATAATCTCATCTTCCAGGTAGGCATTGTATTGAATGATGTTATCTGGAAAACGGCTATGTAAAAGTTCTATTTCTTGAAGGGTATGAACAGGATGTACCTGATAACGCTCTTCAAGATTAGCGTCAAGAACTTTCCAGAAACCTTCGAAATTGTTCTCTCTCTTTACTATAATTCCTGCCTCCTGCGCTTTTTTCAAGGAGCGTCGGCGAAGCCTTCTCCATCTAGGCTTCTCTTGTAGGAAAAGAACAGAACCGATATCGCGTTTCACGATGCGTGCCTTGCATACCCAATAGATGGCATAAAGATCTTCTTCAGATGGCATCTGGTGGTAAACCCAAGGCACAGGTTTGTAGAGAACTTTCTTAAAACCGTGAAGCCTGAGGTGTTCGTTCAATTCTTTGAAAAGCTGGACAACATCAGCTGCTGTCACATCTTTATTCATTACTAGTCCTCCATAAGTAAGACCAAAGTGAGAGCAGAATGTATCCTCTCTCTCATGGGCTGGGAGGATTGAATGGAGTTTTCCGTTCTTATAGAACATCAGGGAATGGTCTTTGAACCGGTCGCTGTGATAATCCATGTAGTTGCGATTGAAGAGGAAGGTGGCGTTGCGAGCCTGCTCTACATAAGCATTCCACGCCTCCTTGTCGGCATTGCTATATCTTTTTATCTCAAACATGACATTTAGAGTTATTGATTCTCGGTCTTTGAGAGAATCGGACTGTTAGACGGGTTGATGAATCTGAGGTATTCGTCATATTCGCGTATGTAGTCTTCTTCCTTAAACTTTTGGGAAGCCAGAACCAGACACAATGAGCCGGAAGAGAAATCATCCAGTGTTCGCCAGATATTGACATCCACGAACAGTCCCTCCCAAGGGTGGTTGAGATGATAGGTTTTCTTCTGCTTTCCATTATCAAGCGTCACCGAAAAGGATCCGCTGGCTGCTATGATAAATTCCTTGCATTCTTTGTGAGCATGGCCACCGCGACTTTCTCCGCCCGGAACATCATAGGTCCAGTAGGTACGGGCAATGGCAAAGGGTATATGGGTTTCTCCCTCTGCCACTGTCAGGTTGCCTCTAGGGTCGAATATCTTGGGTAATGTGATAATTCTTCCTAATTCTTCCATGTCTACTTCTTCATATAAGGGTCGGTTCCCAATACGGTCTTTGCCAGGCGCTTTGCCTTGTCGCGAAGTTGGTTGAGGTCATCGCCCTTCTCGCCGTAGCAGAGAACAACGCCCATTCTTCTGCCTACGTGAGCCTCTGGCTTGCCGAAGATGCGGATGCGGGTGTGGTCTTCCTTCAGGGCATCGAGCATATTGTAGTTTAATGGCTCGGTGCTTTCCTCTGGTGAGAGGATGACGGCAGAACAGCCGATGTGCTCCAGATGGATTCCGGCGATAGGCAAGCCCATTACGGCACGGAAGTGGAGCTCAAACTCGCTCAGGTTGGTGGTGTGACCGAGGGTTACCATACCTGTATCGTGTGGACGAGGACTCAACTCTGAGAAGATGACTTCGCCCTGCTTGCTCAGGAAGAACTCTACGCCCCAGAGACCGGCACCTGTCAAAGCCTTGGTTACTTCGCCGGCAATGTGCTCAGCCTTCTTCAAAGCCTCCTCTGAAATCTGGAATGGCTGCCAACTCTCGCGGTAGTCGCCGCCCTTCTGTACATGGCCGATAGGTGGACAGAAGAGGGTAGGACCGTCTTTCTGGGTGACGGTGAGCAGGGTGAACTCAGAATCGAAGTCGATAAATTCCTCGATAATCACTTCTTTCACGTCGCCACGACCTTCTTCCATTGCTTCCTTGTAAGCCTCCTTCAGTTCATCGTCGTTGTGAACATAGCTCTGACCGTGGCCGCTGGAGCTCATCAATGGCTTCACTACGCATGGGAAACCAATCTCATCGGCAGCGTTCTTAAACTCCTCGAAGGTCTTGGCATAGAAATACTTGGCGGTGCGCAGCCCCAGTTCCTTGGCGGCAAGGTCGCGGATGGCACGGCGGTTCATGGTGTAGTTTACGGCACGTGCAGAAGGCACAACCTGGATGCCCTCCTTCTCGAAGTCGAAGAGGCGTTCGGTGCGGATAGCTTCAATCTCAGGCACGATGATGTCTGGGTGATGTTTCTCTACCACTGCGGTCAATGCGTCGCCATCGAGCATCGAGAACACTTCTCGCTCGTCGGCTACCTGCATGGCTGGTGCATTGTCATACTTGTCGCAAGCGATGACGTACTGTCCTGCTCGCTTTGCGGCGATGGTAAATTCTTTGCCCAGTTCGCCTGAGCCCAAAAGCATAATCTTCTTCATTTATATGATGTTTAATGTTTTATGTCCCTAAAATTAATCACTACTAATTAATCACTAAGTCCGAACTTCTTTCTGATAAATTCTGCGATAAACTTCTCTGTTTCTTCGATTCCCAGATGGCTGCTGTTAATGCAGAGGTCGTAGCTCTCGCTGTGTCCCCACTTCTTGCCTGTATAGTAATCGTAGTAAGAGGCGCGCTGCTCCTCGTGGCTTTCGATAAACTTGCGGGCGCTGGCTCTGTCGATGTCCTTTCGCTTGCACACTGCCTTGATGCGGTCGTCGATGTTGGCGGTGATGAAGATGTTGATCACGTTCTTGTAATCACGCAGCACATAGTCGGCGGTTCTGCCCACAAACACGCAGTTGCCCTCATCGGCAGCCTTTCTGATGGCGTCGCTCTGGAACTTGTACAGACCTTCCTGCGAGAAGTCGTTGTGATAGAAATTGTTATCGCTCAGGAAGGGCAGATGGGTATGGAAGAGAGACTTGAAGAATCCCTTCTGCTCATCGTTCTGCTCGAAGAATTTCTCCGAGAATCCACTCTCCTTGGCGGCAAGATTCAGCAGCTCACGGTCGTAACATTTGCAACCGAAATCCTCCGCCAGCTTCTCGGCGATGATATGGCCGCCGCTACCTATCTGGCGACCTACGTTTATGATAATCTTATTCATAATTCATAATTTATAGTTTATAATTTATAGGGCAATCTTGCTAAACTGCGAAGCTGCTATTAACTATTAACTTTTAGCTGTTCTTGGTGTTGTCTTTTCAGCTTGTTCATGTACCATACCATGACGACTCCGGCAATGACTGCTGCCGAGAAGTCGGAGATAGGCATACTGTACCATACTCCATCAATGTCCCATATCATCGGCAGGAAAGCCAGGAGCGGCAGAAGGATGAGCAACTGTCTCGACAAGGAGAGAAAGATGCTGATCTTCACCTTTCCGATGCACTGGAAGAAATTGGTGATGACCATCTGGAAACCGATGACCGGGAAGCAGAACATCACCACTCTGATAGCTTTGATGCCCAGGTCTATCAGCTGCTTATCGGTAGTAAACATTCTCGCGCAGTAGTAAGGCAGGAACATCGCTATCAGCCAGCCCGTTACCATGATGGCGGTGGCGGCAATGATGCTCAGGTTCAGTACGCGCATCAGTCGGTCCAGTTTCTGTGCTCCATAATTGTAGCCGGCTATAGGCTGCATTCCCTGGTTTACACCGAATACGAACATGATGAACACCATCGCAATACCGTTGGCTATTCCGTAGGCTCCCACGGAGAGGTCGCCTCCGAACCGTACCAGCTGGTTGTTGATGAAGATGACGATGATGCAGGCGCACACGTTCATCAGGAACGGCGAAATGCCGATGGCGAGGATATTATCCACGAGTTTCCTCTTCAGTTTGTAGATGCCTTTCTTGAAGTGCAGCAGCTCGTTCTTATTGCTGAAGAGCTTGAACTGCCAGCACAGCGCCATCAGCTGCGAAAGGATGGTGGCGATGGCGGCTCCCTGTATTCCCCATTTGAAGACGAGGATGAAGAGCGCATCGAGTATCACGTTCATCACCACCGTGAAGATGGTGGCAAACATGGCTTGCTTGGGTTTACTTGCCGCTCGGAGCAGGGAGTTCATGCCGAAATACATGTGGCTCACCACATTACCCAGCAGGATGATAACCATATACTCATGTGCATAGATGAGCGTCTGGTCGCTAGCTCCGAAGAATCTCAGGATAGGGTCGAGGAAGAGCAGACAGATGATGCTCAGTCCGATACCGATGATGAGATTCAGTGAAATCGTGTTACCCAGAATGTTTTGCGCTGTGGCATAATCTTTTTGTCCCAACTTCACGCTGATGGCGGTAGACGCTCCTACGCCCACACCGGCTCCGAAGGCGGCGGTGAGGTTCATGAAGGGGAAGGTGATGGCGAGACCTGAAATGGCCATGGCTCCCACACCCTGACCGATGAATACACGGTCAACGATGTTGTAGAGTGAGGCGGCGGTCATCGCAATCATCGCTGGCAAGGCATACTGAACGAGCAGCTTGCCCACCGGCTTTGTACCTAATTCTAATGTTGCTTGTTTATTTTCCATTGTGTCCTTTTATTGCCTCATAGACGCTCGCCCTGCTTCTTTCAGAATGCAGCCGCGGCGGCTACTTGTCTGCAAAAGTACAAAAAATATCTGATACCTTATTATATATATAAGAAAAACTTGCATTTCTTGATAAAAACTTTCCTTTTCTTTTGGCGTTTTCGTACAAAAACTGTACTTTTGCACTTCAGAATAAACAATTCAACTCATTAACAAATGCAATACAGAAATATTGCAGCAACAACAATAACAAACCGGACTACCGATATAATGATGAAAAAATTTTTGATGCTTTATGCATTTTTAATGACCGCTCTTTCTTTGTTTGCTCGCGAAGACAGGGTTAGCAATTTTGAGCAACTGATGCGGTTCCCCCGCATCGCCGAAACCGATATGGTGTCGTATCCAGGAGGCAAGTGTATGATGTATCGTCTTTATCTCAGAGACAAAGACCTCAGTCACACTCCCTTTTCGGTAAGTCGTCCTGCAGATTTTCTCTCTCCCCGTTCCATAGAGCGCAGAAAGAGGCAGAATCTGCCCATCGACGTTACCGATCTTCCTATAGCTCCTGCTTACGAGCAGGCTGTAAGCGAGGCAGGCATCGAGATTGTGGGCAAGAGCAAGTGGAACAATACCCTGCTGGTCCGCATTCATAAGGAGAAGGAACTACGGAAACTGGATAATCTCGATTTCATCACCCGGAAAATGAAGGTCTTCTCTGCTCCCGATTCTGTCAGTCAGCGCGTCAGAAGTAGCGTTCGCAGGGGATTGAACGATTGGACTGGTGGAGTAGGCGAATATGGTGCTGCCGATGCGCAGATCCAGTCGCTCAACGGCAAGCGGCTGCATGCTGCCGGACATCTGGGCAAGGGAATGATGATTGCTGTCTTCGACGGCGGATTCATGAATGTGGATAAGATTCCGGCGCTGCATAATATCAGATTGGCGGGCGTTAAGGACTTTGTGGTTCCTCAATCCAAGAATATTTTCGCCGAGATGGAGCATGGAACAATGGTGCTTTCTACGATGGCTGCCAACGAACCTGAAAGATTCGTGGGAGTGGCGCCTGAGGCTCAATATCTGCTGGTGCGCTGTGAAGATGAGCGCACAGAGAGTCTGGCAGAAGAGGATTACTGGGCTTTTGCGGCTGAATATGCCGACAGTTGTGGCGTTGATATCATCAATTCTTCGCTGGGCTATCATGGCTTCGATGATGCGTCAACCAACCATCATTATAATGAGCAGGATGGCAATTCTACCCTCATCTCCCGCACCGCTTCGATGTGTGCTGACAAGGGAATCATCTGTGTCAATTCTGCAGGAAACGACGGAATGGGAAGTTGGAAGAAAATCAATTTCCCTGCCGATGCACGCAATATCCTTACCGTGGGCAGCGTAAACGAAATGGGCGAGAATGCGGCTTTCAGTGCCGTGGGACCTACTGCTGACGGCAGAATCAAGCCTGATGTGATGGCTTACGGAAGTCCTACCTGTGTGATTACGGGCCGTGGAAATATCATCAATGATAACGGAACGTCTTTCTCATCTCCGCTTATCGCCGGAATGGTAGCGTGTCTCTGGCAGGCTTTGCCTCAGAAGACGGCTAAGCAGATTATGAAACTCGTGAGATTGGCTGGTAATAACCAGCAGCATCCCGATAATGTATTCGGGTATGGTGTGCCTGATTTCTGGAAGGCTTATCAGACGGGGAAAGCGATTAAGTAAGTGAAAAGTGAAGAACGAAGAGTGAAGAATTTAGAGTGAAGAGCAATATATGAAGCAAAGGTTATCTCTCTATGAATTAAACTCCATAGTCCGTGAGGTCATTTCGATGTCCTTGCCCGATAGCTATTGGGTGGAAGCGGAACTCTCCGAGGCTCGCGAGGGCTACGGCGGGCACTGCTATCTGGAACTCATCGAGAAGGATGAGCGGTCTAATACGCCCATTGCCAAGGCGCATGCCTCCTGCTGGCGAAACCGATGGATGTTCATCAAACCGAATTTTGAGCGCATCACCGGACAGCGCATTCATGCCGGAATGAAAGTGCTGCTCAAGGTACACGCGCAGTTTCATGAGAACTATGGCTTCTCCTGGATAGTAGATGATATTGACCCTAACTATACGATGGGCGATATGGCACGCAAGCGGCTGGAAATCATCAATACGCTGAAAGCTGAGGGTGTATTCGAACTGCAGAAGGAGTTGGTGCTCCCGATGTTCTGCCAGCGCATCGCCGTCATTTCCAGTGCAACGGCAGCAGGTTATGGTGATTTCTGCAACCAGCTTGCCGATAACGATTATGGTCTGCAGTTTCAAACCCGCCTCTTTCCGGCTACGATGCAGGGCGAGGGGGTAGAGCAGAGTGTGATTGCTGCCCTTGACAGTATCAATGCCGAATGGGAACAGTTTGACTGCGTAGTCATCATCCGAGGCGGTGGCGCTACGAGCGATCTCTCGGGTTTCGATACCTTGGCGCTTGCCGAGAATGTGGCAAACTTCCCGCTGCCTATCATCACGGGAATAGGACATGAAAGGGACGAGAGTGTGCTGGATATGATTTCTTACCAGCGTGTAAAGACACCGACAGCCGCTGCCGCCTTCCTCGTTAATCATCTTACTGAGGTTTATGCCCGTGTGGTGAATGCGCAAGAGGCCATTGTGCAGAATGTGAAGCACCGTCTGCAGGTGGAGAAGATGAGGCTCGACAGATTGAGCAACACGATTCCTGTCCAGTTTTCGCTGGTGAAGACGAAGCAGGGCGCTTATCTCGACCGTCTGATGAGTCGTTTAAGCACAAATGTCCAGTCGAAACTATCGGAAGCCCAGCGCCATTTCGAGATTCTTTCTCAGAATATTCAGCCGATATTGGAAAGGAAGATGCTCAACGAGAGTCATCGTCTGCAGCTTCTTTCCCAGCGCATTCAGGCACAAGACCCCGAATTGTTGCTGAAACGTGGTTACAGCATTACGCTGAAAGATGGCAAAAGCATCCGCTCTGCCTCGCAACTGAAGTCTGGCGACATCATTGAAACGAGGTTTGCCGAGGGCAGCGTGAAGGCAAAAGTTGAATAAAACTCTGTTACCCCAAAACAAAATAAAAATATGGAAAAAGAAGAAATGAAATACGAACAAGCCGTAAGAGAGCTTGAAGAAATCGTAGAAAGAATGGAGAATGATGAACTCGATATTGATCAGCTCTCCGAGCAGTTGAAACGTGCCAAAACCTTGGTGAAACTCTGTAAAGACAAACTCACCAAAACCGATGAGGAAATCAAGAAACTCCTCAGCGAGGATTGATTTACGATAAGCAGAAACTTGAATTTTCGCACATGGATTTTTTTCGTTGCAAGCAACGGATATTCTCATTTTTGAGAACGAAAAAATCCCAACCCATAAGCTTTTTAGGACTTACAAGCTGGGATGATTTTGAACACGAATAACTCGAATAGCACGAATTTCCGGGAACTGTCCGGGCTTTCTAGAGATGGAAGTCGATTTCCTTCAGCCATTCCTTGACATCGAAGCAAGGACAGCTCTTGCGAACCCAGGGAAGGTCGCGATGACCTAGGATCTCGGCATCGGGATAGTCGAGGACGAGACTGTAGAGGAGGTCTTCCAGAGATGCTTTCTGGGCTGGAGTGCGAGTGTCGGCAGGCTTGCCTTTCTCGTCGAGACCACCCTCGTAGCAGATTCCGATGCTATGGGCGTTGTAGTGGCGGGCGTGAGCGCCCTCCTCGCTTTCTGGACGGCAGGGATAGACCACGCCATCCTTCGTAATGTAATAGTGGTAACCGATGGAGTGGAGACCACGGGCCTTGTGGCAGGCTTCTAAGGCTTCTACTGGGAAGTCCTGGTTAATACGTGTGGCACTGCAATGTACCACGATCAAATCGATTTTTCTTTGATTCTTCATTGGATTCTATGGATTTTAAAGGGTTTAACTGAACACGAATTTCTCGAATGACACGAATAAGTGCTTTGAACAGATATTTAACTGAACACGAATTCCTCGAATGACACGAATAAGTGCTTGAACAGATATTTAACTGAACACGAATTTCTCGAATGACACGAATTTTCCGTGCTTGAACAGGATGTATTCGTTCGATTCGTGTAATTCGTGTTCAAAAAAAAAATATATAGAGATTATGATATACCGTAGTAAAGAATCATATAACATCACTGGGGCTGCAATGCATGTATATAATGTATTGGGCTCAGGATTTCTTGAAGCCGTTTATCAGGAAGCCTTGGCTATTGAATTTGCTAAGCGAGGCATCCCCTTTGAACGTGAGAAAGAACTTAAAGTCTTCTATGATGGACATGAACTAAAGCAGACTTATCGAGCTGATTTTGTCTGTTATGGGGATATTATTATTGAACTGAAAGCTGTTTCAGAACTCAATGATTCCCATCGAAGTCAAGTATATAATTATCTCAAAGCTACAGGTTTTAAACTCGGTATTCTCTATAATTTTGGTCACTCTGGCGGATTGGAATACGAACGCAAAGTGTTTTGATTTAACTGAACACGAATATCTCGAATGACACGAATTTTCCGTGATTGAACAGATATTTAATTGAACACGAATATCTCGAATGA
>CAKPYB010000014.1 GCA_934202525.1 uncultured Prevotella sp.
ATGGCAAAATCCTGGGCAACTTTTTGTTGCTCAGGCACTTATAAATAATGTTAAACTATAGTGTTGCGGAATTAAGGATCTCTATTTAAAAATAAATTAATGATAGCAGTAAGTGCTCCGAGTAAGCATGGAAAAACGGAGAGTACTCAAATGCTTATCGACTTGTTGTTCCTTGATTTTGTGACAAGGCGAAAGGGATGGAAGGCTGAGATCTTTGATAGAAAGAGCAAGTCTTTTTGCCCTTATACTCTGACGACATCACGTAGCAAGGATATCTTTGTTGTTTTCTCCTATAAGAATGAAAGAAAGATAGCAATCATAACAAGCGGTGATAATTGGGCAGGATCAGTTGTTGATTGCTATCAGAAACTTGTAGAACCTAAAGACATTAGAAACAGTACCTGTCCTAAAGTCATTCAAGCATCTTATGAGCTTGTAGTTGGTTGTTGTCATCCGAACAATAATGTCAAAGGAAAGCTTATAGAAATAGCAACATATAGTGGCTATGAAATGATGGAGACAAGTCCTTACTATCAAAACTCATGTGTTACGTCTGTATCATCTAAGACACCTATATTTATTTGGAATTATCTGTTTGCTAAGGATTTGATGGAAATTGTCTTGGAGCGTATTGGAAATGTAGGAAAGACGACTTTAGGTAAAGTTAATTCCTTCTCAGCTCAGTTCACCCCATTGGTGTTTGCTATGATGGAAGATTTTAGAAAAAGTCAAGGAGGTTTTGGCTTTGACATTAGGAAAACCAATCGAAAAGGACGCAAAGAACAAGGGCTGATTTTCTATGGCAATGATGATTACATCCGAGTGTCTTTGTCCAATGAAAGTTCTGAAGCCATGCGTTCAAGTACATTGGGGCTTGTGTTCGTCTATGATAATGACACGTCGCAAGTCGATTGCTTCCTTGAAGTGGTTTGCGACAATGACAGCAAAAACTTAGGATGGTATAAAAGTTTGGTAGCATCTATTGCTCCTCTTATAGATTGGAAGCAAGTGAATTGCAAGGATCGTTATTTGATGCAGTTATCCTTCTGTAAGACCGCTGATTGGTTGGAAGCAATCGTTGAAACTCGAAGATTCTTAGAGGTGCATACCAAGGAATTTAAAGATAACGTATGTGGAGTATTGTATAGATAAATACATAAATTTACGAATATGAAAGAATGTTTATTGAATAAGTATTTATTAGTGTTTCTTATAGCTTGGATGTCTATAATGATGTCTAAGGCATCAAGTTGGTATGAAAATATGTATGACAAAGAAACAGATATCATTGCAAAATATGAAGTTGATGAAAATGCTTCATCAGGTTATAGTGCGACTTTGTTTCAATTTCCAAGTAATATGTTATGGCTTGATTTTCTGAATGACGTAGATGCAATGTATATTGATGGTCAATCTGTAGATAAGCGATTTATCTTTTTTGCGTCTAAAGGCGAACATGTTGTGCTTATAAAATTGAAAAGGAATGTCCGCACTTTGAAAAATTATACATTTTGTCTATTGGATGGAAAGCATCATTCTGGGAGACTAATTGAAGTACGAATTCCGAGTTGTATAACAAATATTGAGCCATACAATTTCATAGAATGTCCTTATTTGCAAAGAATATTTTCATATGCAACCCAAGCTCCGATTAAAGAAAAATTACGCAAGGGAACTGATCAGCAGCTACAGATTTATGTGGATAATTATAAGAATATTTATAGTTATGAATATATCTTTGCAGCAGGGGATGCTTCTAATGCTTTTTTTAAATGCGGTTATAGTGCTCAAAATGCCAAACTTTGCATTCCTGAAAATGCAAAAGGTTATGATACTAATGGCTGGGAACAATTAAAGAAATATTACGCAAAGGTTGAGCTAAAATTAGAAATTCCTTCAAAGTTATCCGTGGAGAGAACTAAAACGATAGTTTCTGATTATGTAAAAAGCCAAAGCGTGGATGAAGGTTCGGATTTCTTTTATAATCTTGGCGACAAAACAATTGCTGATGTGAATTTTGACAAAAATTCAATAATTGTTAAAGGTTTGAAAGTTGGAAAAACACAGTTGAAAACGGTGTATTATGGAATAGAGCGTTATTGTGATATAACCATTACACCTCTGAAAATGACTTCGATAGAATTGCCGAAGACCATTACGTTAATAACGAATAAACGCCAAACTCTTAAACCAAAAATAATACCAGAAGATGCAGATGATAAAGATGGAAAAACTTTTATTTGGAAAAGTGAAGATGAATCAATAGCCACAGTTACACAAGATGGAGTTGTCTCAGGTATAGGTTATGGTAAAACACGTGTTACTTGTATGGCTAGTGATGACTCAAATTTAAGTGCTTCATGTGAAGTGGTTAATTCTGCACCAATTACAATTGATTTATCAACCAAGACGTTGAATCTCCAAGAAGGTTCTTCTTATGGTGAACAAAAGGTAAATATTTCTGGTAAAGATTTTTCGATATCTGATGTTTTAGTAAAATCGTTAAATGAGAATGTTGTAAGTGTAGATGAAAATGGTGTGATAAAAGCTGGCACTCCTGGTATTGCAACGATTAGATACTACATGTCGCAAGATGAAAATGTATATGCCGACTGTAAAGTCATTGTTTATGAAGATAACGTAGTGTATGTCGGCGGTCTCTACTATCTCTTGAAAGGGACGACGGATGAAAACAGAGAGGCTACAGTAACCAGTATCTATGGCGGCAAGAATACTTCGCTTGATGCTAAGAATGTGGCGCAGTATTACTCAGGTACTATCAATATTCCGGAAACTATTATCTATGATGGTAATAAATATACGGTACGAAAAGTGGGAAGCTATGCTTTCAACTGCCAGAACGAGTTGCAGAGTATCTATATCCCTCGTACGGTAACAGAGGTTGAACCTCATGCTGCCATCAAGGCGGAGAAACTGAACCGCGTGAATGTGGCTGATGAGAGCGAGCTCGTGAACATCGGCGAGGAAGCATTCAAATGGTGTACAGGCTTGAAACGTTTCACTTTTGATGGAACATCCCTGAAGATGAACAGCATAGACAAGGCAGCTTTCAGAGAGTGTACTGCTTTGGAACGCTTTACTTGGATGGGCAATACAACGGTAAAGACCATCGGACATAGTGCTTTCTACGATTGCCCGGCTTTGGAGAAGGTGCTGTGGAATGGTAAGAGTGAACTGAAGACCATTCAGGACTACGCTTTCTTCAAGTGTATCTCGCTCAACAACTTCGAAATGCCGAACACTACGCTGAGTGTGGGTAACTCTTCGTTCCGCTATAATGCGAGCCTGACCAATATCCACCTCTCTACCTCGCTCAACTATATCGACGAGTATGCTTATGGTGAGTGTGGATTCAGCCAGATTACGCTTCCTGAGTCGCTGGCAAACATCCAGGCTGGTGCGTTCATCAATAATGACTTCTTGCAGGAGATAATCTTGCCGGAACGTCTGCAGGGTCTTGGTTCTGCTGCATTCGAAAACAACTCGAAGTTGGAGTCGGTGACTTTCCATACAGCTATCGAGACCATGACCATCGGCAACAATGCATTTAACCAGTGCCCTATATTAAATAAGGTATATATCACCAACATGAACAGCTTTGCGCAGACCAACTTCAATAATGCCAAGGCAAACCCTGCCAACACATCGCAGCATATCTACGATGCAAACGGCAAGGAAATCATCAATGTGGTGCTGCCTAAGGGCACAAAGTATGTCAACAACAATGCATTCAACGGCTGTGCTTTCATCGAAAGTATCGAAATGCCTGCAACTATGGATCATGTAAATGATGATATCTTTGTGGGCTGCTCGGCTTTGAAGGATGTTTATTGTTACGCAGAGGAAGTGCCGGAGTTTATCGGTGTGAACGATCCGACAAGCATGGATGAAGTGTTCCAGAATGCTACACTCCATGTGCCATTCGGTTCGGAAAGCCTCTATCAGAAGGATACTTCATGGTGGGGTAAGTTTACAAAACTCCTGGGTTGCGAGCCAAAGCCGACAGCTGTAGTGGAGAAGATAGACTTGAGTACTCTTACCGTAAATGTAAAGGCTGGGGAGAATTACAACGAACAGAAGTTGACTATCTATCCGGCTGAGGCTGCCAATGTGCGCATCAAATATTCTACAGCCGACAGAAAGGTGGCTGACATCGATGAGAATGGTGTAATCAAGGGCGTTGCTCCGGGTGTAACTACCATTTACTATACAGCGAATGACGGTAATGGCGTGACTTCAGAATGTAAGGTCATCGTCAGAAATCCTGAAGTTGAGTATGTGGGTGACATCTACTATCTCTTTGATAAGGCGAAGAAAGAAGCTACCGTAACCAGTATCTATGGCGGCAAGAACAAGTCGCTTGATGCAGAGAAGGTGGCACAGGTTTATACCGGTACGGTAAGTATTCCGGAGCAGACAACCTTCAATGCCGTGACTTATGCCGTGAAGAAGGTGGGCGGTTATGCATTTACTTGCCAGAACGAACTGCAGGCGCTGCGTGTGGGTGCTTTCGTAGAGAAGATAGAAGATAATGCTGCTACCAAGGCGATGAACCTGAACCGCGTAACTGTGGCTAATGCCAGCCAGCTGGTTACTGTCGGCAAGCGTTCTTTCATGGATTGTGCAGGTTTACAGCATGTTCTTTTCGAGGGTACAACCCAATATCTCGATGTCATTGATACGGCAGCATTCAAGAACTGTGCTAAACTGGAGGATGTCATTTGGGAAGGAAAGAGTACGCTGCGACTCATCGGTGACTCTGCTTTCTATTGTGACAGCAAGTTGGAGACCGTGAAGTGGAATGATAAGTGCGACCTGAAGATTATCGACAACTACGCTTTCTACAAGTGTAGCTCGCTCAATCACTTCATCATGCCGAATTCTACTTTGAGCGTGGGCAAGTATGCTTTCCGCTATGATGCAGGTTTGACAGATATCCAGCTCTCAACATCTCTGAGCATTATCTATGATTATGCTTTCGGTGAGTGTGGATTCAGTCAGCTCATATTGCCAGAGTCTCTGAAGTCGATGCAGGCAGGTGCGTTCATCAATAATAGTAATCTTGCTGATATTACGATTCCAAAGAAGACGGAAGGTATTGGCGCAGGTGCGTTTGAAAACTGTTCTGCTTTGGAGAGTGTGACATTCAAGACACATGAAACCAAGCTGACTGTGGATAAGAATGCATTTAACCATTGCGCTGTTTTGAGCAAGGTGAACATAGATTATCTGGATGATTGGGCTCACATCAACTTCCAGAATGCTGCGGCAAATCCGGCAAGTACGGCTCATCGCCTCTACTTGAATGGTGAGGAGTTGATAGATGTAGAATTGCCTGTTGGCACAAAGTATATTGGTAACAATGTATTCAACGGCTGTTCTGACATCAGAACTTTGAAGATTCCTGCAACCGTAGAGCATGTGAATGACAACATCATCGCAGGCTGCTCTTCTCTTACAGATGTCTATTGCTATGCAACGAAGGTTCCTTCATTCATCGGTACGGAAGATCCGTCTAGTATGAACGATGTGTTCCGCAAGGCAACACTTCATGTTATCTATGGCAATGAAGAGGCTTACAAGGCTGATGCATGGTGGAAACGATTCTACAAGATAGAAGGATGTAATGCGCCAAGTGATGCGGACAAGAAGGTGACAAGCATCACAATCAGTCAGACAGAAGCTACGCTTAAGCCAAATGATACGATGCAGTTGGAGGCAACGGTTTATCCAACGGATGCAGCTAACAAGAAGATTCTTTGGACAAGTAGTAATGAAGATGTGGTTATCGTGACAGATGAAGGCTTCGTCCTGGCGGTAGCAGAAGGTGAGGCTGATGTTACGGTTGCTTCGGCTGAAAACAGCGAAATCAAGGCGGTTTGCCATATCAAGGTTGAGAATGAAAAGGAACCTGAAGTTCCTATTGTGCAGATCAAGTTTGAGGAATCTCCTGTGACAATCGCCTTGGGAGAAACCAAGAAACTGAATGTAATCTTCAATCCTGTGAATGCAACCAATAAGGAACTTGACTGGTTATCAGCCAAGACTTCGGTTGTAGAAGTTGATAAGGAAGGTAATATCCTGGGTATCAGTGAGGGTAAGGCTGTCGTCTCAGCCAAGACCAAGGATGGTTCTAATCTGACGATTAACTGTGTGGTAACAGTTATTCCTTCTACAGGCATCAGCAACATCACAATGGGTGAAGTGAAACTGATTGTCAACAACCGACATCTGAAGGTTGAGGGACTTGCTGATCACGAGGTAATCCAGGTTGTGAATTCTATCGGCTTCACTGTATATCGTGGAACTGATCATGAGATAGACCTCAAGGCTGCTGGTGTCTATATTATAAAGGTGAAAGGAAAAACGCTGAAGTTTAGCGTGAAGTAAGATGTAAAAAGCACGAAAGCGAAAGTTTTCGTGCTTTTTTGTTATTTATTGTTCTTTTCTTTTGCGGTCTCGGAAAAAATGACTACTTTTGTCTTTTGATAAAAGTAAGTATAGCTAAAGACAAACGGTAAGTTCTACACAATATGTTGGATTCATCTGATTTTATGCCATTGGGAAAGGCGGAGGAATGGAGCTTGGATACGGCGACATGTCATCTTTCGAGATGTGTGGTCGAGGGGAAGTCTTTGCTCAAGAAAAGCCTGCATTCCCAATTTCTGATGGATGAAAAACTACGTACTTGCTTGCGAAAAGAATATGAGACAGGAAAACTTTTGTCGGCTGAAACTCCTTACGTGGTACGCTATTATCAGTTGATAGATACACAGGAGGAATGTGCTATCTTGATGGACTTTGTGGATGGCTTGACCTTGGATGCCTTTATCCTAGCCCAACCCCTTTATTTCTCTGATGAGGCTCGACTCGATGCTTTCATGCGCCAACTATTGGATGCATTGAAAGTCATCCATCATGCTCAGGTGGTACACTTGGACATCAAGCCAACCAACTTGTTGCTGACTTCCGTGAACAGCGACTTGAGAATCATCGACTTTGGGCTCAGCTATATTTCTACTTATCCACATACTTCTGGCTTGACCGTGAACTTCGCTGCCCCAGAGCAGACGGATGAAACGGGAGAGGTGGATTGTCGTACAGACATCTATGCGGTAGGCAAAATCTTGGAATACATTCAAAACAACCAAGGTGATAATGTAAAGACGAATGCTGATAGCTTGGATGGGCAAAAAGAAGAAGCACATCGTCATTTGCCGAAGAAATGGCAATTCGTCATGGAAAAGTGCTTAATGCCAAGAAAAGAAGACAGATGGCAAAACATCGAAGCGATTCTTTCTTTTGGGGACAATGAAAATCAGATCGCGGAAGAGAGACTTCTGCGGAAGGGCTTGTTGAGAAAAACAATATTTGCCGCGGTCGTAGCACTTTTGGTTGTCGTAGGCATCTCTGCTTGGTGTGTTTCACGAAAGCGTGAGGTGACATTCGCTGATGAATATGGTAATCTCTATCAGGTGAAGTCGGAGGATAGTTTGACTTGCCGTTTGATGGGAAGAGGCGATACTTGTACCAATGTTAATCTCTATATCGAACCCCATATCTCGTATGGTGGGAAACGGTATCGAGTGGTGGAAATCGCCGACTATGCTTTCTTGGGTGATCAGAGGTTGCAGACGCTTTGCTTGCCTCATACTCTGCGGCGGATTGGCAGTCGGGCTTTTAGGGAATGCAAACAACTGCTAGTGGCAGATATCCCTGATGAAGTGACGAATATGGATAATATGGCTTTCTGGGGATGCTCAAAGTTGTCGGAAGTTCGTGTCTCTAAGGGTTTGACGAGAATTCCATCTTCTTGTTTTAGCAAGACGGGCTTGATGAAAGTTATTGTTCCTGAGGGTGTTCGTTCGATAGGGTATGATGCCTTTGGTGTTTGTGAACAATTGAAAAGTGTTACCTTGCCGCAATCTTTGAAATCCATCGAGCGTGGTGTCTTCTGGCGATGCTCTTCTTTGGATAGTATCCGTATTCCTAAAAATGTGCATGAAATTGGACAGTTCTGCTTGATGGAATGTAACTCTTTAAAAGATGTGTATGATGAAGCGCAAGAACCGCAAAGAGTGGTGAAACTGTTCGGTAAGGCAACGGCAAGCCATGTGACCTTGCATGTTCCAGCGATGTCGGTAGAGGCTTATAAAAAAGCCGAATGTTGGAGCGAGGTGAAATGTATCGTTCCAACACCCGGCAAATAAAAGGCATGAGCCTTGTGGTTATGATTCCTCAGAGGAATAGGCATTCTTGTCTTCCGGAATGTCTGTAATGAATGACCAACGCACGCCTCCTTGCTTGCCACAAATATAGTCGCATGGTATCATACCCTTGCGGATGAGATGCGTCATGATAAGTGGCTCACATTCCATGAACTGGTCACAGTGGAAAAAGTCACCAGCCTGTAGTTTGCTGTTTTGGGATTCCAAAACCTTGAACTTGTTGCAGCCTTGGTATTCTATCAAGACAACACGGTTGGGTTGCCAGGTGAGCAGTATCTTCTCTCCCTCCTCAAGTGAATAGCTCCTGAGTTTCTTGTTGACAAAGAACTGGCTTGTAGGAATGTCAGCTTTGTCTTTGATAAAACTTTCCCAATTGTTGTAGCCAACCATGCGTGATAGTAGGTCGAGCGAATGGAGGCTGAAGTTGTTGTTGGTGTGGGTGTATCCCCAAATTCGTTTGAGCGTACTGACGGAAATGGTTTCGCCCGTGAACTCCTTGAGTTGTTCGTATAAGAACATGAAGTCACGTGGTGCTTGCATGGTCTTGCCTGCAACCTTCTCCACAAAGCTGATGAGTCGCTTGATGTCTTCTTGCTTTTGTTCCATGTGATGTCTTATAGAAGTTCTGGGAGTTGGAAGAGTTTGACGCTGTTGCTTCCCTTGATAAGGATATAGTGGTCGCGAGGTTGGTTTGCCTGGATGGCTTCCTTTACCTCTTCTACATTCTTGAACTTGCGGTAATCGCAGTCGATGTTCTCAAACTCATCGCCTACGAGCCATACGTTCTCCAAGCCTGCGGCACGGAGCTGGTCTACTACCTTCTGGTGCTCCTCGTGGCTCACTTTACCGAGCTCGCCCATCTGTCCGAGAATCGCCATCTTATGAGGCACATCCATTACGCGGAAGTTCTCGATGGCGGCTGCCATGCTCGATGGGTTGGCATTGTAGGCATCTACCACCAGCTTGTTGTGCGCCGTCTCTTCCAACTGCGAACGGTTGTTGCTTGGGATGTAATTCTCCAGGGCATGATCTATCTGCTGAGGCTTCACATCGAAATGAAGACCGATGGTGATGGCGGCAAGCATGTTGTCGATATTGTAAGAGCCGATGAGATGAGTCTGGACTTCATGCCAGTCGAAACTCTCGGTGCGCCAGCGGAACTTCAGGAAAGGAGCGCAGGAGATGACTTCTCCCCATACATCGCAGTTTTCGTCCTTGCCGTAGGTGATGAGGCGGTTGATGTTGCGCTGCTCTGCCATCTGCATCAGATGCTCGTTGTCTGCATTGATGAAGACGAGGGCATCGTTGGCTGCGAGGTAATCATAGAGTTCTCCCTTGGTCTTCTTCACGCCTTCGAAACTGCCGAATCCCTGCAGGTGGGCACGGCCTACGTTGGTAATCATACCGCAGGTTGGCTCCACGTATTCCACGAGTTTTCGGATGTCACCAGGATGGGAAGCACCCATCTCTACAACGGCAATCTCGTTTTCCGGAGAGAGACGGAAGAGCGTCTTTGGTACGCCTACGTCATTATTGAAGTTGCCCTGGGTGAACATCACGTTGAACTTCTCGCCGAGAACAGCAGAGACGAGTTCCTTGGTGGTGGTCTTGCCGTTGGTTCCGGTGATTCCTACTACAGGAATATCGAAGTGGCGGCGATGCTCACGGGCTAATTCCTTGAAGGTGGTGAGGCAGTCCTCTACGAGGATGTATCGCTCATCGCCCTCCTTGGCATACTCTTTTTCATCTACAATCACATAGGCACAGCCTTTCTCCAAAGCCATGTCGGCAAACTTGTTGCCATCAAACGATGCGCCCTTCAAAGCCAGGAAGATGCTGCCCTCTGGGCAGTCGCGGCTGTCAGTGGTAATCACTGGGTGCGCTTGGTAAATCTGATAGAGTTCTGAAATATCCATAGTCTATAACTGTTATTTTGGGTGCAAAAGTAATCTAAATTATGGACATAACAAACAATTTTCCCAAAAAATGATGGTAATCTCGATAATTCTTTCTATTTTTGCAGAAAATATTCAAGTAATCTTTGGAAAGTGAGGTCGGAATGGGCGCAAACATAGAAAGAGATAAATTAAAAACGAGGAAAGACAAGCTAGCTGGTTATTTCTTCGATATCTCCAAACTAAGTTTTGGAGCGATGGTTTTGGGTGGGCTTACGCCAATGATAACAGGAGAATTCGATTATATGAATCTTCTGTATGTTTTATTTGGTGTGTGCATGACAATTTTGTTTGCAATAGTAGGTAATCGAATTTTAAAATATTAAGAAAATGGAAACAATGATTTTGATATTTGGAATAGGCACTTTAATAGGTGGTGGTATTTTGCTTTGGACATATACTGAATCAGGGAAGAAATGGCTAAAAAGTTTATAGTATGAGTTATTTAGCATTATTTTTTATGATAACTTCTATTGTTGTTGTTGCTCTTATAGCTTGGACTTACACCAAACCAGGCGAGAAATGGTTGAAAGAGTTATAATCCGATGGAATATACAATCAATATCAAGGGGCGCTTGATGGATTTGAGTACCCCTCAGGTGATGGGCATCCTGAACGTTACGCCCGACAGTTTCTACTCTGGCAGTAGAAAACAGACAGAAATGGAGATAGCTCAGAGAGCTAATCAGATTATAGAAGAAGGTGGAAGCATCATTGATGTGGGCGCTTTCTCCACCCGTCCCGGTGCCGATGAAGTATCGGAAGAGGAGGAGGGAAGACGCCTGAAGTTTGCTCTCGACATCGTTCGCAGGGAGCAACCGGATGCTGCCGTCTCCGTAGATACCTATCGCCCAACCTTGGCACGCAAGTGTATCGAGGAGTGGGGAGCCGATATCATCAACGATGTATCAGAAGGTGGAATCACAGGTATCGCCAATGTGCCGCTGGAGCAGAGACAGGAGGAATATCCTGAAATGTTCCGCGTAGTGGGCGAACTGAAGGTACCTTATATATTAATGTCGGTGCAGCCTACGCTCGAAACGATGATGAAGGGCTTTGCCAGAGAGGTGCAGCAGTTACGCGACTTGGGAGCCAAGGATATCATCCTCGACCCAGGCTTCGGTTTCGGCAAGAATCTCATCCAAAATTATCAGATTTATAATGAGATGGAGAAGTTGAACGTGATGGAACTTCCGGTTCTGGTAGGCATCTCCCGCAAGAGTATGATATATAAGCTGTTGGGTGGAGATGCTACGACATCGCTCAACGGTACTTCCGTGCTCGACACCATCGCTCTGATGAAGGGCGCAAGCATCCTCAGAGTTCACGATGTGAAAGAAGCTGCTGAGGCTGTTAAGATAGTAGAAGCTATGAAGGAGGGACGCACATGATAGAATTTGGAATCAAAGACTTTCTCGATATTCTCCTGGTAGCCTCGCTGCTATTCTATGTTTATCGTCTGATGAAGGAATCGCGCTCACTGAACATCTTCGTGGGCATCATGCTCTTCGTACTTATCTGGCTCTTTGTGAGTCAGATACTGGAAATGCGCCTGCTGGGTTCTATCCTGGATAAACTGGTGAGCGTGGGAGTTATCGCCCTCATCGTCATCTTCCAGGAGGATATCCGCAGATTCCTCTATGAGATAGGTTCGCAGAAAGGCATGCGCCGGTTGGTTCGCTTCTTCCACTCCAGCAAGGAGAGCCAGAAGGAGGCTAACAAGGAGACCATCATGCCGATTGTGATGGCGTGTATGAGTATGGCGAAGAAATACGTAGGTGCTCTTATCGTTATAGAGCGAGGCGTTCCACTGAAGGACATCATGGATACGGGTGAGGAGATAGACGCCAAGATTAACCAGCGGCTGATAGAGAATATTTTCTTCAAGAATTCGCCGCTTCATGATGGAGCCATGGTGGTGAGCAATAAGCGCATCATGGCAGCCGGATGTATTCTGCCTGTGAGTCATAACCTCGATATTCCGAAGGAACTGGGACTCCGCCATCGTGCCGCTCTCGGAATATCACAGAGCAGTGATGCCATCGCCGTCATCGTATCCGAGGAGACCGGACGAATCAGCGTGGCCATCAAGGGCGAGTTCAAGCTCCGACTCTCTGCCGAGGAATTGGAAAGCATCCTCACTCAGGAAATGATATAATAGTGAAGAGTGAAGAACGAAGAGTGAAGAATTCAATAGTGAAGCACGAAAGCGCATGAATTCTTTACTCTTTATTCTTAATTCTTCACTTTTCCTGCTACGTAAACCTTTACGATATGAATAATCTCCCGATTTAGCTTTTTTTACACATTTTAATCGCTGCTATTTCAAAGAAAATGTGTACTTTTGCAAAGTCGATGTGGCAAAAAGGCGAAAAAACAAGATAACATCGCCTAACACTTTGACAGATCTACTTAGGAAACAACAAAAATATATAAATATTAAAAGTAAAATGGATTTATTACAGCAAATCGTAGCTCGCGCTAAAGCTGACAAGCAGCGCATCGTGCTCCCTGAAGCAGAAGAGGAGCGTACATTGAAAGCAGCCGATAAAGTTTTGGCTGATGATCTCGCAGACATCATCCTCATCGGTAACCCTGCCAATATTAAGAATCTCGCTGCTCAGTGGGGTCTTAACAACATCGACAAGGCTACTATCGTTGATCCACAAAACAACCCTAAGACTGAGGAGTATGCAGAGAAGCTCGCTGAACTTCGTAAAAAGAAGGGCATGACAGTTGAGCAGGCTCGTGAACTCGTAACTAAGAACAACCTCTACCTCGGTTGTATGATTATCAAGACTGAGGGCGCTGACGGTCAGATTTCTGGTGCGTTGAGCACTACTGGCGATACTCTCCGTCCAGCTCTTCAGATTATCAAGTGCACTCCAGGTATCACTTGCGTAAGTGGTGCGATGTTGCTCATCACAGACCAGAAGCAGTATGGTCAGGATGGCATTGTAGTAATGGGTGACGTTGCTGTAACTCCAAACCCTACAGCAGACCAGCTTGCTCAGATTGCCTATACTACAGCTCATACAGCTCAGTCAGTGGCAGGTATTGCTGATCCACAGATTGCCATGTTGAGCTTCTCTACAAAGGGTAGCGCAAAGGATGCCATCAACAAGGAGACAGGCAAGAGCGTTTATATCATTGACAAGGTGAAGGATGCTGTTGCTATCGCTAAGGAGAAGTTCCCAGAGCTTCATCTTGATGGTGAACTTCAGGCAGATGCAGCCCTCGTTCCAGAGGTTGCTGCCAAGAAGGCTCCAGGTTCTGACGTAGCTGGTAAGGCTAACGTTTTGGTAGTTCCTAACCTCGAGGTTGGTAACATCGGCTACAAGCTCGTTCAGCGTTTGGGTGGTGCCATCGCTATCGGTCCTATCCTCCAGGGTATTGCCCGTCCTGTTAACGATCTTTCTCGTGGTTGCTCTGTTGATGACATCTACTACATGGTAGCCATCACAGCTTGCCAGGCACAGGATGCAAAGAAGGCGTAAGTATATAGTTAATAGTTAACAGTTAACAGTTTATAGGGCTAAGCTGCTGTAAGATGGGTGGTTTATGCTATAGACTGTAAACTATAAATTTTAAATTGAAAACAAAATGAAAGTATTGGTTCTGAACTGTGGTAGTTCATCTATCAAGTACAAATTATATAATATGGACGATGAGTCTGTATTGGCACAGGGTGGTGTAGAGCGTATCGGTCTTGATAACGCTTTCATCAAGGTGAAATTGCCTAACGGCGAGAAGAAGCAGATCATGCACGACATGCCTGACCACAAGGAAGGTGTGAACTTCGTGTTCAAGTGCTTGCTCGACCCGGAAATCGGCGCCATCAAGGACTTGAAGGAAATCGACGCTGTAGGCCACCGCGTAGTGCAGGGTGGTGACAAGTTCAAGGAGAGCGTTATCGTTGACAAGAGCGTAGAGGATGGTATCGAGGAACTTTGCGACCTCGCTCCTGTTCACAACGCAGGTCACCTGAAGGGTATCCGTGCCGTTGACTCTTTGATGCCTGGCACTCCTCAGGTTTGCGTATTCGACAACGCATTCCACAGCACAATGCCAGACTACGCTTACCTCTATGCAATTCCTTACGAGTTGTACGAGAAGTATCACGTACGCCGTTATGGTTTCCACGGAACATCTCACCGCTATGTTTCTAAGCGTGTTTGCGAGATTCTCGGTCTCGACCAGAACAACTCTAAGGTAATCACTTGCCACATCGGTAACGGTGGCTCTGTAGCTGCAGTATTGAATGGTAAGGTATTGGATACTTCAATGGGCTTGACTCCATTGGCTGGTTTGATGATGGGTTCACGTTGTGGTGACATCGATGCTTCTGCCGTTACCTACTTGATGGAGAAGTTGAACATGAAGCCACAGGAGATGGCTGACTTCCTGAACAAGAAGAGTGGTGTGCTCGGTATTACAGGTATTTCTTCTGATATGCGCGACATCGAAAAGGCAGCTAACGAGGGCAACGAGAAGGCTCAGTTGGCTCTCCGTATGTATGAGTATCGCATTAAGAAGTACATCGGTGCTTACACAGCTGCTATGGGTGGCGTTGACGCTATCGTATTCACAGCAGGTGTTGGTGAGAACCAGACCGACCTCCGCGAGGATTCTTGCAAGAACCTGGAGTATCTTGGCATCAAGATTAACAAGGAAGTAAATGACAAGGTTCGTGGTGAGGAAGCTATCATCTCTACTGACGACAGTAAGGTGAAGGTAGTTGTAGTTCCTACCGACGAGGAGATTGTTATCGCTCGCGATACAATGGAGTTGGTTGCTAATAAGTAATCATACGCTATATATAATAAGGTGAAGACTAGAAACATAAGTGAATGGTCTTCACCTTTTTAAATTTTTAGAATTATGAAAACAAAGATTGTAACTTTCGGAGAAATATTGCTTAGGATTTCTAAGCCTGGTTATCAACGTTTATTTCAGGGACATCATATGTTTGGCAATTATGGTGGCAGTGAGGCTAATGCAGCCATCTCTTTGGCTTATTTAGGTGATAATGTAGAGTATGTAACCCGTGTGCCATACGGTGAGATGGGTGAGGCGGCGTTGATGCATCTCAGAGAGTACGGTCTGAATGTTTCTCATGTTGTGCGTGGCGGCGAACGTCTCGGAACTTATTATTTCGAGGAAGCTGTGGCTATGCGCAATTCCCGTGTGGTTTACGACCGCAAGAATTCTTCTTTCTATACGCTGAAGCGCGGAATGGTGAAATGGGAAAAGGTGCTGGCTGATGCTGCCGTATTCCATTGCTCCGGCATTACCTGTGCTATCAGCCGCGATGCGATGGAGTCAACTATGGATGCCATCAAACTTGCTGTTTCTGATGGCTTGACCATAGCCTGCGACATCAATTACCGTAAGAATCTCTGGGGATATGGCCTGGAACCTCATGACGTGCTATTCCAGATGATGCAGTATAGCGACATCATCTTTGGTGACCAGAATGAGTGGGAGGTAGCCAGCGGTGTGCCTCATATTCCTTTCGAAGCTTTGGATGCAGACTACGAGATAGACAGGGAGGCTTATCTGGAGTATTTTCGCAAGATGCATCAGCTCTTCCCTAAGTGTAAGAAGATGGTGATGGCGGTAAGAAATCAGATTGCCAGCAGTCATCATACCTTGAGCGGCTTGCTCTATGATGCTGTAGAAGATCAGCTCTATACTACAAGAATCTATGATATTGAGCCGATCGTTGATCCGATGGGTGTTGGTGATGCCTTTATTGCTGCCTATATTCATGCCCATCAGAAGTGGGGCGACAAGAACCAGTATTGCCTGGATTTCTCACTGTCAGCAAGCGCGATAAAGAATACTGTTCCGGGTGATCAGAATCTGGTTACAGAAGAAGAAATCATCAATAACATGACTTCTTCAGGAGGTCGCATACAGCGATAACAATAAAGGGCAGCTCATAAAGCTGCCCTTTATTGTTATGGTTGGCTTTCGCCTTCCACATATTCTTCCATAAACATGTGTTCGCCATCAAACACGGCATAGGTGAACTGCCATATCCAGTCGCCCAGAATCATCAGTCGGGTCTTTTTGCTCAACATCAGATCCAGTTCGATGTGGCGATGGCCGAACATGAAGTAATCTATATCCTTGTGGCCTTGCATATACTGTTTGGCAAAGCGCACCAGGAACTCCTTCTTTTCGCCCATATAAGGCTCTTCCTTTCCGTCAGCACGTTTCTGTCGGCTATGCTTAGCCCAGTTCAAGCCCAAAGCCATTCCCCAGCGAGGATGAATCGCATTAAGGAGGCGTTGGCAGGTCTGGTTCTGGAACATTCTTTTCAGAAACTTGAATTTCTTGTCTGGGTCACCCAGTCCGTCTCCATGTGCCAGATAGAATACTTTATCGTATATCTCTACGGTCTGAGGCTTGTAATGTACGGTAATGCCACACTCTTCCTCCAGGTAGCCATAGGTCCAGAGATCGTGGTTACCCGTAAAGAAATGTACTTCCACTCCCATATCGGTCAACTCCGAGAGCTTACCTAAGAAGCGTGTATAGCCTTTTGGTACGACATATTTATATTCGTTCCAGAAGTCAAACATGTCACCCAGGAGATAAACTGCCGCAGCCTTCGTCTTGATGCTGTCCAGGAAACGGACCAGGCGGCGTTCTTGCATGCGGGCATGCGGAATGGCTAATGAGCCAAGGTGCGCATCTGAGAGGAAATATACATTTTTCATAAGCGATTCTTTTTAAATGAATAGTGAAGAATGAAGAGTGAAGAATTCAACGGCTTTGTCTTTATTCAAAACCGAGTTCTACGCGAGCTTCCTCGCTCATCATACTCTGATCCCAAGCCGGTTCGAATACAAGGTTCACATTGGCAGATTTTACGCCTTCCACGCTGTCTACCTTGCTTCTTACATCCTCCAGGATGAAGTCGGCAGCAGGGCATGAAGGGGCTGTGAAGGTCATGTCGAGATCTACGGTGGCATCGTCTTTCACATCTATTTTATAAATCATACCGAGGTCCCAGATGTTGACAGGAATCTCAGGGTCGTAAACGGTCTTAAGCACATCTACGATCTTTTCTTCTATCTTTGTCTTTTCTTCTTGTGTCATAATAATCTTTGTTTTTGCCTACAAAGATAATAATTATTGCAGACAAAACAAAAAGAAAAGCTGTTTTTTTCTTGCGAAAGGTCTAATATACCCCAAATAGACTACAATTTACCTTTATCGTGATATGAATAAAAGGCGCCGTCGGTAATGATGACATGGTCCATAAAGAAGAGACGCATGATTTCACAAGCTTTGGCTATCTTCTGGGTAAGTACATCGTCGGCTTTGCTTGGCATAGGATTGTTGCTGGGATGATTGTGGCAGAAGGCGATAATGGTGGCATTGTTGAGCACCGCTTCTTTGATGATGAGCCGGATGTCGGTTGCCGTTTCTGTAATGCCGCCTTTTGAGATGCAGCTCGCCTTGATAAGTTTGAAATTCTGGTTCATCATCAGGAGCCATGCTTCCTCTTTATCTAAATCCTGCATCTTCGGAAGCATATAGTTGTAGATGGCAAGGGATGAGCCTAAGTCGGGACGTGTGCCAATCTTGTCAAGAGCACGACGCTTGCCCAGTTCGCAGGCTGCAAGGATGGTGATGGCTTTGGCGGGTCCCATTCCTTTATATTGCGTCAGTTCTCTGATGGTCTTCTTTCCTAACTGGTTCAGGTTGTTGTCGCAATCCTTCAGAATGCGTTTCATCAGGTCTACGGCACTTTCGTCAGTAGATCCCGAACCAATCAGAATACCTAAGAGTTCGGCATTGGATAAAGCTGAGGCTCCCAAGCGCTCCAGTTTCTCGCGGGGCTTGTCTTCTTCTGCCCAATTGGCAATGGTTAGTTTCTCTGCCATAATAATAACTGATTAGTAGATTATTATTGGCTTCTCTTTTGGCGGGGAAGTCTTATTTGTAGAAAGTCTTGTTGTATGCGCTGAATTCGCTCTGCCCCAGTACGCATCTCTTCCACCATGCAGAAAGAAATCCGCATCCGTAACCCATCAGCTGTGTGAAGGCAGCGCGAATGCTCAGCAAGCCTATCTTCACGCTGTGATTCTCTCTGCTGCTGTCGATAAACAGTGCGATGGTATAGAGAATGATGCCGGCGAGGCCGATGCAGCCCAATGCTGCCATCGCATTGCCCAAGGTTGGAAATACGTGAACGGTGCCAAGCATGTATGGCAGGAAGCCGAAGAAGAGCAGAAGCAGCGTGCCTATTACGCCCACGGTGAAGACCATAGGAAGGAGATGCACGAGTTTGAGACTCTCTGGATATTTCTTGTAGAGATTGATGCGGGCGATGCCACTGTTGTAGACCTGTCGCCAGAATTTGCGGAAGTCGGTGCGGCGCTTATGCCATACCCATGCTTCAGGGAACAGACGGCAACGGCAGCCTGCCTTGAAGATACGGATAGAGAAATCAATGTCCTCACCGAAACGCATATTGGAAAAGCCATTCAACCTGAGATAAACATCCCTGCGGATGCCCATGTTGAATGAACGGGGATAGAACTTATCCATCTTCTTCTTTCCGCCACGGATGCCACCGGTGGTAAAGAAAGAAGTCATGGAATAAGAAATGGCTTTCTGAGTATCTGTAAATGATGAGTGCGCCTTGTCGGGACCGCCGAAAGCATCGGCTGGCTCACGGCTCAACTCATCACTTACAGCCTTCAGATAACCTTCTGGCAAGACCACGTCGCTATCGAGTATCAAAAGATACTCACCCTTGGCGCGCTCGGCACCATAGTTGCGACTCTGACCCGGACCAGAGTTCTCCTTATAGTAATAATGTATATCCATCATGTGCTCATATCGCTTGCACACCTCCTCGCAGGGAGTCTGTGAGCCATCCTCAACGATGACAACTTCGAAGTCTTTCTCTGATTGATAAGTCAGACTCTCTAAAAGTTCGTCCACTTCGTCAGGACGATTAAATACAGGTACTATGATGGAATATTTCATTCTTCTTACTATTAAGGGTTAGTTTTACTCAATAAGAGCACAATCTTCCTGTTGGAGGATGTATTACTCGCTTACACGACCGAGGTAGCTACCGTCACGGGTATCGATCTGGATAGTCTCGCCTTCGTTGACGAACAAAGGAACACGAACCTCAGCACCAGTCTCCAATGTAGCAGGCTTTGTAGCGTTGGTAGCAGTATTACCCTTTACACCTGGCTCAGAGTGAGTAATCTTCAAAGTAGTCTTCACTGGCATTTCAGCCAAGAGGATAGTACCATCAGTTGTATCAGTAACCACCTCAACAACGTCACCCTCCTTCATGTACTGGCCACCAGTAACGTTCTCCTTAGCGATAGGCACCTGCTCGAAAGTCTCCTGGTTCATGAAGATGCAACCAGTAGCGTCCTCGTAGAGGTACTGGTAAGGACGGCGCTCAACGCGAACATCCTCCAATTTGAAACCTACCTGGAATGTACGTTCCAATACACGACCGTCGGCAACATTCTTCAATTTTGTGTTCATTACGGTGTTACCTTTACCTGGCTTTCTGTGCTGAAAGTCGATGCAAACCCATACTTTGCCATCCATGCGGATGCAAGTACCAATCTTAATTTCCTGTGAATTAATCATTTCTTGTTTATCTTGAATGTTATTATAATAATCTCAAAATCGAGTGCAAAGTTACGGCAAAAACATGAAAAATCAAAGGAAATATCGAAAAAAACATAAATATTTAAGCTAAATTTGGTAGTTTTCTTGGTTATTTCAGAAAATATGCGTAATTTTGCAGCCCAAAAAGGGCGTGTTTTGCACTTTTGTGAAGAATATTAATTAAAAAATAAATAAGAAAAATGAAAAGAACATTTCAGCCTCACAATCGTCGTCGCGTGAACAAGCATGGTTTCCGTGAGCGTATGGCAACAAAGAATGGTCGTCGCGTATTGGCTTCTCGCCGTGCTCATGGCCGTAAGAAGTTAACTGTATCTGACGAGCACCACGGAAAGTAATTCCGAGGAAAGATTCGTCTGTTGACGATGACATTAAAAGCAGCAAGGATGTATTCTTTGCTGCTTTTTGTTGTTTATAACGCCCCTTCCTTTTCTGAGATTGCTCTTTTGGGAACAAAGATGTTTTGTTTTTATATCATAAAATAGGTGGTGAGAGTGCAAAAACTTTCCTTTTTATTTTGTTCTTCCCCCAAATACTTGTATCTTTGCACCAAAAAATAATATATGACTTCATCAGAGTTTATAAATAAGTTTAAGAGTAAGTACCTTTGGGGGAATATCGGTGCCATGATTCTGGTGCTGGTGTTGCTCTGTGTCGGTGTCAAGTATGGCATCGATATCTATACCCATCATGGTGAGGCCATCCGTGTGCCGGATATTCGATATAAGAATATCGATGATGCTACACATATCCTCGACGATGCGGGATTGGAAATTGTTGTAACGGATACGGGATATGTCCGCTCTTTGCCGCCTGATGTCATTCTGGAGCAGACTCCTGTTTTCGGAGAAGTGGTAAAGTCGGGACATGTTATCTATGTTACCATCAATTCTGATCATTCTCCACGTATCACCATTCCTGATGTCATTGACAACAGTTCCTTGCGAGAGGCAATGGCTAAACTTACTGCCATGGGATTCAAACTGGGTACACCTGAATATATTCCTGGCGAAGAGGATTGGGTTTATGGTATCCTCGTAAAGGGTAAGCATGTTGTGGCTGGTGATAAGGTCTCTATCGATGATGTGCTTGTCATACAGGTTGGCAATGGTAAACGGAGCGTTGATGATTCTATCGATGTGGTAGATCCGGTTTATCACGGCGAAGAAGATGTGATGGAAGGCGAAGGTGACATGAGCGGAGAAACTCATGAAGACAACTTCGAGGTGGTTCCTGGTACGGAAGCCACAGAGCCTGCTCCTTCGCATGAGCACCACCAGAAGGAAGTGGTGGAGTAAGGAAATGAATAATTGATAATTAATAATTGATAATTAAGAGTGGAAATTCTGAATTATATATATAATAAGGTATATGCTCCTGTAGAGGATGACTTCGGGTTTGATGCTGCAGGAGATATGGACGAACTGGATGATGAACTCCAGATGGAAGCTGGAGGAGCATCTTCTGCTTCTGGTGAAGGAGGAGATGAACTCTATGAGCACTGGAAGGTTCAGGTGGATGCCAACCAGGATCCGGTGCGCATTGATAAATACTTGGCTGATAAGATGGCCTATCAGAGCCGTAACCGTATTCAGCAGGCTGCTGATGCCGGATTCATCCATGTCAATGGTAAACCGGTAAAGAGTAACTATAAGGTGCGCCCTAACGATCTGGTTACTCTGATGCTTGACCGTCCCCGTCACGAAACGAGTATCAAGCCTGAAGAAATCGCTATCAATGTGGTTTATGAAGACGACCAGCTGATGGTGGTTAACAAGGAAGCAGGTATGGTGGTGCATCCGGGTGCGGGCAACTTTCATGGAACCTTGATTCAGGCGGTAGCCTGGCATTTAAGGGATATGCCAGAGTTTGATGCCAATGATCCGGAAGTGGGCTTGGTGCATCGCATCGATAAAGATACCAGCGGATTGCTCGTTGTTGCCAAGACTCCTACAGCAAAGACCGCACTGGGCAAGCAGTTCTTCAACAAGACTACCCATCGCAGTTACAATGCGCTCGTTTGGGGCAACATTGTAGAAGATGAAGGTCGCATAGAAGGCAATATCGGCCGTGATCCGAAGAACCGCCTCCGTATGAAGGTCTTCGATCCGGACAGCGGAATAGGCAAGACGGCGGTTACTCATTACAAGGTGTTGGAGCGTTTCGGTTATACCACCTTGGTGCAGTGTGTGTTGGAAACAGGCCGTACCCATCAGATTCGTGCCCATATGAAGCATATCGGTCATCCGCTCTTTATGGACGAAACGTATGGCGGAACAGAGATTCTGAGAGGTCAGCGCAGTAGCAGCTACAAGGCATTTATCCAGAACTGCTTCAAACTCTGTCCGCGTCAGGCTCTCCATGCCAAGACACTCGGCTTCGTGCATCCTACAACCAGGCAGCAGATGGATTTTGACAGTGAGTGGCCAAATGATTTTAGACAATTAATAGAAAAGTGGCGCGGCTTCATCGCTGGCACCACACAAGATACATTCAAAAATATTTAGTAATTATGGAAAATAGCAAGAGAACGATAGCCATCGTATGTGGTGGTGATTCTTCTGAGCACGACGTATCATTGCGCTCAGGACAGGGTTTGTACTCTTTCTTTGATAAAGAGCGCTACAATATTTATCTCGTCGATGTGAAGGGTACCGACTGGCATGTCGCTTTGGATAATGGTGAGACTATCGAGATTGACAAGAACGATTTTTCTTTCGTTATGAACGGCAAGCATGTCTATTTCGATTATGCTTATATCACCATCCACGGACAGCCTGGTGAGAATGGTGTGATGCAGGGCTACTTCGACCTCATCCATCTGCCATACTCTACAAGCGGTGTTCTGGTAGAGGCAATGACTTTTGATAAGTATGTGCTCAATAATTATCTGCGCGGTTTCGGTATAAACGTAGCAGACAGTATCTTGCTCCGTCGCGGTGAAGCTTATGATGAAGAAGAGATTGCCAAGCGTATCGGTATGCCTTGTTTCGTAAAGCCTGCTGCTGACGGCAGTAGCTTTGGTGTGAGCAAGGTGAAGAATGCTGACCAGCTGGCTCCAGCCCTCCGTGTGGCTTTCATGGAGAGCAATGAGGTAATGATCGAGGGCTTCCTTGATGGTACCGAGATTTCACAGGGTATCTACAAGACAGCCGAGAAGACTGTTGTACTGCCGGCTACCGAAGTGGTTACCACCAACGAGTTCTTCGATTACGATGCCAAGTATAACGGTCAGGTACAGGAAATCACTCCAGCCCGTCTCTCTCCAGAGACTGCAGAAGAGGTTGCCAAGACCACATCCCGCATCTACGATATTCTTCATGCCAACGGTATCATCCGTATCGACTATATCATCTCTAAGGATAAGGATGGTAAAGACAAGGTGAACATGCTGGAGATCAATACCACTCCAGGTATGACCGTTACCAGTTTCATTCCTCAGCAGGTTCGTGCAGCAGGTCTTGATATCAAGGATGTGCTCAGCGAAATTGTGGAGAATCAGTTCTAGAATAACAAACTCATATATGGTTCTGCGATTTTTTCGTAGAGCCATATATATTAATAGGTATATATTATGAATATCCCTCAAGAATTTGATACCATCCGTCCTTGGGAGCCTGAAGATCTCCCAGAGGTATTCGACCGTTTGCTTTCAAACGATCAGTTTAAACAAGTGCTTGCCTATCTCTATCCACAAGTACCTTTCGAAATGATTGCCCAGAAGTTGAAGGCATGTAAGACCAATCTGGATTTCCAGTTGGCTTTTGCTTACGATTTTGTTCATGGCATTCTGAAGAAGGCAGCAACAGGCTGCGAGATGGATTGTACACCGCTCGATAATACCCGTAATTATACTTTCATCAGTAATCACCGTGATATCGTGCTCGATTCAGCCATCCTCGATGTCCTTCTTATCGATAACGGTTTTAAGACCACCTGTGAGATAGCTATCGGTGATAATCTCCTTTCTCTTCCTTGGGTCAAGGACCTGGTACGTGTCAACAAGGCGTTTATCGTAGAGCGTGCTCTGAGCATGCGCCAGATGCTGATGTCGAGCAAGCGTCTTTCCGACTATATGCATTTTGCCATCAAGGAGAAGAACGAGAATATCTGGATAGCCCAGCGCGAGGGTAGGGCCAAGGATAGTAATGACCGCACCCAGAAGAGTATTCTGCAGATGATGTCGATGGGAGGCGAGGGCAGCATTATCGACCGCCTGAAGCAACTTCATCTCGTACCGCTCTCTATCAGTTACGAATATGATCCATGCGATTTCCTGAAGGCAAAGGAGTTCCAGCAGAAGCGCGATAATGCCGATTGGAAGAAGGGACCAATGGATGATCTGGTAAGCATGCAGACCGGTATCTTCGGCTATAAGGGTCATGTTCATTACCATGCAGCCCCATGTCTTGATGATTATCTGGACAGTCTTGATCCTGATATGCCTAAGCAGGATATATATAATAAGGTAGCCGCCTACATGGATGAGCAGATATTCAAGAACTACCGCCTCTATCCGGGTAACTATGTGGCTCTTGATTTGCTTGAAAACTCAACTGCTCATCAGGCAGAATATACTGCCGAAGATAAGGCAAAATTTGAAAAATATATGGCTGGTCAGCTTGCGAAAATTGACCTTCCAAATAAGGATGAAGCTTACTTGAGAGAAAGAATTCTCGAGATGTATGCCAATCCTGTACGTAATTACCTTGTTGCTCAATAGCGGCAAGGTAATACTTTTTCTGTTTGATGATGTTGGAAACTGTTATTGTCTGCCTGTTTTAATCAGACTCCTAATTGGTAATTCATAAGCTGTTTACGACAGACAGTTAACAGGCAAACCACAGACAGCCTACTGGCGCTATAGCCGCTAGTGGACTGTTCGCCTAGAACAGCCTTCCCTAATGCCTTTGTTTCGTTTTTATGCGAAGCTTACGAAGAAATACTCTTCACTCTTCACCTTTCGCTCGGAATCCCCTGTGTTTATCGGCATTCCGGGCGGTGAAGAGTATTCGGACACTCTTCACCTACTCTTCACCACTCTTCACCTTTCTGTTTTGGCGGATTTGCGTTTCTTCTTACGCCTCGATGCCTCGTGCCTAGGTGAAGAGTGGTGAAGAGTGGGTGAAGAGTCGCCGATAACTCTTCACCCCTTGAAACGCCCTGTTTATGGGCGTTTCAGGGCATAAGGTGAAGAGTGAAGAGTTCAAATGTATATGTATAGAAAACGCTCCTGTTGCAATATGGTAACAGGAGCGTTTTTGTTTTTTCTTATTTGAACTTTTCTGCTTCAGTACATTCTCGATGTCGATGGCATCGAATGGAACGGGACCGCGGCTCAACTCCGGTATGTTGAAACTCTTCAGGCAATCATCGTAGAAGGTTGGTTCCTTCTGCGGCAATACGAAAGGCTTGTGAGCCTTGCACTGGCGGTCTACATAGCAGAAGTAAGGCTTGCCGTAAAGTCCGTCGTCGCGTTTGCTGGCAAAGACAAACCATCTGCCGGTATGTGACCAACTGTGATAGGTATCGCTCTTCGAATCATATACTTCCAGTCGCTTGTCGGCGTTGGCATGAAAGGCTGGGATGATGATATTGGTAGAGAACGTTACGTATTTGCCCGATGGACTGAAACCGTAATATACACTTGAAGAAATCATGTTGGCGTTCTTTAGGTTCAGCTTGCGCAGTTTGCCCTTGCGGTTAAGAACAGTTAGCGTCAATTGTTTCCTCAGTTGATGTTCAACTTAGGCACCTCTGCCTTGTCGAAGTAATACCAGTAGGTATCGCTGAATGCCTGGTTGCCCCGTTCTTCATTATACTGATGGAAACGCTGCAGAACATCTTGACGCTTGATATATTTTGCCCATTCTTCCGGCTTAGCCTTGGTTCCCGCCAGATAAATCATGAGAGCCTCCTGATACAGGCGTTCGTAGGAAACGTTTTTCTGTTTGAGATAATAAGTATCATAATCCCGCTTGAAGGTTTCCATGTCTTTCAGGAGAAGATCGCTGCAGAGCATGTAGTCGATGGCGATTTTGTTGTTCGGATTACTTTCTGCCAGTTCACACATGATGGTGTGGCAATTCTCGTTCAGTCGTAGCGTATCCTTCCGGTTGATGAACGGGCGCTTTTCGATGTATTGCTGCAGGAGAGCTTTTTCATCGGCTGTTGCTTTTCTGGCAAGTGAGGAGAAGGCACGGTTTGCCCATCTGCTCCATACGAAGGTCTTTTGCAGAATACGGAGATTTTTGCGGGTAGCAGTGTAGTCGCCCTTCACCAGATTGATTTCGGCAAGTCGCTTTACCATTCTGATATTCCGGTTGTTCGGAGAGCAGACATTGGCAAGCATTGTGGCACGTTCGCAGAAAGTCATATCGCCCAGAACCCAATACAGTTCGTTCAGGGTCTTGATGGTAAGGGTTGGGGTGCCTGGAGCCAGTTTCTCGAATGTACCCAGGTTGTTGCTCTGGAATCTCAGCAGGTTGTCTGGAAGATATCCGTTTTGCGCCATCACGAGGTTATAGTAGAACTTCATGTATTGGTCTGGATTTTCCGTCTTTTCTACGATGTTGATAACCTTATTATAATTACCGAAGTAATATTCACAGTCTACCGCGAATGTTTTCTCCAGATCCATTTGCGGTTTTACCAGTTTTCCGATACCCGGATAGGTATAAAGGGTTTGGAAGTCGCAGAAGTAGAGTCGCTTGGACAGCATCAGCAGGAAGAAAGGAATCACGAGGGCAGCCAGGCGATAGTAGGTCCCCACTTTCATGATGTTGGAAAGACATCCTGTAAATACCAGCGCTCCGTAGATCCATACTCCATTTCCAAAGAACCAGTGGCATACGAATACGGAAACAATGATGCTGAAGGCGGTAACCCAATGCGCTGCTCCCAAACCTGCTGCGGCAGAAGGATTGTCGTCCATCTTCTCTATCTTCTTGAGAAACATTCGGGTGGAAGTGAGCAGCTTGGTGCTGACACGGAACACACTGGCACCACCTGCTATTGCCAGAATGCTGCAAAGCCGGTAGTCGTAGTGAAAACTGAAACATACCAATAGGATCATCATGATGAAGGCTACGATATGTGCCGTCTTTTCCCCCTGGATGTCTGCATCTCTTACTGCGCATTTTACATTATGTCCCGTAATAAGAATACAGAGGGTAAGGATGATAGGACCGGCATAGCGGAAATAATAAAACTGGGTCAGGAAATCGCCTGCCAGACAGGCCAGCCATCCCGGTTTGTCCAGATAAGTAGTCAGATAATCCCATGATGACAGAAACAGTTGGTTCTGCTCCTGATAAAACAGATGGTAGGGATAGAAGAATTGGAAGAACACAAAGCATGCGATGGCTCCCAATGCATATAACGAATATATGCCAAAACTAGATTGGCTTGTTTGCTGTTCACTCATTTTTGTCGATTTATAAGTTTTTATATCTGTGCATCTTGTTTGGTATAAGTAGTGAAGTTTTAGCATTTACTCTTTGCCAAGGTGCAACTTATCAGGGGCAAAGGTAATAAAAATATATTAGAATGAATCATAAAAAATGCAGAAACTTACTCTTTAAAAGTAAATTTCTGCATTTATCAGCATTTATTTCTGTTCTTGTTTTTCTGCAATGCATTCCATTTCTATCAGCCAGCCCGGTCTGCATACTCTTGCCTCTACGATGATATGTGGTATCTGAGGGTAAAACTGATTCATCAGTTGCTCTACGGTATGATAGTCTGAGATGTCGCGCAGGTAGATGATAAAGTATTGGATATCGTTCATCATCGCATCGCCATCCTTCAATAAAGCACCGATGTTCTCGAGCAATCTGCCGGTTTGTCTTATAATATCGCCTTCGTATACAACTGCTCCATCTTTATCTATGCTGGCTGTTCCTGATATGAAATATTGTTTCTTCTGGGGCAGGGAAAGACAGGTTCCTCGCTCAAAGGCTACTCCGTAGTCATGAGTTGGATTCAGATGGTTGAGCGCCTGGAGATATTTCTTGTCTTCTTCCCTAATGTCGGGAACGGTCAGAAAGTCGATGGCTACAGAGGCATGACGGACGGATGTTGCTCCGCCGATGCCCGTACTGGCTATATAATGGGTTTCTGCCGTCAGACCTTGCTGGTCGAAAACATCATTGCGCGCTTCTACTACTCCCTGATAATTTACATCGATGTTGGTTACGTATATCCATGTTCTTATCAGATTGCGCTTCATCGTCATCTCTGTACCGGCGATAAGTTGCAGGTATTTATCGAATAGCATTCGGGTCTGTTCGTACGAATCCTTTCCCTTCGCTTCTTCCGCAGTCAGTCGGAGGCTGTGGAACAGGATAGGGGTCTTATCGTCTGTGGTCTTGATCAGGAGTGAAATCTTGCTCCCGTTGAGCGGAGGTTGTTCAACAACCGTAAGATGGGTATCTTTGAGATACTCCTGATAAAGGAGTGACTCTTCTAAATCCTTGCTTTGATTTTGGGAGTCGCTGAGGAATACCTTACAATATTGCAAAGTACGTTTTTCTAGTTTCTCGGTGTCGAGATAGTTACCTAGTTTCAGATACAGAAAGTTCAAGCGGTCGTTGAACGAACCCTTGGCTTCTGGTGATAATATTATATATTTGTCCATCTTGTTTTTCTTTTTTCGGCGGCAAAGGTACGGATAATATCTGAGATATAAGAATATAGACTGGATGAAAAGAAAAAAATACCTAGAAATGGGGATGGGATTGTGCAGGGTAGAACAAAAAGAAGGGAAGTAAAGGCTTGTTTTCCTTTGCTTCCCCTATCTCTTGCTTATTTCTTGCTTAGAGTGATTCGAGCATGCGCTTGATGACAACTTCGGCTGAAATCTCACGGTTGGCTGCCTCTGGAATTACCAGACTGTTCTTGCTTTCGATGACATCATCGGTAACAATCAAGCCACGGCGAACTGGCAGGCAGTGCATGAAGCAACCGTCATTGGTCCAGCTCATGTGCTCCTCGTCGATGGTCCAGCTCATATCCTTGCTCAGAATTTCACCATACTGTGCTGGGTCTTTCACACCCGGACAGCTCCAGTTCTTGGCATAAACGAAGTCTGCACCTTCCAGAGCCTTCTTCTGGTCGTACTCCACCTTGGCATTTCCAACGAACTTAGGGTCGAGTTCATAGCCCTCTGGATGGGTAACCACGAAATCTACATCGGCTGCATTCATCCACTGGGCGAATGAGTTTGGTACAGCTTGAGGCAAGGCACGGCAATGAGGAGCCCAGGTCAGGACTACCTTGGGACGAGCCACCTTCTTATGCTCCTCGATGGTGATGAGGTCGGCGAATGCCTGGAGTGGATGAACGGTAGCTGTCTCCATAGCGAAGACAGGGCGGCCGCTGTACTTTACAAACTGGTTGACGATGGTTTCGGCATAATCGTAGTCACGGTCTTTCAAACCGGCAAAGCTGCGAACACCGATAAGGTCGCAGAAGCTACCCATCACAGGGATAGCCTCAAGCAGGTGCTCACTCTTGTCGCCATCCATGATGACGCCACGCTCTGTCTCCAGTTTCCATGCACCGGCATTCACATCGAGCACGATAACATTCATGCCCAGGTTCATCGCAGCCTTCTGTGTACTCAATCGGGTACGGAGGCTGTTATTGAAGAATATCATCAGCAAGGTTTTGTTCTTGCCCAACTCCTGATAACCGAAACGGTTTGCTTTTACTTCCTGTGCCTCGGCGAGTGCTGCTTTCAGGTCGCCAAGGTCTTCAACATTAAAGAATGTCTTCATTGTTATTTCGTTTTTTTATTTGTTATATCTTATATGTATTGCTATTGAATCTTTTTTCTTGGATCTTTCTTTTTGAATCTTGATGTTTGCAAAGTTTGCATGCAAATCTTGCAAACATGGCAGAAACTAAGACTTGGTACGGAGAGGGTACGGAGCAGGTACGGAGCGGGTCCTGTTAGGCTCTTGTCTGTCCCTGACCTGTAATCAGCCACTTGTAGGTTGTAATCTCTTCGAGTGCCATTGGTCCGCGGGCTCCAAGTTTCTGGGTACTGATGCCAATCTCTGCGCCCAATCCGAACTGTGCGCCATCGGTAAAGCTGGTAGGAGCGTTTACATAAACGCAGGCTGCATCTACCATTGCCTGGAACTTCTTCTGGGCAGTTTCATTGTTGGAAACAATGCTCTCGCTGTGTCCGCTTCCGTAAGTAGCGATATGGTCGAGTGCCTCATCTTCCGAAGCCACGGTCTTGATGCCCATCTGCATGCTGAGCCATTCGGTGTTCCAAATGCTCTTCATGTTGGCATCAGCTTCCTTCATCTTCGCCTCGCTTTCCTCCGCTTTATATAATAAGGTGTCAGGATAGTGTCCCTTTAAGGTCTCGTAAGCCTTGGCATCCGCATGGATCTTGGTCTGCTTCTCGGCGAGACCCTCGCAGAGAGCAGGGAGGTCGCTTAATCTGCTTTCGTGAATCAGCAGACAGTCGAGCGCATTGCATACGCTCACTCTTCTGCATTTGGCATTGGTGATGATGCGCTTGCCCATCTCCAGATCGCCATCCTTGTCGAAGTAACAATGTACCACGCCGGCTCCGGTCTCGATAACCGGTACCTTGGCGGTATCGCGAACGAAGTTGATAAGCTTCTTACCACCACGAGGAATACAGAGGTCGATATAGCCCACAGCATTCAGCATTTCGCCGGTAGCCTCATGGGTAGCAGGAAGGAGAGTGACTACATTCGGGTCAATACCGAAAGTTATCAACACCCTGTGGATAAGTTCGACACCCGCTGAGTTTGAGGCGTTTGCATCCCTTCCACCTTTCAGTACGCACGCATTTCCGCTCTTGAAACAGAGTGAGAAAACATCGTAGGTTACGTTAGGACGAGCCTCGTAAATCATGCCGATAACTCCGAATGGAACGGCTACTCGCTGCAGATGCAAACCATTTTCGAGTGTTTTGTCTTTGAGAACTCTTCCGAGCGGTGAAGGCAGTGTACTGACGTGTCTCATATCCGAAGCAATATCCCGGAGTCGCTGCTCTGTGAGTTGCAATCGGTCGTAGAGCGGGTTCGCCTTGTCCATCTTCGCCAAGTCTTCTGCGTTCGCAGCAAGGAGCGCAGGAGTTTCTGCGATGATAGCGTCAGCCACCGCCTGCAGGATTTCATTACGTTGTTCATCAGTTAGCAAACCAAGTGTTTTGCTAGCTGCCTTTACTTTTTGGAAAGTCTCTTTCAGTTCCATTCGCTATTTCCTTTCTTATTTTTATGATAAGATATTTTGTAATGTGTTACGAGTTCCCTCTTAACAACGGCAAAGGTAAGTATAAATATCGGAAATTGCAAACTTTATGCAAGAAAAAGTAATAGTTTAATAGATAAATGGATAGTTATACGGAAAATGATATTAAAAAAGGTCAGACAGTGCCTGACCTTTTTGTAATGGTTCCTTCTAATTATTTTGATACTGCCAGAAGAATTACTCTTTTTCGTTTTCTTCAGGGTGAGTCATTAGATACAGTTCCTTCTGTCGTTCGATTTCTCTTCTCAAGTCTTCCTTGTCTGGCAGGTAAAGCTTGTATTTTGCAGCGAACATCTGGTCGTTCTTGGCAAGAGTGGAGTATCGGGCTACATCCGAATCGGTTTCGGCACAGAGGATGATTCCGATAGTAGGATTGTCGTCTGGTCCTTTCTTCATCTTGTCATACATCTGCAAGTACATGTCCATTTGACCGACATCCTGATAGGTGATGCGGTTGACCTTTAAATCTACAAGGATAAAACTCTTGATAAGATAATTATAGAATACCAAGTCGATGTAGTAGTCGTTCTCTTCCGTTCGGATATGCTGCTGGCGAGCTACAAGGGCATAGCCTTTCCCCATTTCCATCAAGAATTTCTCTAAATTATCTATGATGGCAGATTCCAATTTCGATTCTTTGAGAGAAGAGTCGGAAGGTAATCCCAAAAACTCCATGACTACAGGAGATTTGATGTATTCCAGTTTATCTTGCTGGAATTCATTTGTTTTCTCTTTCATCTCTTTCTCTACAGGTGCTTTGTCTTTTGACATAAGGAGGCGCTCATAGTACAAGGTATTGATGTTACGACTCAATGTGCGGTAGCTCCAACCTTGCTCGAAAGCTTCCTTTGCATACCAATCCCTTGCTCGTTTGTCTTCGATGCGAATAAGTCGCTCGTAATGTGACCATGGAAGTAAATGTAATACTTGCTTTCTGAATTCCTCAGACACTGTCTGATGAATTTCTAATTCTTTGAATAATAGGAAGAACTTCTTGAAATTTATGAGGTTTGTCTCAGAGAACCCTTTCCCAAATTCCTCTGTAAGTGCAGCGGATGCCACCTCAATAATATGCTTTCCATACTCAGCCCTTGCTTCTCCGTTCTGCTCCTCTTCTACAATACGTTTCCCTATTCTCCAGTTTCTTTCTACCAGAGAATAATTGACGGCAGCGAAAGCTTTGCTCCTTGCTTTGCTGACTATTGTCTTCAAATAATTTACGAGAAACTTCTCTTCTCCTTTATATGAGTGCTCCATCTGCTTCATAATTATGCCTTGTTTTATGTATGATGAGTGCAAAGATACGCTTTTTTATTGGTAAAGCACAAAAATATGGTTAAAAAGTTTGCGGAAACCAAAACATTTGCTATCTTTACATCGTCAAACCCTTACTGAAAGCCCTCGTGGGTGGGATGTTTAGGGAGACACATATACATAAAAGGCGTAACAGTACGCTTTGGTTTTGGCGTGTTGGAATTTCGCAAATTTTACGTCATTTAGTATAAGAGGATAGTTCTTCACAAATGGGAAGAAATTATTTTTTTAACACCGAAGAAGCACTTTTACGAAAAAAAACGTATTTTTGCACTTGCGTGTTGAATTTGCGTAGGAACAAAACATTAACTTTGAAAACAAAAGCTGAAAATTATTAAGGATGGGAAAAACAGGGAGACTTTATCTGTGTGCATTGGCAACGGTGATTTTTGTGCTTGCATCTTGCAGTAGAAAGCACGAAATCTCGTTCACGGCTAAAGAGCGACATGAGATAGACAGCATCGTGAAGTCTTTGCACAGTATGGACAGGCTTGACAGTATTCATCAAGCAATGCGCAAGCAACAGAATTTGCTCGGGCAGATAATCGTACTGCGCGAGTGGGGCAAGCAGTTGCGCAACGAAAGCCGTTTCGACGAGGCTCTGGAGAAACACGGCGAAGGATTGGAGCTTGCCGAACACGTGGGCGACACGCTTGAATGGGTGCAGGCGCTGAACAACATCGGCACCGACTACCGCCGCATGGGAATTCTCGATGCAGCGCAAAAGTACCACAAGAACGCACTGATAATGGCAGAAGAATGTTCTGACACATCGTTTACCGCATGCAAGAACCGCGTCATCTCGCTCAATGGACTTGCCAACGTCTATCTCACCGTCCAGAACTTTCACCTTGCCGACAGCTGTCTGCGACAAGCCCTTGCCGGCGAAAAATCACTCGGTAGCATCACGGGGCAAGCCATCAACTGCGCTAACCTCGGCTCTATATTTGAAACCAAAGGACAGACCGACTCTGCATGGATTTACTACAAAAAGTCAATGGAACTCAACACCCAAGATGGCAATACGCTCGGCATAGCTCTCTGCCACACCTATTTCGGCAACCTCTATGAGAAGGCGCATCAACTTGACAAGGCCCTGGCGGAATACAACAAAGCCTACCACTTGATGAAGAGTTCCAAGGACCAATGGCACACGCTGAACTCGCTTATCGCTATCGCTGGAGTATATATAACCAAGGGAGACTGCAAAAAGGCCGAAAGTTTTCTCACAAAGGCCAAGGACATCACCACAAGCATACACAGCACTGAGCATTTGGCACAAATATACGACCTTTACTGCAAACTCTGCAAAAAACGTGGCGACTGGCGAAGTGCGCTGCTTGCCCATGAACGGTCGGCTGCGCTTCAAGACAGTCTCATCGACATGGAGAAGGTGAACCGCATGCAAAGTGTCAGCTTCAATATTGAGCACGAACAGTATACACGACATGTCGCTACCGCCAACAACAAGATAACGCAAGAACGGTTGGCTCGCCATACAGGATATGCCATTTTTGCAGTCATCATCTTCTTTCTTGCCGTCATCATCGGATTGCTCATCTATAACCGCAAGCTCAGCAAACGTGGCTATGAAGCGCTAAAGAAGCTCAACGACATGCGTGAAACATTCTTCCGCAACGTCACACACGAATTCCGCACACCGCTGACTGTTATCCTCGGACTGAGCCATGACTTGCAGAAGGACAGCATAACAACGGATGAAGCACACGACATGGGCATGACCATCGAAAGGCAAGGCAACCGAATACTAAGACTTATCAATCAGTTGCTCGACATTTCAAAGATTCGTTCTGCCATCGGCAAGCCGGAATGGAGGAACGGCAATATTGTGGCATACATAAGCATGATAGTTGAGATGTTCGAGGATTATAGCCGGAAGCGTGACATTAAACTTCAGTTTATTCCCCATGAGAACGAGATATACACTGACTTTGTACCCGAATACATGAACAAGCTCATGAGTAATCTACTGTCGAATGCCATAAAGTTTACGCCTGCTTTGGGAAAGGTAAGTATCAGCTTGTGGCGCAACGGCAGACGACTGCATATAGTCATAAGCGACACGGGGTGCGGCATATCAAAGGAGAACCTGCCACACATCTTCGAGGAATTCTATCAGGCTGACAATAACGAAGAAGCGGGAACAGGCATCGGCCTGGCGCTTGTCTATCAGATTGTGAAACAACTTGACGGTACAATTTCCGTAGAGAGCACTGAGGGAAAAGGCACCACATTCCATATCGTGCTACAGATCAAAGCTGAAAGCAAAACGTCACACAGCATCCACAAAGAAGAGCCGAAAGCAATTTCTCTTGGCAATGATACCCAGACTAACCATTTATCCGATTCCCCACATTTCGAGGAGTCAGTAGAGGGCTTGATTGATAGCTCTGTCAAGGTTTCCATCCTCATCATTGAGGACAATGCCGATGTGGCAACATACATAGGCAGGCAACTCGGCATAAAGTATAATGTTCTTTATGCCCGAAACGGCGAAGAAGGTTTTGACTTAGCCTGCAAGCAACTGCCTGATGCTATTGTTACCGACCTTATGATGCCGAAGATGGACGGAATGGAACTGATGCGGAAGATACACAGCGACGAGCTGACAAGTCACATTCCCATTGTCGTTGTCACGGCAAGAGTCACCGAAGCCGACCGTCTCCGTGGTCTTGAGGCTGGAGCCGATGCTTATCTTACGAAGCCTTTCTGCAGCGATGAACTTCTCACTCGTATCGACAAATTGCTTGAACAGCGTACACGCCTGCAGAAGAAGTTCTCACAGATGATCCTATCAAATGATGACAAGCCGAACACGCAAACACCATCTCCTGCCAGCGAGGTCAGAAGAGAGGAGCCTTTCGTCAACCGTGTCACCGACTGTATCTACGTCATTTTAAATTCAGGCAAGCTTGCCGATGTCAACACTGTTGCTGAACGACTTAACATGAGCTACAGCCAGTTCTATCGCAAGCTGACAGCAATCACGGGACTCACACCTGTGCAATATATTCAACGCACAAAGGTGGCGAAGGCAAAGCTTATGCTCACAAAACATCCAGAGATGAGTTTCAACGCTGTTGCCGACCAATGCGGGTTCACCGACTACTCAAATTTCGTGCGTGCCTTCCGCAATGTGCTAAATATTACTCCGACACAGTTCGTCAGACAAATAACCAACTCTCCGAAAGACGGACACTGTTAAGCAGAACAATTGTTTTGCATAGCCGTCGGTGAAAGTAAAGCAAACTCGCAAAGATTGTACCCATGATTCCATGTGCACAGTCTTTGCGAGTTTATGGAGAGATGTCTAACCCCACTGATTTAATGCAAATTGCTTATCTTCTAATTATCTTACGTCCATTCTGAATGATGATACCTTTGTAATCACGGCCTACACGTTGTCCGGCTGTGTTGTACATCGGGGCGTTCTTGCCTACACCATTCACACCTTCAACTGAGTCAATTCCAGTAGGTAACACCTGCTTTACCTTCACAGAGAATATTTTAGCCCCGTTGGTTGGTGCAGCCATAGCTCTTGTGCCCACTGCAGCCGAGGAATTGTTGGTGGTATAGAGATAAACGTAGGAGTCTTGAGCAACGGTATAGCTGACGTTGGTCTCTTCCTGCGAACCAGAAGTGATGGTCTGCGGAGCGTCGGTGCCCACCTGCACGGCAACAGCCGTTGTGCCATAGGTCTGTGTCTCGACGGTGATGATGCCCTGTCCTTCTGGCACCATAAGAATCAATCCCGTGTAGCCATTGTCTGCGGCAACAGAGATTGGGTTTTCAGACGATGCGATGGTTGCCATGTCGGTGTTGTTGGTAGTCTGGACAAGCACAAGTGAATTGTCTGTGCTGTCGTAATAGCCTGTTTGCTCAGAACCTGTGGTATTGATGTTGAAGTAAACGTTGTTGACGACTTGGTTGTTGAGGTCGGTGCTTTCGGTGATGTTGTTGGTGTCAACAACGTCGACAGCATTGTTGCTGTCGGTGACTACAGGCGATATCTCGGTAGGCTTCGGTGAAGCGATGCCAATGATCGCCGTCAGCGCTGCGGCTCCCGTGGCGTCAACGATGTTTGAAAAACATTCTTTGTGATCCATGAAACTTACGAACCGGGCACCCTTTGGAGAGAGGATGGAAACGTTGTCGGAGAGATTGAGATTGAACACGCCATCAATGGCATTCCTTCCGCCAGAAGCATGCAGAGTTGCATTGTCGATGGTCAGTGTTCCGTCAATCTTTCCTCCTCCAGCCTTAAAGTAGACACCAGTTCCACTCTTTGTTGCGCCATTGGCTATGACCACGCAGTTTCTGATGGTGAGATTGGAAAGATATGCAAATATTGCCTCACTCTGAAGTCCGTTCACCGTCAACGTGTCGGTGCCATTGTTTTGCCCCTCTATAGTCAGCGTTGGGCCGTTTGGCGATGCCATACGCCCATCACCATAGTTGAAATCAATGCCGTAATTGCCGCCAGTGATTGTGCTATTGCCGTTGAGCATGATGGTGAGATTGTCACCATACGCCTTAATACCCTCATTAGCCTTGCCGCCAGGGTTGATGTTGGCATTGGTCAGCACCAATGCACCGCTCTTGGGGTCAATGGCTACGCTGCCTTTGTCGCACAATATATCATACATGTTGTCCTGTGTCACTTTCTCGCCTTGCACAAAGAGTGAGTTGGTCTGTATGTTGAATTGCGCCGTCAATGTCTGGCTGCGTGTCGTGCCATCTGTGACATAGGCAACAATGCCCGATGGCTCAGTCAGTTCCACTGGTCCTTCGTATTTCAAGACATCCGACGTGCGACTAAAGCCGTTCCCGCTGATGATGTAATAATAGATGTCGCCAGCCGTGTTCGGATTGGTAAGAGTAACCCTTACGGCCTGTGTGAACACATTGGCATCGGGGGTGTAGCTGGTGCTGTCGGCAGACAATACCGGTGCGTTGTAGCCTACGTTCGGTTCGAGTCCCTCTTCAATAGTGGTAAAGAATCTCCATGGAGCAAAGTTGCTGTAATAGGGCTTGCTTCCAAAGGGCACGTTCAAGACTGCATTGTGATAGATGTAAAGGCTGGAGCGCTCTCGCCACAAGAAGTCACTGTCGCTATTGAAGAGTGCATACCCTGTACTGACAGGATACGCACGCTTGCTTACGACCTTCTCCAGATTGAAACAATGACAGAAAGACTGCTCCCCGTAGTCGTACAGCGTCTCTGGCAAGATGAGCACCTTGAATTTCTTCTTGCCGAAAGAATGGCCATATATGCCACTGGGCACAGAAGTCACCTTATATGTGGTTTCGCCCACGTTGACATATCCTGGTATGTCCAGCGTGTCAGTATAGCCATAGGCATTGTCCACGGTCAATGAATCAGAGCCATGAACATAGAAACAAAATGTCACGCCATTGACTGTAGCATAGACACTGTCACCACTCAATGTTCCCGTTACATTCTCTTGTGCCGAAGCCGGAGACAGGCAGACGGCGAGTAGCAGAGCTAAGAGGATTCCACGAAGTCTGCCATGATGTTGCTGTTTTAAAGTTGTTGTCATAATACAATATATTTTTATGTGAATAATAGACTAAGTCCATACCATAATAAGATGCTGCAAAATTATGAAAAAATGTCGGATACTCTATTACAGAATCTTTCAACTTTCTTGCGAAATCTTGCAAAATGCACATGAACCATCTTGCGAAACCTTGCACATAGACTTAGCCAATGCCTATAAACAAAAGGATTTTCTGTGACATATTTACGTTGTTTAACAATCGTCATTATGAAAGTAAAAATAGATATTGAGAGTCAATTATAGAAACTCTTATCCTGATGTGGATTTTAAGGTAGTGACAAGGGATTATTTTGGAACCTTCTTGCTGTAAGGTAGAATCTTCTTGTTGTAAATATAAATAGTTGAAGTCTTAAAGGCAGGTGTTACCACCATTAGTGCCTTTTATATAACAAACAATGCACCATGCCAAAATGGTGGAGCTTTGTCCCATTTTTTTGCATGGTGCATTGCTGTTGGCAAGGAATGCCCGTAATGTAGCCTTGTCTTTTGACTTTAGTCGAAGAAGAAAAATCCATTTGACATTCGAAGACGATTGAAAGGATTGTTTGTGGCAATCTCTTTCAATGAAAAGTTGGGATCGAATACTTGACTTATCTTCAGCAAGTCTTTTATCGTCCTCGACTTTTGCGCCGTGGTTGAGTTGCTTGTGCCAAAATATTCACAGATGTCATTCGATGTCAAGCTTAGTCGGGAGTCCTTGCAGAATATGAAGTTGATGCTGCATATTGTGTAAACAACTGCAGCTGCCCAAATCTCTAATCTTCCAGACTGGAGAGAATTGGTGCGTTTCCTTCCAAGTTTCTGTATCAGCTGGGTGCATAGTGTGGCACAGTCCTCGTCCAACTTCTCGTTGCAGAAGTTCACAGCAAGTTCTATTACCTTCGCTTCTCTTTCTTTCAATTTTTCTTATGCCTATTAATTTTATTCAATAATCTTCACCTCGAATGGCTCGTGCGTCAGTGATGAGATGACACGGAGTATCTTGTACTTGTCTTTGACGGTGACAGGCACGATGAGCCATTTGCGTCGCAAAGCTCTGTGCTATCTCGTTTGTGATTCTATTATTTTCCCATCGGTCTTGGAGCAAACTCTGTATGTAGGGTCTCCATCGGATGCTCTTTGAGGTCGATGAGGATATTGGGCACATTGCCATTGGCGATAATCACCTTGATGCCGGCATTCAGCATTCTTGCTATCAAGCCCGATAATTCATCGTTATCGGTAAACATCAACTCGGTGAGGCAGACGGTATAATTCTCTTCTTCCTAGAGATAGAAGAAGGTATTCTTGAAGAGTCCCGTTTTGCCAATTCTACGAGGAGAGATAAGTGTTACGTTCCTGCCGTTCTTCAGATGAGATAAAAGGGTAGCAGTCTCTACTTCTCGATCGCAGAAATACTCAGAACTTTCATATCCTTTGGTAAATGAAAAGATTTTCTAATTTCTTGTTACTTAGTTTTATTCGCCATTACATCTTTTGTGTTACAGCCTTATTGTAAAGGCAAAGGTACAACTATTTCTTGAATATGCAAAAGAAAATGGCAGAAAGTTGAGGTACATACTCAACTTTCTGCCATTTATGATGCAATCTTTTGATTATTTAATCTTCTTGAATGTGATAGTACTAGGATATGAGGCGTTGCCATCCAGATTGTATTTTAAAACCATAGTTGTCGAATTAATACTCTGTATGGTATAAACATCTAAAACGTTGACGCCATCTTCTTCGTATGTAGTTAATTTGTTGCCTGAGATTTTATAGCCTTCTCCGGAACACTCTATTTTCCATTTGCTTTCTGTCCAAACATATTCATTAAAGGTGCCACCTTGCTTGAATTCGAAAGAGATAGCATCGTCAATGTCAATGTCCTTGTCTACTTTGACAGGCTTGTCTTCGTCTTTGTCCCAATCGTAGCCTGAAACATGAGTTGGTTGCCATATTCCAATAATGCTGGTCTGGATGTCCTCTGCGGAAGGAGTGTCGTCATCATCCGATGAACATGCGGTGAAAGACACCATTGCAAACAAGGCGAAAAGAATCGCCAAAAGAGAAAAATGTAACTTTTCCATAAAATTTGCCCGTTATGCCGATAGCTAAGCTTTTAATGTTATTAAATTAGTTGACTGGATAGATTGCGAAGCCATCGTTCTACATAACCTACGGATACAAACACGTGGACGAAACTTGTCCAAATTGCAGCCGTAGGAAAAGCTGATTAGAACAACAAGTAACGCCCACGATATAGCGGACGTTCACTATCTGTCGTTTCTAATGCTCTTTTTGAAATTTCCTACGTTCCAATTTGCATGACCGAATAGCAAACGCTAATTTAACCATCAAAAATATGGAAGTCCTCACAATAGTGTGATTCGATTCCAACTGCAAAGATAAGGATAATTCTTGAAATAGCAAAATAAAACCCAGAATTTTTAAAGGAAAAGTTTTCTTTTTGCCTTGCTTCTATTCTTCTTTAGTTTATCTTCACTGCCCATTTGCTTATCTTTTAATGTCAAAGGATAGTTCTATGATGAACGTTCTTTGCTCTATCTGATGAGTTATTTGTATATTGTTGATGATGTGATTATGGAATTACAATCAGCTGATGGACCTCACAGAATTTATAAGTAGAATTCTTCTAATTTGGAATTCTACGACTATGGCTACTGTATTTGAGGCGTTTGCTGCCATAGTTGTTCTACTAAGATTTTGTTGTTGTACAACTACAAGGTGTAAGGTTGTACGACTATAGGGTGTAAGGTTGTACGACTATAGGGTGTAAAGTTGTACGACTATAAGGTGTGTTGTTGTACAACAATAAGGTGTTGCCACTATAGTCAGCAGATGTGCTGACTGCAGTCGGCAGACCTGCTGACTAGGCTCAGCAGAGCTGCTGAGCCTAGTGACAAACTCCGAGAAGCAGTATTCTCTTACCCAAGAAGAAGTATCCGCTGCCCCGAGAAACTATCTCCGTTAACCCGAGATGCTATATCAGTAAGTTTATTCAACCATATTCTCTGGCTTAATCAACCATATTCTCTGGCTTGTTAAAGCAGTTAGGGAATCTACATATCCATAGTGTAGTTGTGGAGATATTCCCAAGCATCGTTCAAATCACGCAAAGGGAGGCGCTCTTTTACGAGCTTTATCTTTAATGCCTTGCAGAATGCTTTCAGAACAGATTCTGTTGCAAGGTCGGGAACGGAAATCTGCAAAGGACAACGGCATTGCCCCATGGTCGTAATCATTGTAAGATGTACGGCTTTCTAGGAGAGAAATGTGCTTTAAACGTGCGGAATGTGTCTTTTTTAAGCACATTCCGCACGTTTAAAGCACATTTTTTTGTTTATATTCTCTTTAACCACAGATCCATGAATCTGTCGTAGATGATGTATCCTTCATTGGTCCTATATACTAATTCCTTGTCTTCCAGAATCTTGAGGGCAGCCTTTACGCTGCTGGCTCCACTCAGCTTGTGCTCCTTGATGAACTTGCCAGAGGTAGGCTGGGCAACAATGCTATCCTTGGCTATAGCTTTCAGAAGCGAGAACTGGTTCTCTGTGAAGAACTGTACCATATTCTCAAACTGTGGTTCTCTACCTTCGAGTACTGAAAGAATTGCTGCATTTACTTGCTTGATACTATCAACTTGTATTTCGGTTTCATAGAGGCGATTCATGATGCATTGGATATACCATGTGTGGCCCTCGAATTGTTGATAGATGTAGTCGAAGGTTTCTTTTGATAAGTTGCCACCTTTCTGCTTGAAGAAGTTTTGGCAGAATTCATAATAAACATCGTTTCTCAATGGTTTAAGTCCCATCATCTCGGTGCTTTGGTAAAATGGATGTTTCGGTGAGCCGAATATCTCAGCCATCAGATGATGCTTACTGCCAGAGAAGATGAAATGCACATGTTGGGCAAACTGGATATAAGAACGTAGCAACGCCTCTGTGCCTTTCTCTGGATATTCTGCAATCTGCTGAAACTCATCGATGGCGATATATACCTCTTTCCCACTCTCGTTGAGATAGTTGAAGATGCTGCGGATGGTGATGTCCTCTTTGGATGGCTCAATTGTGATAGATACACTAGGCTCACCAGTCAATGGATCCATGCTGAGTACAGGGCGCAAGGTACTGAAGAAGGCGATGGTTTTCTCTATGAATGAGGAGTTCTTGCGAACTATGTCATTGATAACCATTACTCCAAATTGTTCCACAAAATCGTGCAAGTTCTTGGTAGCAAATATGTCGAGGTATAGGCACGCGGAATCCTTCTCATCTTTTCCCAGATGATAGAAAGTGTTCTTGATAAGCCCTGTTTTTCCTAGTCTTCTAGGAGAAATGAGGGTAACGTTTCTTCCATTCTTTAGGTGCGATATCAAAGTCTTTGTTTCCGCTTCTCTGTCGCAGAAATACTCAGGACTTTCATAACCTTGATAGATGAAAGGATTTGCTAATTTCTTGTTACTTAGTTTCATACGCCATTACATCTTTAGTGTTACAACTTTTATGTAATGGCAAAGGTACAACTATTTCTTGAATGTGCAAAAGAAAATGGCAGAAAATTGAGGATGTTCCTCAATTTTCAGCCATTTATTAGCCTATCACATTGCATAGTCGGTTGATGGCTGCATCAAAAGTGGTGAGGTCTTTGGCTCGCTTTCTGATGGCTGTCTTGTAATTATAGATGGTTTGCGTAGAATAGAACAGGAGGGTGGCCAGTTCCTGACCATCCGTAATTCCCAGTCGCATCAGTGCATAGATACGCAGTTCCTTGGTGAGACTGTTAGGCGCAGGGAGAACAATCTGCTTTTCTGGCAACAGCAGTTGGTTGAATTCATCCACGAAATTTGGGTATAAGTCCATAAAAGCCTTGTCGAATCGGATATAGAAACTTGAAGCTTCCTCTTCTGCCAGCTTGTAGCTGTTGAGGGCAGTCAGAAGATCGGCAGTCTGCTTTGCCTTGATTTTCCGGCTCACCAACTTGCGATAATCATCCAGTTTCTTGATATATACGGCACTGATGTCCATAAACAATCGCATATAAGTCTCCCTGCGCTTATTGGTATTGAGCAGTTTCTGGTTTAATTCCTCCAAGAGCGTATTCTGACTCTTCACCTCCCTACGACTCTTCGCCAACCGCTTGTTCATCCTGAAGGCAAAGAACGTCATCGCCAAGAAGCCAAGAGACATGATGCTTACTACAACCAGCGAAGCCGTGATGATGCGATTCTGACGTATTTCTCGCCGATGATTCGTCTCTGTGATAAGCGGAAGAATACGAGAAATCTCGACCATTCGAAGACGGTTGTTATAAAACTGAGCATCTTCCATCGAACAATAGATATACTTTGACACACGCTTTGCATATTTCGCATCCTTATTATATAAATAGGTGGAAAGTTCCTGAAGCGCCAAATTCTCTTTCAAGGGACAAACCTGGTCGGAGATGGCTGCCTCTACCAAATATTTCTCATATAAGTCCATCTGCTCATTGTCATGGTAATAACGGGCTATACAATATGCCGATGAAGCATGCACCCTGCTGTCAACAGAACTGGCGGCAAGGGCTTTCTGATACCAGTCCAACACTTTCTTGTCTGTGCGATGTAGCAAATACTCCAACTCTCCACTCAGATAATAATAGAGCGCAGATTGCTTGTTGCCCACATATTCTAGGGTCTTGGCAAGATAGAGCCTTTTCTTATCTAGCATTCCCTCTTTGAATTCAGACCTTTCGCAGAAAGATTCCCAATAGTTATACACCCAAGTCAAGGTATAATAATAGTATTGCTTCAACTTGGGCGAAATGTCTTCAGGGTTCAAAGAAAGCAACAGGTCTTCAGCCTGACTGTAGAAGCCACCTGTGGATAACACCGCAGCCCGATTAATCTTGTTGAGGTCAATGTAATAGGCATCATGCAACTGCTCTGCCAATTGCAGCCCCCTGTTGGCATAGACCATGGCTGAGTCATATCGATAAGTATAATACTCACGATAGATTTGATTGTAAAGATTCAGACGTTCTCGTTTGTCGGAAGTAAGATTCAGTTTTTTCTTCATTCGTATGAGTTTCTTCTCTTTCTTGGAAGAGAACTCATCCCGGCGAGCAATATATTGGTCCAGACGATGGAACAACTCATCCTCGTCCTCCAAAGCCACATTTCGGGAAAATGCCGCATTTGCCACCATCGGCATCATTACCATCGGCATCACCACCATCATCAAGAGCCATACAATCTTCTTCATTGTCCTTAATTTGTTATTGTTCTTACCTGTTTTGCTTAACTATGAAAGAGAATACCCCTTTACGGCTGCAAAGATACGACTTTTATTCTTCTTTTCAACATCTACTCTCATAAAAAGTATTAATTCTACAATCTTTCTGATTACTAGGTAGTTAAGTATTTATAAAAGTATCTAAACATCTACTCGCACCCTACACACAGCACCAAGCTATCAAAAAACAATCTATCTTTGCAACCGAAATCGAAACGCATTCGATTCATACCAAAACATTTTGGAATGAGTAAACAGATTATAATAACGAATAAACAAAATAATAAGTTATGAACCTAAGAATCCGTACATTCTCCATGGCTTTGGCTGCAATGTCAGCGACAAGCTACATGTATGCACTTCCTTCTAACAATAATGAAGAGAAGTCAAGTACTAAAGAAAAGAAGTCTCTCAACCTCGAAGAGGAATCAGTAGAGAAGAACAAGAAGGAAGAGCGCAACGTGATGCTTAACGCTGCCGACGCCAACAAACCTCGTGAAATCCAGATTGGATTGCCGAGCGAGGACGTAACCGTATATGAGAATGGTCTTCCTGCCGTCTATTCATCCTCAGTTCACAAACTCTCAGCCCACTGGCGCAGCGATGCCTCTCTGAAAGGTACTGACCTGATGACGCCTTCCGAGTCGGCTATTGCTACAGGTAATATTGCATACGCAGTTTCTTCTTTCAGCGAGTTGGGACAGAAAGAGTTCAAGGGCAAACTCAACTATAAGGCAAACCATTTTGGTATGCAGAATGTAGATCTCAATCTGTCTGGTGGCATCGGTGACAATTGGCTTTATACAGCCAGTATGTATCAGAATTTCGATCCAGGTAGTTTCAAGCTTCGTTTTACTGATTATGCTGACCGTACCCAACTTTATCATTTCGGCATCACTCGTATCTTGAATGGTGGAAAGGGACGTGTCTCTTTATTATATAAGTACTCAAACAGCAAGAACCCAGGCAACTTTGCCAATGCGGCTCCTTTCATCTACGCAGGTGACGGCAGCATCAAGAAGATTGCTGGCTTCGACCCTGGCATGAACTCCTACGTACAGCGACAAGGTTCTTTCCAATACTTGAACACCAAGACTGGCAAGATGGAGACCTGGAACATGAGCGACGGAAGCGAGAACCACGCCAACGAGATTGCCCTTATCAGCCAGTACCAGTTTGATAACGGATGGTTGTGGAAATTCAACGCTAAATACATGAATGCTCCTCGCGCCAACTACGTGGATTACGGTGGCAGCTCTATCTCGGAGGTGAGTGAGGCTGATGGCTATCAACTCTCCGACGGCTCAGCTTATAGCGGACTCATCGAGGGACGACGCACTTGGTTGCATGTAGGAAAGGTGAGCAACGCTCTCATGACGACTGAAATCAGCAAGCAGTTGAACAACCACAAGTTGATGATTGGTCTGAACGAGTGGTATTATCATCTCGACTACTATTCATCATCTTTCCAGTGGGCTGGTACCGTGGAGCCTTATCCTCGCACATTGAGCCAAATGTACGTAAACCCTCTTGACCCTACACAGACCGCACGTCGCTCCGAGACCTTCGGATATAACGAGCTGAGTCCTGAATACACCAAGGGTTCGGAGAACAAGTTGGCTGTTTATTTTACCGACGAATGGAAGGTAACCCCTAAGTTCAAGGTCTTCTATGGCGGACGTCTGGAATACTATCGTATGGCGGCAGACCAGATTTCTACCTCACGCTTCAAGGGATTCCATATCGGCAATTACAACACCTATTCTACAGCGGAGGATGGTTCTATCGTAGCCACAGCACATAACATCGAACCAGCCAAGGTGACTAAGGATAAGCTGAACTATGCGGCTACCCTGCAGTTGACATACAACCTCACCAACCAGTTTGGTCTGACAGCCGACGCAACCATTGCTACCCGCTTCCCACGCATCAGCGAGTATGCAGGAACAGGTCCTACCGAGGAGCAGTATAAGCGAGTAACCATCCCACTGATTCGTGGTGGTATTTTCTACAAGAATGATTGGATTGACCTTTCTTCAATGGTGACCTACATTTCAAAGTCGAACAATATCGACCAGCAGAATCTTACCAAGCCAGGAACAACAGAGGGCAAGACCGTGTTGCTCATCTACAACATCCAGACTTTGGGTTGGACCACCTCTGCCGAGATCAATCCATTCAAGAACTTCCACATGCACGCCCTCTTCACCTATCAGAAGCCAGTGTATAAGAACTACAATGCAAGCGTAACGTTCAACGACGGCCAGACTATGGGCGTAAATGCTAACAACATGATAGTGAAGGAGATTCCACAGGTACTCATTGAGTTGGACCCTAAGTATGATATCACCAAGAACTTGAACGCTTGGTTGAGCTTCCGTTACTTCGGCAAGACCTACGCCAACCTCCAGGAGGCACTCTATTTCAATGGTCACTGGGAGACTTTCGGCGGTATCAACTGGAACGTGAACAAGAAACTGAGTCTCGGTGTGAGCGTTATCAACATCCTCAACGAGAAGGGTGCCAAAGGTACCATAAACGGTTCGGAGTTGATTACCAAGGAAGAAGCCGGCAAATATGCAGGTAAGTATATGAGCGGCAACTATCTTCGCCCATTCACCGTAGAATTCTCTGCAGGAATCAAATTCTAAGATAATAACGAAAGTTTCATAACGTTTATATAATATAGCAATCACATAAAAACCAAAGAACGATGAAAAAGGTATTTATGATTATCGCAGCAATGTGCATGACATCTATCATGGCATCTGCTCAAAAGACCATCAGAGTGTCAACCGATAAGACCGACCTCGTGATGCAGGTTTCTCCTAAGGGTCGCCTCTACCAAGTGTATCTGGGTGACAAGTTGAAGAATCCTTCAGATTACAATCATCTGAAGTGGGATGTATATGCTGCCTCTGATGGTGCCGTCTGCCAGCGAGGTCATGAGGTTTATGCAACCTCTGGTGCTGAAGATTTCTTCGAGCCGGCCGTAGCAGTGACCCATGCAGATGGTAATATGACCACCTATTTGTATTACCAGTCTTCTGAAGAAAAGGCTATCAGTGGAGGTGTTGAAACCATCATCACTCTTAAGGACAAGGTGTATCCGCTGACCGTAAAGCTCCACTATGCAGCTTATCCAAAAGAGAACGTCATCAAGGCTTGGAGCGAAATCTCTCATAAGGAGAAGGCTCCGGTTACGCTTTGGAGATATAGCTCTACCATGCTTTATTTCAAGGCTAACAAGTATTTCGTTACCAACTATCATAGCGACTGGGCTAAGGAAGGACAGCCTGAGACTTGCCAGTTGACTGCTGGTAAGAAGATTGTTGATACCAAGTTGGGTACCCGTGCAGCCATGCAGGAGGAGCCATTCTTTGAACTGGGATTCGATGAGCCTGCCAAGGAGAATGAGGGCAAGGTGATGCTTGGAACCATCGGATGGCCTGGCAACTTCCGCTTTACCTTCGAGGTAGATAACGTGGGAGCCCTTCGTGTTATCCCTGCCATCAATCCATACGCCTCTAACTATAAGCTGAAGGCTGGTGAGACGTTCACTACCCCTGAGTTTATCTTTGCCATGAGCGATAATGGTATCGGTGAGGCTTCCCGTAATTTGCACAACTGGGCTCGCCAGTATCAGGTGAATATGGGTATGGAAGATCGTCTTACGCTCTTGAACAACTGGGAGAATACTGGCTTCGACTTCAACCAGCAGAGTCTTGCTGAGTTGATGAAGGATGCCAAGGACCTGGGTGTAGATATGTTCTTGCTTGATGATGGTTGGTTTGCCAACAAGTATCCTCGCAAGGACGACCATGCAGGTCTTGGTGACTGGGAGGCTACCAAGAGCAAGCTGCCTGATGGAATACCTGGATTGGTAAGAGATGCCAAGAAGGCTGGTGTGAAGTTTGGTATTTGGATTGAACCTGAGATGGTGAATCCAAAGAGTGAACTCTTCGAGAAGCATCCTGACTGGGTGATTATGCAGCCAAAGCGTGATACCTATTATTACCGCAACCAGCTGGTACTTGATATCAGTAATCCTAAGGTACAGGATTATGTGTTCGGCATCGTGGATCGTATCATGACGGAGAATCCGGATGTGGCTTACTTCAAGTGGGACTGCAACAGTGTGATTACCAATATCTATTCTCCATATCATAAGGAGAATCAGGGTAATTTCTATATAGACCATGTTCGTGGTATCTACAAGGTGCTTACTCGCATCCACAACAAGTATCCTAAGTTGCCGATGATGCTCTGCTCTGGTGGTGGCGGAAGAATGGATTACGAGATGCTTAAGTATTTCACTGAGTTCTGGTGTTCAGACGATACTGATCCATACGAGCGCCTCTACATCCAGTGGAGCTTGTCAAAGTTCTTCCCAGCCAAGACCATGGGCTCGCATGTAACTAACTGGAACAAGAATACCAGTGTGAAGTTCCGCACCGATGTTTGCAGTTCATGTAAGTTGGGCTTTGATATCGACCTCAAGTCGCTTTCTGGTGATGACTACAAGTTTGTGCAGAATGCTGTCAAGAACTACGATAGCATGAAGCCTATGATTCTCGAGGGCGACCAGTATCGCCTGGTTTCTCCATACGAAGGCAACCATTGTGCCATTAACTATGTAAGTAAGGACAAGCAGCGTGCCGTTCTCTTTGCTTACGACTTGCATCCACGCTACAAGGAGCCTGTGATGAATGTGAAGATGCAGGGATTGGATGCCGATAAGGTTTATACCGTAAAGGAAACCAATCTGATGCCTGGCAAGGAATCTGATTTGGAGTGCAATGGCAAGCAGTACAGCGGTGACTATCTGATGAAGGTTGGCTTGAATGTATTCAGCCAGACAGATGGAACCAGCCATGTGTTGGTATTAGAATAACGTATCAACTATTCATAATGAAAACAAAAAGCAGCAAAGTCTATAATAGGCTTGCTGCTTTTTTATTTCTTTTCCCTTATGATTTTACTTGATTAGCGGTCTTGCCACAAACTCAGTATGAAGGGTCTCCATCGGATGCTCCTTCAGATTGATGAGGATGTTTGGCGTATTGCCGTTGGCGATGATTACCTTGATGCCGGCATTGGCTACGTCGTGAGCGGTCTTTACTTTCGAAGTCATTCCGCCTCTGCCGTGACTGCTCTTGCTGGCAAGGATGTACTCGCTGATGTCGCGGTCGTAATATACCGATGGGATGATGCGGGTGGTAGGCTCGCTTGGGTCGCCATTGTAAATGCCATCCACATTACTTAATAATATAAGCGTGTCGGCATTCATCATCTTGGCAATCAAACCAGACAACTCGTCGTTATCCGTAAACATCAGCTCGGTGATGCACACGGTATCGTTCTCGTTGACGATAGGGAGCACGTTGTTTTCCAGCATTACCTGCATGCAGGCCTCCTGGTTCTTATACTGCTCCTCGGCACCGAAATTCTCCTTCATGGTCAATACCTGACCAATCTTTATCTTATATTCACGGAAAAGGTTGTAATAGAGTCCTACGAGCTTCACCTGTCCGATGGCAGAGAACAGTTGGCGTTGCTCCACGCTGTCCAGATGATGGTCAACATGCAGCTCGGCTCTTCCGGCAGCCACGGCACCAGAAGATACCAGAATCACCTCATAGTCGTGCTTTCTGAGCCAGACAATCTGGTCAACAATCGCCGACATTCTCGTTACATCCAGTTTCCCGTCTTCTCGGGTCAGCACGTTGCTGCCCACTTTTACTACGATTCTTTTTCCCATAATTTTATGCTGATGAATGCTTTTTGCAAGTTTCGTAAGTGGCTTAAGAATGGGCTGAATGCCCAAAAGCACCTAAGCGCCAAACGCCCTGAAAGGGCAGAAACTCCTAGCCCAGGGCATCGCCCTGGGTTAAGTGTTATAGTTGCTATACGCCCTGTAAGGGCAAAAGCTTTCGAAACTTGAAAAGCTTGATTTCCTATTTCTTTTTATTGTCTTTTTCTCGAATCTCTACTCTTCGAATCTTGCCCGAGATGGTCTTTGGCAGTTCATCTACGAATTCGATGATTCGAGGATATTTATAAGGAGCAGTCTCGTGCTTTACATGATCCTGCAGCTTCTTGACGAGGTCTGGACCTGCCATACTCTTGTATTCATCCTTCAGTACGACGGTTGCCTTAACAACCATACCGCGGATTGGGTCGGGCACACCGGTGATGGCGCACTCTACTACGGCTGGATGAGTCATCAGGGCATTCTCTACTTCGAAAGGACCGATACGGTAGCCCGAACTCTTGATTACGTCGTCTATTCTGCCCTCAAACCAGAAGTAGCCTTCCTCATCACGCCAGGCCATATCGCCCGTATGATAGAACCCATCATGCCAAACCGATTTGGTCTGCTTCTCGTCACGATAGTAATATTTGAAGAGACCGATAGGCTTGTCGTCGCCGATGCGGATGCAAATCTCACCCTTTTCACCATCTTCGCATTCCGTCATGTCTGGGCGAAGGATGTGAACATCATATTGTGGGTTTGGCTTGCCCATGCTTCCTGGCTTTGGCTTGATCCAAGGGAAGGTACCCAAAGTCATGGTGGTCTCAGTCTGTCCGAAGCCCTCGTAAATCTGAACACCAGTCAGCTTCTGGAAGGTTTCTGCCACGGATGGGTTCATTGCCTCACCCGCAGTGGTGCAGTATTCAAGACTACTGAGGTCATACTTAGAGAAATCCTCCTGAATCATGAAGCGGTAGATAGTAGGAGGGGCACAGAAAGAGGTGATGTGATACTTCTCAATCTGGCGCATGATCTTATCAGCCGTAAACTTCTCGTGATCGAAGACGAAGACGGTGGCTCCGGCAAACCATTGTCCGTAGAGCTTGCCCCATACAGCCTTGCCCCAACCGGTATCGGCTACGGTAAGGTGGATGGAATTCTCGTGGAGATTATGCCAATATACACCCGTGGTCAGATGACCGAGCGCATAGAGGTGATCGTGTGCCACCATCTTTGGCTCGCCAGTGGTTCCCGATGTGAAGTACATCAGAAGGGTATCTTCGTTAGAGTTTACATGCTCTGGGCGAACAAAAGGAGCACATTCGTTCCATTCCTTCATCCAGTCGTGGAAACCTTCAGGGATATCCGGACCGATACTAATCAATGTCTTGACAGTCGGACTCTCTGGCATTGCCTGATTAACCTGCTCTACCACGTAATCATCGCCGCAGCAGATGATAGCCTTCACGCTTGCTGCATTGTTGCGGTAAACGATGTCGTGCTTGGTAAGCATGTGGGTAGCAGGGATGGCTACGGCACCCAATTTGTGGAGACCGAGCATGGCAAGCCACCACTGATAGTGACGCTTCAGAATCAGCATCACCTTATCATCGTGACCGATACCGAGACTCTGGAAGTAAGCAGCAGCCTTGTCGCTCTGCTCCTTCAGGTCCTTGTATGTAAAACGGATTTCTTCGCCACGTTCGCTTGCCCAAAGCAGCGCCACGTGGTCTGGTTTGATCTTTGCCCATTCGTCCATCACGTCGTAGGCAAAGTTGAAATCTTCTGGTATGATAAACTCCAGATGCTCCTTGAAGTCTTGCTCTGAAGTGAATTTTGTCTGTTTTAGAAATCTCTCGATCATAGTTACTCTTCTAGATAATTATACAAAGGAACTTGGCTGGCTCATTGTTGAGTGAGCGGAAGCAATGCGACTTTCTACTGTCGAAGTAGATGCTGTCGCCAGGGTTCAGCACCATCACTTTTTCTTCGATGGTTACTTCGAGCTGTCCCTCAATCACATAATCATATTCCTGTCCGTCGTGTCCGTTCTTGTTCGGCTTCTTGTCGCCTGGCAACGGATCCACCTGTACCATGAACGGATTCACCTTTCTATCCTTGAATCCTACGGCAAGGCTCTGGTATTTATACTGGTTGTTGCGGTCTATCTCCGGTCCCTGTCCCTTGCGGGTTACGTAGTATCCCTTCATGCGAGGTTCCTCGCCGAAGAGCAATACGTCAAGGTCAATGCCGTATCGCTTAGAGATTTTTGACAGGCGATAAACAGAAGGATCCGCCTCACCGGATTCTATCTTGAGGTAATGATCAAGACTGATTTCGCACAGTTCTGCAATTTCCTCGGCAGGAATATTGAGAACCTCGCGGAGACCTTTCAGTCTTTCACCGATTTGTTTGATTGCTTCGTCCATAAAATATTCTTTTTATTGTTTGCTTTGATAATACATCGAACAGTTGCTGATGGGCAATTTCGAAATGTAAGCGCAAAGATACGAAAAATATTTAAAACGGCTCAAAAAACTTACGTTTTTATAACTCTTTGTGCTTATAAAAACGAAAATGCTGCACAAATAAAGTAATCTGTGCAGCATTCATTGTATCATTTTCTTATTTTTTTCCTGCCAATAAACCATTGATTACTGCGCTGGTAAAGCCGCCTTGTTCCATGGTATTCAAGCCCTTGATGGTGCAGCCGCCAGGAGTTGTTACTTTATCAATGGCTGCCTCTGGGTGTTCGCCAGTTTCCTGAAGCAGTTCTACGGCACCCTTGATGGTCTGCAAGACAATCTTCTGGGCATCCTTTGCCTTGAAGCCCATCTCTACGCCGCCTTCCACATTGGCTCTTACATAGCGCATGGCGTAAGCGATGGCACACGACATAGCGGTAGCTGCTGGGAAGAGACGTTCTTCCATGATGAGGCTTTCGCCCAATTCATCGAAGATTTCTGTAATCTGCTGGATTTCTGGGGCAGATGCATCTACAGGAGTGATGAAGGTCATCGACTGTTTGTAGGCGATGGCGATGTTTGGCATCACGAGGAAGAAGGTTGGGTTGATGCCATCCTTGTCCAGCCACTCCTTGATGTTGGCTGATGGCACACCGGCTGCTACCACTACGAGTTTCTGACTCTTGTAGTTGAGTGCATCCTTGATTCCCTTTAATGTCTTCTCCACGCACCAAGGTTTTACTACTACGCAAATGATGTCTGCGCCGTGGCAAGCCAACTGGTTGTCGAGGGTTACGCTGGCTCCTTCGCTTGCGAAGTGATCCAATACTGGTTGGTTATGGTCTGATACCGTAATATCTGATGGAGTGAACTTCTCGCTCTGCAAGAGTCCTTCTGCCATGGCACCGCCCATAGCACCTGCTCCGATAATTGTTATTTTCATTGTCGTCTTATAGTTAAAATGCAATTACGGTGCAAAGATACTACTTTTATCAGAAAAAAGAGCAGTTTGTAGACGATTTTTTAAGAAAGTACGCTTGTTTACTGACGATTTTTTAAGAAATTCGCTAGTTTACTCCCATTCTGGAAGTATCCACGTCCTTGGTCCTCTTCTCCTTGTACTTGCCTATCTTATAGATGATGGAGATGGAGGCAGATGCCCAATCTTGCTTGATGTTCATGTGGTAGTCTTGATTGCCTTGTACTGATTTTGTAGAGAATCCCTCGTTGAAGATATTGCTGCCTTTAACCACAATGCTCCATTTATCATTATCGGAAGCCCATCTCAACATAGCATTCAAGAGAAAGACTGATTTGATGTCATAGAGTCCTTGAATGGCTTTCGACTGATAGAATGGGTTAAGTATGAAATGGATGTGATGGCTTCGGCTAAGCTGGACGGATAGATTTCCGGCAAGAATGGCAGAGATATGTTTGCGATTGAAGGGCAAGTCAAAGAAATCGTTACTCTTGTCATGTCTGTAGATTCCTGTTGCCGAAACACTTCCGTTCATCCAATTGCCTATACCGAAAGTCGTCGATGCTCTAATGCCTATAGTATGATTATAGTCGAAATTGGTCTCCTTCATAATGACTGCCAGGTGGTCGGTAGTCTGATAAGGCAACTGCACAGAATAGTTGGGTTGGAACTCTGCAAATGCCATCAATGTATGGCGACTTTTGATCGTCCACATCAGGTTGGTCTCGTATGTAGAGTAAGGTTTGAGATAAGGATTTCCCCATATCTCCATATAGGTAGAGGCATAGTAAACGCTGCTCATAGTTGACCAATAGCTTGGAAACTGTGAGCTGGAACTGAAGGATAAGTTGAGTATGTTGCCAGGATTGGCTTTCCACGATGCATTAAGTGTGGGGTAAATATGCCATTTGTTCCACTGTGGAGAATGGTATTGTTCTGCTTCGACAGAGGCTTCCAGGCTGATTCGCTCGTTTATCTGTTTGCTTATGCCGCCATAGAAACTCAAGATTCTTTCTTCGATATTCACCTGGCTGGTTGCATCTGGAATGTCTGCTCCATCCTTGTTGGTCGTGGCTTGGTAGCTTCTGTTGTTGCTGTTTTGGAATTTCATACCATACGACAGCTCCCAACCCTTCTTCAATGAGTGGGATTGATTGGCGGTGAAAAGCCATTTGTCTATTACCTGCTTGCTGTTTGTGTATAGAATACGTTCTTCGTCAAGTATTGTTCCTTCCAGATATTGCTGGCTGGGATTTTGGTAGTTGAGATAGGATATGCCTATTTGTAGTCCAAAGGGCAGATTGTAGTTAGCATCTACATTGTGCAGGTAGGTATGCTCATTGCCCTGTTGCTGGGATGTGCCTGTTCCCATCGTTTCATGATGAGGATGACTGCTGTCCCATTTTCCTGTATATGCCAGGGATAGCTGGTGGTTATCAGCAAATGCATAACTCAGTCCCAAGCGATAGTTGTGAGTCAATCCAGGGGTCTTCTGTGAGGTCTTGTCATGATACGCTACTCGTTTCCCTTGAAGCGGATGATTGGCATTGGTAGTAGTCTCACCGTATGATGTTCCATCTGTAAATGAATACATGGCATCCAGTCCGAATTTTCCTTTTTGGAACAGCAGGTTGGCTTTGCCTTCTCCTTCTCCGTATTTGCTTTGGCTCCAGGTGCTTTGTATCTGTCCTGAAAGCTGGTTCTTTCCTGCATAGTCTTTGGTAACCAGGTTGATGACCATTCCACGAACATGTAGGCGTGCTGGTGCTGCCAGCATCACTTCGGCTTTGGCTAATTGTGATGCGGGCATGGCTTTTAATCGCTCTGCCAGTTGTGCGTAATTGAGCGTGGTTGGTTTGCCGTTGATGATGAGAGTCAGTTCCTTTCCTGCATAATTGATGTTGCCGTTTAGTTCGTTTACTCCTGGTATTCGGGTAAGGGCATCATAAGCGTTGTCTGCCGGCATTTTCTCTATGAGCAGTGGCATGTTGTAAACCAACTGTCCTCTTTCTGCCTTGACGATAGGACGTGTCGCCTTGACGAAAACCTCTGGCAGGTTTTGCATCATCATCTGGGCGGTAAGCGTGTCTTTTGCCTCTTCGTTTTGAGCGCAAAGGGGCTGGCTCAGCAATAATGCTGAACCTAAGATAAAAAATATTTTCATGTGTTTATGTTTGTTTGATGGTTATTGCTTGAGTTGCTCTTTCGCTTTGGATATGAGTTGTGCTGCCTCTTTCTTATCTTCCAGTCTGTTTGCATTTGCTAAGAACATCTGGAGATACAGTTTCGCTTTCAGCTTGTTTTTGGAAGCGATGAACATTTGGGCGGCATTGTAATAGTTGAGAGGATTATCTTCTTCATCGTAAAGGATGCATAACTCAAAGTCACGTGCAGCGTCTGCGTATCTGTGATGCTGGAAATGCAAGTCGGCCAACCATTTATAGGTACGCAATGCCCTGCCTTTGGGTAGGGAGACTTCTAGCGACTGATTGAAATGAGCCATGGATAGCGAATCCATGTTGAAGGCTTTCTCTACCAAAGCCAAGTGGAAAAGACAAGTGGCATTGTCGCTCTTGAATTGAACGGCTTTCTGGTAATGCTTCAGTGCCTTCTCGTTGTCCGGCTGGTCCTCATAACAGAGACCAAGAATGAAGTTGGATTCAAAATTGTCAAAGCCTTGCGCTATCAGTTTCTCATACAAGGGTATAGCCTCATCGTATTTGAATTGCATGAATAGGGAATAGGCGTATTCCTTGTTGATGTACAAGTTTGTGGAATCACATTTGTAGATGTAATTCTTTGCCACTTCCTCGGCTCTGCCAGGTTGGTTTGCTCCATTGTAATGAGAGGCAAGCGAAGCAATAATCTCGCTGTCGTATGGAAATGAAGAGGCTATGCGTTCACCCCAAAGAGAAACCTTGTCATTGTTGTTCTGATTGAGATACGCATAATAGTACATTCGCATGTCTTCGTGGTTGATGCTATCTGATGGAATCTTGTCAAGGCAAGAAATGCAGGCGGTGTAGTTGCCTACTTTCCGGTAGCAGGAAGCCAGTTTCCTGCGTGCTTCCAGGTGAGATGGATTTGCTTCCAGATACTTTTGGTAGTATTGGGTTGCATGAAATACATCATATCTACTCAAACAGCTATCTCCTTGTTGAAGTAGATGGGCTGTAGTTTCGTTGGCCTTGGCATTCATTGCCATACATAGCCATAATATAAGGATCAATCTAAACTGTTTCATCGTTTTTGCTGATTATTTCTTTCTTACTTCGGGAGTGAAAACGACAGGCAAGGTAAACTCCATGTTGACTTCCTCACCATCAGAGAGCCTGGCAGGCTTCCAATGGGGGCTTCTCTTGAGAAGTTCAATCACAGTCTGCTCGTAGGCTTTTTCTTTTGGAGCTTCGAGAACTTTAAACAATCCCAATGTTCCATCCTTTTGAACGGTGAAGTTGATGACGACTCGCGCAGGCTTGTCTTCCAATCCTTTAGGATATTGGATGTTTGTCATCACCCATCTCAAGAAATCGTTGATGTCGCCATTGCCGTTGAAAATTGGCATCTGACCACCTTCCGGTAAAACAGCTATTGTCTTTAACACATGAGGTTGTGATACGCTTTGCGGTTTGAACATAAGGACGATGGTTATACCTATTATTGTTATCACGCAAGCGGCTATCCCAAATACCTTTTTATATATATGAGATTTTGTGTATCTGGTTTCCTGTGCTTTGCACAGGAAATAAGTTTCTTCCTGATTGTTTTTTTCTTTCATACCTTTTACGATTTTATGGAGTTGTCTAAAAGTGCTTTTAATTGTTTGAGTGGTTCCTTGCTGACGTGCAGAGTGAATTTCTCGCAAAAACGCTCGTTGTACAAAACTAGTTCTGAAGTGTTGAGGTTGATGCTGAAAATGTGCTGACTATTAATAATGTAGTTTCTGCCGACACGAGCGAAGAAGTGTGCCGTTTGGGCAAGTTGCTCTACTATTTTCTTCTCAAAGACCACAAGGTTGAACGAGAAGGTGTATTCATCGCCGTTGGTGAGTCGAAGATTGCAATAGCTTCCTTCCGAACAGACGTATGCTATCTGTTCGGAAGCCACTCTGAGCAAGAAGTTGGCATTTGATATGATGAGATATTCTTCCATACTGATAAGTTTGGTGCAAAGATAAGCAAAATATTTAAAAAGTATGGCTGGATGTAGCGTGTTTTTTGTGAACCAGTGGACTTGTTTTGTGAAAAATATGAAGTCAAACTCCAGATATGACTATCTGTTTAAGGTGGTCAACTAAAATCGTTAAACCACAGAGTGTCTAATAACTAGACAGCAGTGTCAAGTATTTAGACAGGTCGTTTTATGGACTTTGTTTCTATATATTCTGATAATCAATTGTTTATGTTTTTGGCATAGCCGTTGCCTTGCTATTTTGCAATAAATAAGAATAGTAACAACATAAAGAATAGTAAGAAAATGAAAAGACTTGCGTTAGTAGCATCCTTCTGTGGCATTACCATAACACAGATGATGGCACAGAACATCAACGGCGAACAGATTTCCGACACGACCCTATTTGATAAGTTCTCCAAAGAACTTGGCGAAGTGGTGGTGAAAGCTCATCTTCCTCAATATAAGAAGACCCACGAAGGACTGCTGACCAACGTGGCAGGAACCGTGCTTAGCAAGATGGGTACGGCAGAAGATGTATTGAAGCATGTGCCGAGTATCGTGAAGAAGAAAGATGGATATGAGGTGGTCGGCAAGGGTACACCTGTTATATATATCAACGGCAGGAAGATGCAAGACATCAGTGAGTTGGATAACATTAAATCTTCTGACATCAAGAGTGTGGAAGTCATCCAGAATCCTGGAGCTACCTACGATGCTTCGGTAAATGCGGTAATCAAAATCAAGACCATCAAGAAGAAAGGCGAAGGCTTCGGCTTTGATACTCGCTCTGTGTATTGGTACAATAAGCACGACAATACCATCCAACAGGTTAACATGAACTATCGTCATAATGGACTGAATCTCTTTGCCACTTATAAGTTCTCTGATGCAACATGGATGCAAAAGGCCACCTACGAACAGACTGTACATGTCGATACGCTTTGGCAACAGCATAACAACAACGAAGTAACAGGTCGCATAGAATCGCATCGTCTTATCAGTGGTTTTAGCTATGATTTCAATGCCAATCATTCCATTGGTGCGAGATACACCTTGACCTCGCCAGGCTATTCTCGCTCAAAAGATTTTTTCGATAGTCAGGTAACTGCCGACGGTAAGTTTTACGACTATATCAAAACCGATGGTCTGACGGTTGACAAGGACAATCCTAGCCATCAATTGAATGCCTACTACAACGGCACATTGGGCAAGACCACTATTGATCTGAATACCGACCTCTATTTCACTACCAACAGGGCTTATGCCTATAGCGATGAACAGAGCCAGGAGCACGATTCTCGTAACGTCAACTCCAAGAATCGTGTGAGCAATAAGATGGTAGCTACCAAACTCGTAATTACCTCTCCTCTCTTAGGCGGTAATCTCTCCTATGGAGCTGAGTATATCCATACCCGTCGTAACGATGACTACGAAGTGAATCGTACCGACCTCCTTGCCAACTCTTATAGCAAATTGGAGGAGCAGACGGCAAGTCCATTTATCCAATACGCACGCCTCACCCCGATAGGAAACATCACGGCAGGATTGCGATACGAGTATGTAAGATTCAAGTATTATGATGCAGGCATCTATCAGCCCGAGCAGAGTCGCTCCTTCCGTAACCTCTTTCCTACCATCAGCTATGGTGCGAAGATAGGTAAGGTAATGGCACAGTTGAGCTATTCGGTAAAGACCTCTCGTCCTTCATATAGTCAACTGAGCAACAATGTATCTTATATGAATCGATTTACTCGCCAGACAGGTAATCCTTATCTCGACAACGAAACTAATCACAGAGTGGAATTATCGGGTGTATGGAAGTTCATCCAGTTTATGGTCAACTACAAGGACTCTCGCAATGCCATCATCTATTGGGCGGAGCAAATACCTGGGAACGAAGCTATTACCATGATAAGTCGTAAGAACGTGAAGAGCCTCAAGAGCATGACTGCCTACATCAGTGCCGCTCCAAAGATAGGCATTTGGGCGCCGCAAATCAACTTGGGCATGCAGAAGCCCTGGTTCACCCTCCATACTGATGTGGCATCTTATCGCTTGAATCGTCCTATCTTCATGGGCAACTTCAACAATGCCTTCTCCTTGCCATGCGGCATCACCCTTAACATGGATTATCGCTATCAGAGCAAGGGTAACACGATGAATGTATATCTTGCCAAAGAGCAGCATGTACTGGATGTCAGCATCAGCAAGTCATTCCTAAAGGATGCCCTTACCTTGGAAATAAAAGGCAACGACCTGCTTTATAAATGTTGGGATGCCGACCTGCTCTATAACCAGAAGATGGAACTCTTGCAAGTGTCTAAGCGAGGTACGAGAGACCTGCAACTCACCCTTCGCTATAAGTTCAATACCACAAGCAGCAAGTACAAGGGAACTGGTGCCGGTAATGCAGAGCTGAATCGACTATAAATATCTTTTATTACTTTTATTCGAAAGTAGAGACATTTTCCTAAAAGGGGAACAAAAAAGCAGCATGCCACAAAGGGGCTTGCTGCTCATGATAGGAGTGTTTCCTATTTCTTTTATGGGTTGAGTTTTCTTTATATCCTTATCTCAATGGATTTATACTTCCTTCAATACGGTTTCCAATCTTCCGATGAAGTCATCGACATTCTCCTTGGTCAATACCAATGGAGGGAGGATACGGAGGATGTTGGTGCCGGCGCAACCGGTGAAGCAATGCTGCTCGTGGATGAGCTTGCTGCGAACTTCCTTGTGAGGAATATCGAGTACGGCTCCTACCATCAAACCACGGCCACGAACCTCTGTGATATGGCTGTTGCGCTTCTGCAACTCCTTCAGCTGGGCGATGAGATATTCGCCAACCTCATGCGCATTCTGTACCAGGTTCTCCTTCTCGAATACATCGAGAACGGCGAGAGCGGCTGTGCATGCCAAGTGATTGCCACCGAAGGTAGTACCCAGCTGACCATATACAGGAGTAAACTCAGGAGAAATCAACACACCACCCATAGGGAAACCATTGCCGATACCCTTGGCTACGGTGATAAGATCTGGCTTGATGCCCAACCACTGGTGTGCAAAGAACTTACCGCTTCTACCATAACCGCACTGGATTTCATCGCAAATCAGGAAAGTGCCGTATTTCTTGCAGGCTGTCTGCAAACCCTGAGCAAACTCAGGAGTTACCATGTTGCAACCACCTACGCCCTGAATCGCCTCGATGATACAAGCGCAGACATCGCCCTTGGCAAGTTCTTTCTCCCAAGCCTCCAAATCGTTGATAGGAAGATAGGTTACGTGACCATTATCATTGATAGGAGCGATGATCTTTGGATTATTTGTTACCTCTACGGCAAGGGATGTTCTGCCGTGGAAAGCCTTCTCTATAGAAAGCACGCGGGTTCTTCCGTTGGTGAATGAAGCCAGCTTCAAGGCATTCTCATTTGCCTCGGCACCAGAGTTGATGAGGAAGAACTGATAATCTTCATAACCGCTTATCTTGCCCAGACGCTCAGCGAGTTTCACCTGCAACTTGTTGATGACAGAGTTGGAATAGAAACCCAGGTTGTTCAACTGGTTGGTGAGCATCTCCACATAGTGAGGATGGCAATGACCGATGCTGATAACGGCATGACCGCCATAGAGGTCGAGGTATTCCTGACCCTTGTCGTCCCATACCTTACAGCCCTTACCTTTTACTATATTAATATCGAAAAGAGGATATACGTCGTATAAATTCATAATTTAAGTGAAGAGATTTAAGTGAAGAGTGAAGAACGAAGAGTGAAGAATTCTCTTGCTTTAGAACCTAACTTTGTTCTTATTCTTCTATGATGAAACTGATATTGTTCTTGTTAAGTGAAGTATAACGTAAGAGTGAAGCGTGAATAATCCAAAATAGCATTTGAATTCTTCACTCTTCACTCTTCGTTCTTCACTTAGAAAGCCGAAGGCTTAAGCCTGAGGCCTGCTGTCTGGTCGAGACCAAACATGATGTTCATGTTCTGAACAGCCTGACCGACGGCACCCTTCAGAAGGTTGTCGATGCAAGAGGTGATGAGGAGCTTATCGCCATACTTATCCACATGAACCAGGCACTTGTTGGTATTCACCACCTGCTTCAGGTCGATTGCCTTATCCACATAGTGGGTAAACTTCGCATCCTTGTAGAACTCCTTGTAACCTGCTACGATTTCCTCGATAGGCTTATCGGTCTTCACTACTTCTGTAGCGAAGATGCCACGGGCGAAGTCGCCACGGTAAGGGATGAAGTCGATGGCTGCATCGAGATAACCCTGTGTCTGCTTCAGACTCTCACGAATCTCTGGCACGTGCTGATGGTTGAATGCCTTGTAGATGCTCATGTTGTTGTTGCGCCAGGAGAAATGGGTAGTGGCTCCTGGCTTCTGACCAGCACCTGTACTACCGGTAATGGCATTAACAGATACATCGCTGTTGATGAGGCCCATCTTAGCAGCAGGCAACAAACCAAGTTGAATGCAAGTTGCAAAACAACCTGGGTTTGCCACGTGCTGAGCTACGGCTATTTTTGATTCATTTATTTCTGGAAGACCATATACAAAATCGTGAGCGGCTGGGGTTGGCTGCTGGGTAGCAACCACAGTCTCTGGGGCAAGACGGAAGTCCTGTGCCAGGTCGATAATCTTCACGTTCTCCGGAACATTGTGCTCCTTCAGGAACGCCTCGCTCTTGCCGTGACCGAAGCAGAAGAAGATGACATCCACCTGGTCGAAAGGCATCTCGGCGGTAAACTTCAAATCAGTCTCGCCATACAATCCCTCGTGAACCTCAGCCACCAGGTTGCCGGCGTTACTCTCGCTGTTGGCGAATACAATCTCTGCCTCAGGATGGTTGATAAGGAGGCGAATCAACTCACCTCCTGTATAACCAGCTGCTCCTAAAATACCTACTTTTACCATAATTTAAGTGAAGAGTGAAGAACGAAGAGTGAAGAATTCTCTTGTCCTTCTGGTTATTTGTTGTTTCTTTGTTTTGTCGTCTTTATGGATGAAACGAGGAGTGCAATCAATTCATTACAGTCATTGAGCATACTTTCGAATGCATTTTGGTCAATGTAGTCTGTGTCATGAAGAAGGTTCAGCCAATAGTAAGTTTCGTTTCCTTCTTTTAGAGCTATGGAAAGTTTGTTGGCAAAGTCTTGTGGACTTTGAGCAAACTCAGCTTCTCTAACTAAAGCTCCTATGGCAGTTCCTGAGCGAAGAATTTGATTTGTAATGGTAAACTCCTTTTTGCAAGAATTGATATGTTTAACCATTTTTACAATTCTCACTGCAAAGAGATAACTCTTCGTATGTAAAGGAGAATTCTCCCTATTATATTCGTTAATATTTTTAAATCCCATCACAAAAGCATTTGAATTCTTCACTCTTCACTCTTCGTTCTTCACTTAACTTATCTTTGTTCGTCTGGGTGCATACCATAATAAACACGGAGTGGAGTAGAGCTTACCTTGATGAAGCCCTTCGCATCCTCGGCTGTCCAACCGTGCTGCATCTCACCATACTCACCGAGCTTAGACTTGGTCAAATCGTCTGGTGAATCGATACCTACAGTCTGGAAACTGTATGGACGGAGCTTCAAGATGGCTGTACCGTTTACGTTACGCTGAGAAGATGTCAGCATAGCCTCGATATCCGGCATCACTGGCTCCAGGTACTGACTCTCGTGGAGGAACATTCCGTACCAGTTGCCTACCTGGTCCTTCCAATACTGCTGCCACTTGCTCAATGTGCTCTTCTCCAACAGGCGGTGAGCCTCGATGATGAGCTTAGGAGCTGCAGCCTCGAAAGCTACACGACCCTTGATGCCGATGATTGTATCACCCACGTTGCAGTCGCGACCGATGGCGTAAGAAGCGCCAATCTCCTCAATCTTCTGGATGGCTGCAATCTTATCATCAAACTTCTCGCCGTTGACAGCTACAATCTCACCCTTCTCGAAGGTAATCTTCAGCTCAGCCTCTTCTTCCTTCGCAGTAACGTGCTTCAGGTAAGCCTCCTCTGGAAGACCCTGGGTTGGGTCGAGAATCTCACCACCGCAGATACTGGTTCCCCAGATACCTACATTATAAGAATACTTCAACTTGGTGAAGTCTGCATAGAAGCCGTGCTCGTTCAGGTAGTCAACCTCCTCCTTACGAGAAAGTGCCTTGTCGCGGGTCAATGTGATGATCTCTACACCAGGAGCCATAACCAGGAAGGTCATGTCGAAACGAATCTGGTCGTTGCCGGCACCTGTACTTCCGTGAGCGATGGCATCAGCACCAATCTCCTTGGCGTAACGTGCGATGGCGATAGCCTGGAAGATACGCTCAGAAGATACTGAGATAGGGTAGCAGTTGTTGCGGAGTACATTACCGAAAATCATGTATTTCAATGATTTCTCGTAATACTCGTGGGTAACGTCGAGAGTGACGTATGCCTTGGCACCCAACTTATATGCATTTTCCTCGTTGGTCTTCAACTGCTCGGCAGAGAAACCACCTGTGTTAGCGCATGCTGCATAAACATCCCAGCCATCCTGGGTCAACTTCATTACTGTGTATGATGTATCGAGACCGCCGCTGAAAGCGACTACTACTTTTTTATTTGCCATTTTATTTTATGTTTAATATGTGGTGAATAATGTTTAGAAGGCATTCTTGCCAACACCTTATTATATATAAGGATTTAAATTTCTGCAGATGGACCGTCAATCTTACGGATTCTCTCAATCACCTCCTGAGGAAGCTTGATAGGCAGATGCTCCTCTGGGTCGAAGAGCATGGCGGTGCAGATGCAGTATTTGCGGTTGGTACGATGGAGGACATCCACGTTGATGCAACCCTCGCAACCACGCCAGAATGACTCATCATCGGTCAGGTCGGCGAAGGTAACAGGAAGATAACCCAGCTGGGTGTTCATCTTCATCACAGCCGAACCGGATGTCAAAGAGAAAATCTTGGCATGAGGCCATCGCTGTCGGGCGAGCGTAAAGGTAAGGTTCTTGATACGCTTTGCCAGTCCCATACCACGGAAGTCTGGGTGAACGATCAAACCTGATGTGGTAACATAGTGCTTGTTGCCCCATGTCTCGATGTAGCTGAAACCAGCGAACTTATCGCCCTGGAGAGCGATGACCGCCTTGGCTTCGCGCATCTTGGTGGCAACATACTCTGGTGAACGCTTAGCGATACCAGAACCACGTTTCTTTGCAGCTTCTGCGATTGTAGTCAGAATGGTGTCGATGTACTTGATGTGACTTTCGTCAGCCACCATTACTTTAACTTCTGCTTCTTCCATTTTTTCTCTTCTATCTTAAAATGTTTTTGTTTTAATATTCTTTCTTTATATAATAAGGTGTATGTTTTGCATAAAAATGCACCTTATACATATTTATGGTGTATGTCAGGAATAACCTCTGCCAGTGCATTGATGATTTCCTCTTCTGTTGTCCCTTTCTTTTTAACCAGGAAGATGGTGTCATCGCCTGCGATGGTTCCCAGAATTTGAGGAATGTCACTATTGTCTATGTTATAGGCAATGCTGCTTGCATATCCCGGACGGGTCTTGATCACGACCATGTTTCCAGAGAAGTTGATAGACTGGAATCCGGTATTCACCATCATCTTGCTCACTGGAATATGGTTTGATACTCTCTTATATAATGTATCATTGGGCAGAACATACGCATATTTTCCACTCGAAGATGCTGCTTTTGCTACTTTGAGCAGTTTTAAGTCACGGCTCAATGTAGCTTGCGTAATCTTAAAGCCTTCTTTGTGAAGAGCCTCCAAAAGTTGGTCTTGCGAACTCAACTCCTGACTTGATATGAGCATCTTCAAAGTTTCCAATCTGCTATTCTTTGCCTTCATATGCTGTATTTTTATTCGTTTAACGGCTGCAAAATTACAATATATTTTGCAAATAACCAAATAAAATGAAAGAAAAATGCATAAAATAACATTATTTTGTCTTTCGTTATGCATAAACGTGGAATAAATATGCATATATTATCTTCTTTCATACAAATATTCTACACTTGGCTTTTGATGCAGAATAGCCTTTTTATCCATTTTAAGCTAATTATTGTAAATTATTGAAAAAAATCTACGGAAACCGCATCGGTTCAATAAGTTTTTGTTATCTTTGCAGACACAATTCTTAGATTATAATCAACTTAATATAAAATAAACCTTTAGAAGATGGAAAAAAACAATGTAAAACCAGCTGATGGAAAGTTGGGTATCTTGGTTGTAGGTTGTGGCGCAGTTGCTACTACCTTTATGACCGGTGTTTTCATGACTCGTAAGGGACTTGCGAAGCCAGTAGGTTCAATGACTCAGTACGACAAGATTCGTGTGGGCAAGGGTGCAGACAAGAAATATTTGCATTACAAGGACATCGTTCCACTTGCTGACCTTAATGATATCGTATTCGGTACATGGGATGTTTATCCACAGAATGCTTATCAGGCAGCTATGTATGCTGAGGTATTGAAGGAGAAAGATATCAATCCTGTACGCGAGGAATTGGAGAAGGTAGTACCAATGAAGGCTGCTTTCGACAAGAACTATGCAAAGCGTCTTGATGGCGACAATGTGAAGGATTGCAAGACCCGCTGGGAGATGGTAGAGGCTCTTCGTCAGGATATTCGCGACTTTAAGGAGAAGAACGGTTGTGCCCGTATCGTTGTTATCTGGGCAGCATCTACCGAAATCTACGTTCCTGTAGATATGGAGATCCATGGTACATTGGCAGCACTTGAGGCTGCAATGAAGGCTGACGACCGTCAGCATATTGCTCCATCCATGTGCTACGCCTATGCAGCTTTGACCGAAGGTGCTCCTTTCATCATGGGTGCTCCTAATACAACTGTAGATATTCCTGCTATGTGGGAACTCGCTGAGAAAACCAAGATGCCTATCGCCGGTAAGGACTTCAAGACAGGTCAGACACTTGTAAAGAGTGGTTTTGCTCCTATCATCGGTACCCGTTGCCTCGGTTTGAATGGCTGGTTCTCTACCAATATTCTCGGCAATCGTGATGGTCTCGTTCTCGATGAGCCAGCAAACTTCCATACGAAGGAGGTAAGTAAACTCTCTACTCTTGAGACAATTCTGAAGCCTGATGTCCAGCCTGATCTCTATGGTCATGGTAACGATGAGGATACCCAGTACTATCACAAGGTACGTATCAACTATTATCCACCTCGCAACGATAACAAGGAGGGTTGGGATAATATCGATATCTTTGGCTGGATGGGTTACCCAATGCAGATTAAGATCAACTTCCTCTGCCGTGACTCTATCCTTGCTGCTCCATTGCTGCTCGACCTTACATTGTTGAGCGACCTTGCTGCTCGTGCAGGCCGTTTTGGCATCCAGCGTTTCTTGAGTTTCTTCCTCAAGGCACCTATGCACGATTATACTAAGGGTGAAGAGGCAGTAAACCATCTCTACCAGCAGTATACGATGCTGAAGAATGCTATCCGTGAGATGGGTGGTTACGAGGCCGATGAGGAAATCGACTAATTAGGTTATTTCATTTAATACTACACCTTATTATATATATAAGGCATTAATTTATATCATGGCACACCTTTGGAAAAGTTAGAACATCTCTCCATAGGTGTGCCTTCTTGTTTATTTATTTAGATCGTAGGCATGGATTCGGTAACGAGTTTTATTTATGGTATGAGCATGATGTTCTTCTCCATGATGGCATTCCTGTTTTGGAGAAAAGGAAAGGAGATGCTCTTTCGGATGATTATGTGGCTCATGATTGTGGTCGACCTGCAGTTGGTAAAGGATATGGTTTTCTTTCAGGTTTATGGGTTTGACAACGAGCATGCGTGGTATCTTACGTCTTCGTTGGATATGATGATTATACCGTTCTACAGCTTTGTGTTGATGGAACTGGTGAAGCCGGGCTGGTTCGGATGGTTGAAGGCTTTGATGCTGGAATTGCCTTTCCTCTTGTTCCCAGTGTTCTATATTTTTACCCATAATATCATCTGGTTTTACGTGCTTTCTGTCTGGGGAGCCATTTATGGATGCTCTACCTTTATATTGCTTATCTTTTTAATCCGGCGGTATCACCGTCAGCTGAAAGAGCGGTTTTCTTATCAGGAAAATATTAATCTGAATTGGCTTCTTGCCATTCTCAATACCTTCTTCCTGCTCCTGTTCTTATGGACGCTGAGCTGTTTCGTTATTAATGTGGATTACGACAATATCTATATGGTAAGTTCTCTGATGCTCTGGATGCTGATAGATTATTTTGTATATAGGCATGAGTCGGTGATAGAAGAGTTGAGCGATATAGAAATTGTACCGTTAGAGCAGAACGAAGTAGATGTTTCGGGGATGGCTGCTGAGGTGCAGCGATTGTTCGAGGAAGATAAAATCTATCTTAATCCGAAACTGAAATTATCTGATGTGGCGCTGGCGGTGGGCACGAACCGTACTTATCTGAGTCGCTATTTCAACCGGCAGAATGGACAGACGTTTTATGATTATGTGAATACTTATCGTATACAGTATGCTGAGAATTTATTGAAGTCAACGAACTTTCCTTTGCCGGAAATCGCCATAAAATCGGGGTTTAATTCTATTTCTACGTTCAGAAGAGTATTTTTTGCCTCTTTTGGCTGTTCTCCTAATAAATATAGAGTAAATGCGTAAGCTCCTGATGTATAGGTAGTTCGGAAAAATCAGTGGAACACTGAAAAATGTCAAAAGACACTTTTTGTCCATTTGAAACTTATTTTTGCTGTTTTGAAACCATGGTTTTCGATTTTTTTCCTATCTTTGCATCGTAGAACTTTTTGAAGAGAATATAACTCTAGCATTTACTTTTTCTAGGAATAAAAAAAATAAAGGTTGGCTAACCCGTTGAGGGCAAGCCAACCTTTCTCGTTATGTATGTTATTCCTTGTTCTTATTTCTTAATTCTCTGTCCCTAGTTCTAGTTTACGTTATTCCTTGTTGCTGCCTCCGAAAATGCGGAGCAAGTAGAGGAAGAGATTGATAAAATCGAGATACAGTGTCAGGGCTCCGATGAGTGCCAACTTCTGTGCGCCCTCGCTCATGTCGTATTGTGTCTGGAGCATCTGCTTAATCTTCTGACTGTCCCAAGCGGTCAAGCCAACGAAGATGGCTACACCTGCATAACTCAAGATGTAATCAAATCCTGAACTCTTCAAGAACATGTTCACTACGGTAGCGATAATCAGACCGATCAGAGCCATGAAGAGTATTTTTCCTAAGGAAGTCAAATCCTTCTTAGTTGTATAGCCATAGAAAGCCATTGCTCCGAATGTGCCGGCTGTAATAAAAAATACCTTGGCAATACTGGTCATCGTATATACTACGAATACGGATGAAAGCATGGCACCATTCAAAACCGAGTAGACGATGAAGAGTAGGGTAGCCGTAGTCAGGGAGAGTCTCTGTAGGGCACCGGTAATGATGAATACCAGGGCGAGCTCTGCGATGATCAGACCGAAGAGCAAGCCGCGGCTTGTCATCAAGGTCATCAGCAGGGTAGGACTGCTAGCTACACCATAGGCAGTAACGCCCGTAATCAGGAGAGCTAAGGTCATCCATGTATACACTTTGCGCATCAAAGCAGAGAAAACATCGCTTATACCTCGCTCTTTCTCATTAACAGCAAAGCCATTGCTTTGCTGGTTGTTCTGACTATTTATCAGATTGTACATTTCCTTTTCTGTCATAATTCTATTTTCTTTTGTTATTTATGGTCTATTGAATAATATAATAAGCGCAAAGATAATGCCAATTATTGAAACGAGCGATTATCTCTGCGCTTTATTAACATTTATTCCGTTATTTTACGGCATTCATCCTTTTATTTAAGGGCAATCTTCTTTACGGCTATCTGTTTTCCGCCTCGCGTTACCTCTACGGCTACAGTTCCATTTACTGGTGAGCGAAGCTGTTCTGTATCAGATTTCGCCTGTTTCTGAAGCGCCAGGACACCTGAGGTTCCGTATATTCTGATGATGTCGTTCTGTTTCAGTCCCTTTATCAGGATATGATAGTTGCCGCTAGGAATGATGGTGATGTCTGAATTCATGTCAGTCTCCTTGCGGTTGAAACTGATATTGAAGCGGTTATTCATCTCGCCAGTCTGGGTGGCATTGAACAGATAACTGCCTTCCTTCAGGTCTACCGCCTTACCGGTTTCCTTGTCCTTCAGCCATACGGTTTCATATTCGCTGGCATCGCAATCCTCAGGGATAGAGATGCTGTATTCACCAGTTTCAGGCAGACTGACTCCGATGTCCTGTTCTGCTTCGATGCTGATTGCAGAGAGGAGCGAGTAGCGTCCGCCGTTGCGGGTAGCATAGATTTGAGCATTCTGGCTAGCCATCCATTTCACGCCGTCGCTTCCCATGTCGAAGTCTGATTTCGCTTCCTGTGCCGGAACTGCGTTCAACTGGAGTTGGTCATCTACAGGAGTGCCGTTGCCGGCTCTGCTTGTTCTGCTGCTCTGGGTGATGGCGATGTCGAGGGCTCGGGTTGCTTGATAGGCGGTTGTCGCCTTTGCTTCCGAATGGTTTACTATCACGCTTTCAGAATTGTCCAGAGTGGCAGTCTGCGTAAACACGGCATCCATTGCCGGGATGTAGCCATCCGTTGAATTACCCGTGTTAGAATCATAGGTGTTGATAGCCTTGTAGCTACCGTTTTCTTCGCATTGGTAGATGACTCTGCCATATTCCATGTCGCTATAGTTCATGGCGCAGAGATAAGGCGAACCGAAGAGATTCCACCCCATGTTCTCCTTGTGGGTGAACTTCGTGCCGCCGCCATTGCTGCTCGACCATGGCTGCTGGTTGTTGTTCTGTACCAGAGTAATCTGCCCAAACTGACTACCGTTCTCCGTGTAACTGTTTCCATAGAAACGGACAGTCTTGGCTTTTGTGGCATCCATTCTGAAACCTGCGGTAAAGTTTCGCTGGTTGTCTACGCCCTTTACCCATGCTTTACTCTCTTTGCTAGGTTCGAACTTATAGTCGTACTTGGCACGAGTAGCTGCATTATAGTAGTAGGCGATTACACTACCGTCAGCAGGATTGTTTGTACCTTCCACCTCCATATTGGTAGCCTTGAATGGCATGGAGAAGAAGTTGGTTCCTGCCTTCAGGTTTCTTTCCACAGCAAAGTTGGTGAGGTTTACATAACTGTTGTTGCCTCTTAAACCAGCGTGGTGCTTCAAGAGCAGGAAGCCTGGGCTGAACGGATTCGTCTCTGTATAGAAGCCATTGTCGAGTTTCAGCTCCTTGTCTACTGCCATGACATAGACCACAGATTTACCGTGAGGATAATCGTCCTTGTTTGCAACGGTATTTTCTGTCAGATACCAAGTCTCGAAACATCCGTTATCTACCTTGTCTCTGATGCGTTGGTTGCCGGCAAGATCATGGCTGTGCATTACCTTGTTGATGCAAGCCTTTGTAGGATTTTCGACTACATTGGCATCGTGTTGGTTGATGTTGGCTTTGTCTGTCTCGTCAAGCTGGTACTTCCAATAGTCATCTTTCACATATTTATTATAGGTGTTTACAGATGCTCTGTTGGCAGCACTACCATCTGTTGATGGTAATTCGCCGGAAGCAGTTACATTGACGGTCTTCACATTCTCCACGGTTCCTAAAGCCAGACTGTTATAGAGCAAACCACTTGCATCGCCTGTTACCTTTGCATTTGCATCAAGTATAGAGGTAGAGAGCATGCTGTTGCCCTGGAGGCTGACGTCGTCCGAAACCTTGAAACCATCAACAAGACACATTCTGGTATCTGTAGTTCCGCTGTTGAGTGTCAGCCCATTGATGGTAGATTGACTGGAAGACTCGATGATTCCTTTTCTCTGAGTAAGGAGATCCTTTACGATAGCTTCTGGTTCTGTTTTAGAACTTTTTTCTTCGCGCATCGAACCGAACATCTTGACGCCTGGCATGCTGATGCTCACGTTATCAGTCTTCAGATTCCTATCTACGAAGACGTAGCCATATTTACCTTCATTCTTTTTGGCATAAAGCTCAGCCAGGTTGATGGCACCTTGCAGGTCGTTGGTTGGACTATCCCAGCTTTCACCTGTTCCTGCAACAGCAGAACCTTCTTTTACATAGATAATCTGAATCATCTTCGTGTCGCACTCGTATGCACCGATATCTATGTTGTCGCCAATCAGTCGGGCAGTATTACCTAAGTCCTTTTCTGAGGCAAACATCTTAGCATAGTCATATTCAGTATTGCTTTTATCTTTATATATTTTTGCTAAGCCTACATTTTGCTGATATTTCTCGTTGCTTCCTTGGTCGAGTAACTTGAAACTTGGTCGAATTCTATAGTCGCCGTTATTTGGATCAACGAAGTTCGGACCATTTAGCACATCACCATTCTCGACAGAATTATCTATCACGACATTTTTGTTGTCTGTATTCAGATATTGAGAACCATTCTTCCATGCGACAGAATTATAGACACTTTGGGTTCCAGAAACAGCTGTGTCTTTATTGCAGACAAACGTGGCGTTTGTTATGTCTACTTTTTGGGAACCGTACATAGTAAGACCATTTCCGTTTCCATCTGCAAACAGTACATTCCACATGTTTATGCCACATTCTTTTCGGTTGTTTACCACCATTCCGGTTCCGTTATTCTTTCTAAAGGCACAATGATGGAGCTTCATTCCTTCTCCCGTTCCGGCTTGATCTTTATTAACCATCGCATTTACTCCCACACCGCTCAGGTTCTGGAATGTGAAACCGGAAATCGTTACCGGCTTACCATTCGTTACGATATTGAGCAGGTTCTTGGTTTCGCCCGCCTTGGCAGGGTTCTCAATGAGTACCGAAGGCTTGCTGAAGTCTTGCACCTCTGTATCGTCAGCATTTTTCGAGCCGGTACAACCACCCACAAGTTCAATTGATGTTATATACTTAGCCTTCTCGGCATTGTTTACAATGAGAGAAAAGGCATCGCCGCTAGAGTTGTTTGGCGAATAAGAGTAGGTTGGCGAATAATAGGTACCTCCACGTACAAACACCTTTCTCTTGCTGTTGGTTGTAGAACCTGTTGTGGTGCTACCTGAAGGGTTAGCCATGGCAATGATGGCACCGCGAAGGTCGGTGCTTTGGTTATCCCAACTGCTACCATCGCCATTTCCTTTCTCTTCCGTTCCGATATAAACCTTTTCGAAGTCTGTAAACTTGAATACATACTGGAATTCATACATACCAATGTCGATAGGCTTTTCTGCTACATTACCATTCTCGTCTTTCGGACCTACGTATCTGTTGTACCCCGTACCGCTGGCAGGACGGATGTACTCAGATGGATAACCATATTCCTTAAGGCGATTATTGTGCATAGTCCACCATTTCTGATATTTACCAGTCTCGTTTGCATCGTTTGCATCCTTCTTTCCGTCACCTGCATCTGTAAGCACAGAGATAGCCTGAGGATTCCATTTGGCATCCGGTTTATAGCCTTCGTAACCCTTTGTGGTTGTAGGCTCTGTGAAACGTGGTCCAGCCGATGCAATATTCTCCTTGTTCAACTTGATATTGCCATCCGTTGCTGGAGAAACTGTAGAAGCAGGTAATTCATCCCAGGCGCAGTTGCGCATGTGCTCTCTCCTGAGAAGCACACTATTATCTGTAGATTCATTACCCCAAATGGCGGTATTATATAATATAGGTGTAATCGTGCCGCTTGTCACCTCGTTCTCCACATGGATGGCTCCATCTTGCTTTGCCTTGTTGTTCACGATGAGGCTGTTCACGATGTAGGCATCTTGATAGTCTGCAGTCATGGTGCTGGCATCATTAGCCCTGCGGATATAGATGGCACCACCTTGCGAATTTTTTGTGCCCGTATATTTGCCATAGGTCACATCGTTGTTGGCTAAGAGTGAGTTGACGATATGCAGGTTTCCATTC
>CAKPYB010000015.1 GCA_934202525.1 uncultured Prevotella sp.
TGGCCACAACGCTGCAAGTGGCGCAACATCATGATACCACAAAGGTGACCGATGTGCAGAGAGTCTGCAGTAGGGTCAGTTCCGAGATAGGCAGACACCATGTGGGTGTTGAGATATTCCTCAGTACCTGGCATTATCTGCGCCAACATACCACGCCATTTCAATTCTTCAACAAAATTTTTTGCCATAGAATATGATTTTTTATTATATTATATAATATGTATAAGGGGCCCAACAATACAGTCGGAAACTTACGGTACGGGATCATAACCCGAACCACCCCAAGGATTGCATCTTAAGATGCGCCAAACAGCCAAAGCCAGTCCCTTAAAGGGACCATGCTTCAGGATGGCTTGTCTCGCATACTCTGAGCAAGTGGGCTGAAAGCGACAGGAAGGTGGCGTATAAGGAGTAATACACTTCTGATAAAACAATATCGGCAGTATAAGAATCCATACCAACACCTTTCTCATGCCATGTGCTATCATAAAGAGAATCTTCATCATAAACTGCTCTCTTTCATGACTGTTTCAGATTGCATCTCCTTGATGTTATCAACCAATCTATCCAAAAGTTTAGTCATTTTGGTTGAAACCAGCTTTGAAGGCTGCAATTGTTCTGTTTGCCAAACAAAAGCCACAAGCAACTGTTTTCCAACATAATTCTGCATACAAGTCTCCAGCTCTTGTTTTTGATAACGAAAAGCTTCGCGTATCTGTCGCTTTACCCTATTGCGTTTTACAGCGCGCTTAAAATAACGCTTTGATACACTGACGAGAACTTGAACAGAAGGGGCTTGCTCATCTTTCTTGTCAACAAGAAGAAACACCATTCTCATAGGCCATGCCGTCATTGCTTTAGCACCACCTCCAAAGAGCTGCTCTATAAGTGTCAGTTTACATAGATGCTCTTTCTTTCCGAATGTTTTATTTCTGTCTGGTGACATATCTATTTTATTAAATATTTCCTATTTATTGTGACGTTTCAGATAATCAGCCAAGGCACCAGTCATAGATGGAAAAGCTTTATTAGGAGCCTCCAAATCAAGACGCAAGCCTTCATCTGTTACAGTCTTGGCTGTAGCAGGTCCAAAAGCGCCAACAGCAATATTTCCCTGTTCAAAGTTAGGGAAGTTCTTTTTCAAAGCCTTCACACCTGTTGGGCTAAAGAAAAGCATCATATCATAGTCGAAGTTCTTGATTTCCTCTTCTGAGAAATCATTGCTTACTGTACGATACATTACACATTCTGTATGATTGAGTTTTTTCTCATCAAGCAAGTTGGCAATATCATCATTATGAACACTGCTTAATGGTACCAGATATTTCTCGGTTTTATGGCGAGCCATCTGTCCCATCAACCCATCAATTTTACCTGTATCACCAAAGAACACCTTACGCTTGCGATACTGAACATACTTTTGGATGTAGAGAGCGATAGTTTCTATCACACAGAAATATTTCATATCTTCAGGAATTGTGATACGCATCTCCTTAGCTAATTTAAAGTAGTTGTCTACTGCATGACGAGATGTAAATACGACAGCAGTATAGTCAAGCAAATTTATTTTCTGCTGACGGAATTCTTTAGAAGAGAGCCCCTCTACCTTAAAGAATGGACGGAACACGCATTCTACTCCATATTGAGCCTGGATATCGAAGTAAGGAGACTTCTCACTTGCAGGTTTTGGCTGAGAAACTAAAATTTTCTTTATCATTTTGTCTTAAAAGTTTATTTTCAAATAATGACTGATTAACACAAGTCCACCCCAAAGAGCGAACAAGGGTATCACTTCAAGGGCACAAAAGTACAAAAATATTTGCAGAAACACGCCATTTCTTCTAAAAAAGATAATGTAAGCCTTCAAAAAAGCCAACAATTTAACTAATCCAAGGATAGTCAACGTGTATATCACTGCAATTTGCAATGGGAAATCGAAATACGACAAAAGCATCACCATTGGGAACAAGGCCACTCCTTGACATGATATAAGGAACAAGTATGCCTTGAGCCATTGTACATTTTTTTTCTTTTCAAAGAATACCCAACCAGAAATCACATAGAGGAACGCCTTCAACAAGAAATAGCCCCCCATACAACCAGCATATATACTGATTACCTGATATTGGTCTACGATAAACGTATCGCTGATAGATGCTTTCGAATAAATGAAATACCCGATTGCCAGCAAAAGACAGGTCTGCAACACGAAGAAGAACTGGTATCTTACTTCAGAACTGGTCTCCGTCACCTCTGTTGTACCGATGCGTGGAGTACGGAAGAAGGTTTTTGCCTGGCGTATAACAAAATGCTTAGATTTAGAGAATGCTATACAAGCCAAGAGAAAACAGACCAACAGCAATGAAGTAATAAAGCTATCACCAGCTACCGTATAGGGAACAGGATCACCTGCCACCCCTAAGCGTCCACCCTTTAATTCCGGATGAAACAGAGAATCTTTTGAAAAGAATGACTCACGATAATATTGTGGCAAACTTACATCCCTAAAACTCTTACCTGCCTTATGTCCTGGCAAGTGTAATGTATCCGGCATCTTGCTCCAATGAATCTCACTGGGCTTGATATGTGCCCTAATCATGGAGTCCTGCTGAGCTGGCGTTGCATTCTTAGGCAGCCAGCTCAACACCTCTTTGGGTGTGAGCTGGCTGCTATGTTGCCTGAGCACTTGCTGTTGCGATTCAGCCTCAAGTGCGGCATCTGTCTGTATCGAATCTGCCTGTTGCACCATTCCTTAAAGTCCGAAAACTTTCTTGATTTCGTCTACCTTATCTAATTTTTCCCATGTAAAGAGTTCTACCTTCACAGTTTTAGCCTCATGATATCGGCTGGTGAAGGTTTTCTCTACTATCTCATTCTTACGTCCCATGTGTCCATATGCCGCAGTTTCCTGGAACATTGGCTGGCGCAACTTCAACTGGCGCTCGATTGCTTTAGGACGAAGATCAAACATTTCTGCAATTTTCTTTGCAATCTCGCCGTCAGTCATATTCACATGGCTTCTGCCGTAAGTATTTACATAGATACTAACCGGTTCTGCCACGCCGATAGCATAACTTACCTGAACCAACATTTCATCTGCAACGCCGGCAGCAACCATATTCTTTGCAATATAACGGGCAGCATAAGCAGCCGAACGGTCAACCTTACTGCTATCCTTTCCTGAGAAGGCACCACCACCATGAGCACCCTTACCTCCATAAGTATCTACAATGATCTTACGACCGGTAAGACCTGTATCTCCATGAGGGCCACCAATCACGAACTTACCTGTAGGGTTTACGAAGTACTTGATGTCAGCATTGAAGAGAGCCAACACCTTATCACTCAGGTGAGTCTTTACTCTTGGAATCAGGATATTGATTACATCCTCACGAATCTTTGCCAGCATAGCATCATCATCGTCCTCACCATTTGCCTTCTTGATAAAATCATCATGCTGGGTAGAAACTACGATGGTATCGATGCGCTGTGGGATATTATCGTCTGAGTATTCGATAGTTACCTGGCTCTTAGAGTCCGGACGGAGATAAGTCATCACCTTGCCCTCCTTGCGGATATCTGCAAGTACACGCATGATGAGCTGAGCCAAGTCGAGTGATACCGGCATATAATTTTCGGTTTCCGTTGTAGCATAACCGAACATCATACCCTGGTCGCCTGCACCCTGATTCTCATCCTCCTCACGACTTACACCGCGGTTAATATCATCGCTCTGTTCATGGATAGCAGTAAGCACACCACAAGAGTCGCCGTCAAACTGATATTCGCTCTTGGTATAACCGATTTTCTTGATAGTCTTGCGGGCAATGGTCTGCAAATCAACATAAACGTTAGAGCGAACCTCACCCATGATTACTACCTGACCAGTAGTACAAAAGGTTTCGATGGCGCAATGAGCGTGGTCATCGTAAGCCAAAAACTGGTCAAGCAATGCATCTGAAATCTGATCAGCCACTTTATCTGGATGTCCTTCAGAAACTGATTCTGATGAAAACAAATATGCCATATTTTCTTACTTTATTTCTATTAATTATTGATATTCATTATTTTGCGGCTGCAAAGTTACTCATATTTTTTCAGATTTTGTCATATTCCTATATAAAAAACGTCAATTCCTTGTGCTTTATCTGTTATTCGGGCATCTTTTGTCTGTTTTATCAGAATCAAGCACTTGGTTTTCTTCACTATATTTGATATTTCGAGGATGATGTTCCAAGATAGCTCTGCGCAAATCTGAAGTTTCAAGATGAGTATAAATCTCTGTGGTTCCAATATCTTCATGCCCCAGCAAGGCCTGAATTACCCTCAGATCGGCTCCACCTTTCAACAAGGCTGTAGCAAAACTATGGCGTAAAGTATGAGGAGAAATGGTTTTCTTGATTCCTGCATCATAAGCCGCATTTTTTATCATGATAAGTATCATATTGCGTGTGAGATGAGCACCTCTACGATTCAAGAAGACATAGTCTTCCTCACCTGGTTTGATTGTCATCAGATTCCGGTCTATATACCAAAGATTGATTTCTTTCAGAGCCTTACCAGAAATAGGAACGATGCGTTCCTTGTTACCTTTACCTATGACCCTAATAAACTTTTCTTCTTCAAACACATCGCTTTTCTTTAGATTCACAAGTTCCGAAACGCGAAGGCCACAGGAGAACAGGGTTTCTATAATCGCCTTATTACGCTGTCCCTCCCATTTTTCCAAATCGATAGCCGCTTCAAGCATGTCAACCTCTTCTACAGATAAATACTCCGGCAAATGCTTTCCTATTTGGGGAGAAACCAGTAATTCGGTCGGATCGTCTTTTATATAATCATCGAGCACCAGATACCGGTAGAAAGAACGGATTCCGCTCAAAATCCGAGCTTGTGAACGAGCAGAAACACCACGATCATGCAAACTTGCAGAAAAATTCTCCAAGTCTTCCAATTTCATTTCCGTCAGCACCAAATTGTTTTTATCAGCATACTCTAAGAGAAAATTCAAGTCATGGTAATAGGCATCCAACGTATTTTTGGAGAAATTACGCCCCAACTTGAGGTATCTCATATAGTTCTTTATAATTTCATTCCTCATTTTTTTGTCAGTTTCCTTAATTTATTGTATCTTTGCATCGTCTTTGCATAAGACAGGAGAGTACAAAAGATCTCTGCCGCAAAGATACGAAAAAAATATGGATTACGATTAAAAATCAAGTAAATATGAAGATACAAATTATTAATGGTCCAAACTTGAACCTTCTTGGTGTAAGAGAACCGGGTATTTATGGTAGCAATTCTTTCGAGAGTTATCTACCTAAGCTGAAAGCGAAATTCCCTGATATTGAGATAGAGTACTTTCAGAGCAACATTGAAGGCGAGTTAATCAACAAGCTGCAGGAAGTAGGTTTTTCCTATGATGGTGTAGTACTCAATGCTGGCGCCTATACTCATACCAGCATCGCCTTGCAGGATTGTATTCGCAGTTTGAAATGCCCTTGCGTTGAAGTACACATCTCTAATGTGCATAAACGTGAAGAGTTCCGCCATCATTCATATATTTCCTGTGCTTGCCTGGGCGTAATCTGCGGTTTCGGTCTGGCTTCTTACGAACTTGCCATTTCAGGAATCTTAGCTCAGAAAGAAACAGAAGAGTAAGATTTCCGTTACTCTAAATCCATCAGATTATGACAGAGACTGAACTCATAGACAAATATATCTGCCAGCATATAGAGCCTGAAGGCGATTATCTGTATCGTCTTTACCGCGCCACCAATATACATACTATCCATGGACGTATGGCTAGCGGCCATATTCAGGGCAGACTTCTCAAGATGCTTGTAGAGATGATTCGCCCGAAGAATATTCTGGAAGTAGGCACATTTAGTGGCTATAGTGCTATCTGCCTTGCCCAGGGATTGCAGGAAGGTGGAAAACTCTACACTTTCGAAATCAATGATGAGATGGAAGATTTTACCCGTCCCTGGATAGAAGGTTCGAATGTTGCCGATAAGATTGACTTCCGCATCGGTGATGCCAACATAGAAGCGCCCCAACTAGGCGTAAAATTCGATATGGCTTTTGTTGATGGCGATAAGCGTACCTATATAGAAACATATGAAATGGTTATGAGCATCCTGAACCCTGGAGGCTACATCCTTGCAGACAATACTCTTTGGGATGGTCACGTCATCGATCCTGCCTACGACCGAGACCACCAGACTCAAGGCATTCGGGCTTTCAATGATTTAATAGCAAAAGATCCTAGGGTAGAGGTTGTTATCTTACCACTACGCGATGGTCTTACACTCATCAGGAAAAAATAAATCAAGGAGTTAAGAAGTTAAAGGAGTTAAGACAATAGTCTTTTGGCATATATTTTAAGCCAATAAGACATACGTCTTAACTCCTTTAACTTCTTAACTCCTTGATAAAAGAAAGTTCTGTACTAACTCAAAAGTCTTTTACTCAGCGCTCTTACAGGATACCATACAGCAAGCCAACCTACAGCAATTACAGTAACGAAGATAATGGCTACATCTGAGTAATGAACACTTACCGGATAAGCATCAACGATAAAGGATCCTTCAGAATCTCCCAGACGTACAAATCCATATTGCTGCTGCAAAAAGCAGAGAAGTAAGCCCAATCCGATACCGATGACAGCACCTATCACGGCTATCATTCTTCCTTCAAAAAGAAATACTCTGGTTATCTGCTTATCATTAGCTCCAAGATTACGAAGAGTCACTACATCATTTTTCTTATCAATAATAAGCATGGAAAGCGACCCGATGATATTGAAACATGCAACAACTAAGATAAAAGTCAAGAAAATATAAGCAATCATCTTCTCTATCGACATAATTTTAAAGGTATCTTCCTGTTGTTCAAATCTGTCAAGCACTTTATATTTATTACCAGCGATCTGCTGCATCTCAGTCTTTACAGCATCCAGATTGCTGCCCGGTTTCAAGCGTATCTCCAAATCAGAGAGCATACCTTGCTGTCCAAAGAGATTACGGGCAAATGAGATAGAAGTGATGATGTAGTTTTTATCATACTTAGCCTGTTTAACGGCAAAAAGTACGCCAGGAGAGTTGAGCGAGTCAACAACAAAGCCATCACCTGGGTTAGTCATATCCAGCTGTCCTTCCTTTTTAGGAGCATAGATTTTCAGAAAACCATCCCATTGTGCTCCTATGCCTAAATTCTGGGCAAGACGGATACCTACTGTTCCATATTCCAGATTGGCAGCATGCAAGGAGAAGGAGCCATCACCATATAAAATATCTGTAATATGAGAAAGTTCTGCAAAATTATCATCTACACCCTTGATTTTCACCATAGCCTGATGATCATTATAGATTGCAAGAGCTTGATCTTCTACGGTTTCTGTTGCAACATCTACCTGCGGCAAAAGACGAATCTTAGTAAGAATAGGATCATCTGCAGGTGCAGTCTTTCCCTCAACAGGCACAACCTTGAGTTGTGGGTCAAAACTCGTAAAGAGTGAAGCTACCAGGTCATGGAAGCCGTTAAAAACACTCAGAACGATGACCAGAGCCATCGTAGCTACCGCCACTCCTATTACAGAAATAGAACTGATGACGTTGATGACGTGCGTACTCTTCTTTGAGAAAAGATACCTGCGAGCTATAAAGAATGGGAAATTCATAATTCTATCTTACCTTATTTATATAACAGTATAGGGAGTCAAGAATTGCCGTCTTAACTCCCTTGTCTTTTTACTTCCTTACTCTTTTACTTTTTCAAGAGTTCATCAATGTGCTCCAAATAATCGAGACTATCATCAAGGAAGAAACGAAGTTCTGGAATGATACGCAACTGGTTTCTTACTTTTTTACCCAAGTCGAAACGGATCGTCTTCTCATTTGCATTGATATTCTTCAAAATTTCCTCTCCCTTTTCAGAAGGGAACACACTCAAATAAGCAGTACAGATACTGAGATCTGGACTTACTCTAACCTTAGTAACACTTACCATCACACCATGCATCATGCGAGTTTGTGACTGGAAGATAAGACTCAACTCCTTCTGGAGAAGTCTTGATATACGGTTTTGTCTTGTTTCTTGCATAACTATTAACTATTAATTATTAACTATAAACTATTCAAGATCTACATGTGTAACCTCCACCTGTTCATGAAGGAAAATCTGTGCAGATTCCTTGAATTTATCCTCACTCTCTGTTGTGAGATATCGGCAAGAGCCTGTTTTGGTTATCATCTGTTCCATCTGCGGATGGCGCTTCAGATAATCTTTCAGACTGTTTGCTACATATTGTCCTTGCGGAACCACTCTTACGCCATCAGGAAGATTCTTCACGATGCTGCTCATAAGAAGCGGATAATGCGTGCAACCCAAAATAATGGTATCAATATCAGCGTCCTTCAGCATCAGCTGGTCGATGCGTTTCTTTACGAAATAATCAGCTCCCGGACTATCTGCTTCATTGGCTTCCACGATGGCAGCCCAAAGCGGACAAGCCACGCCACTCACCTGAATCTCTGGCCAAAGTTTCGAAATTTCCATATTATAACTTTGGCTTTTAATAGTACCTTCTGTAGCCAGAAGTCCCACGTGATTACTCTTGGTAATAGTACCAATTACTTCGGCAGTAGGGCGGATAATACCCAGAACTCTTCTGCTGGGATCCAACTCAGGAATATCGCGCTGCTGCAAAGAACGTAGTGCTTTAGCCGAAGCCGTATTACATCCCAGGATAACGAGATGACACCCCATAGAGAAAAGTTTAAGCACAGCCTGGCGTGTGAACTTATAAACCACCTCAAACGAACGCGAGCCATAAGGAGCACGAGCGTTATCACCCAAGTACATATAATCATACTGAGGCATCATCTGGCGCAACCCATGCAGGATGGTCAGTCCGCCATAACCTGAATCAAAGACACCGATTGGTCCGGGATTAGAAGGCAACATCATTTCAAAGTCTCCTCCAGCAAAGCTGTAATATCCTCTCCCATCTCTTCGTTGAGATAAGGAGCTGCATTATTGTCTGTATTGATGATAAAGGCAAACCCCTTCTGCTTGCCAATCTTTTTGGCTTCCTCGTTTATTTTTGCTTTGAGCGGAGCATAAGCATCATTCTCTGCTTGCTGCAAAAGGCGGGTAGCCTCAGCCTTGAAGGCAATATTTTTCTCCATCAATTCACGCAATTCAGCCTGACGTTTCTCCAGAATTGTCTTGGCATAAGTGCGCTGTCCATCAAGAAATTCCTCATACTTAGCATTAAACTCAGTTTCTACACGTTTCGTTTCTGCATCGTATTTCTCACGGAGTTCATCCATATTATGCTTGGCTATAGCGTAACCAGGCATAGTATGAAAAACCTTATCAAAACTAAAGTAGCCAAAATGCAAAGGAGCAGAAACAGCAATCTGTTGTTGCTGAACCTTTGCTGCAGGCGTTGTATGCTGGGCTGAAACAGTCAAAGAGATGAGAGCAAAAGCCAGAAATAAGAGATTCTTTTTCATGATGAGTGATACCGTTTATGATGAATACCTTATAAATACCTCGTTATTGAAAATGAGAAATAAGGGCAAGCACTTCTGCCTGCCCTCAATCTATATTTTATTTGCCTTGATTACTTAATCTTAGCCTGTACTTCCTTAGTAACGTCTACTACGTTAGTACCAGTATATACTGCTGCACCATCCTCGAAGATGAAGGTGTAGTTGCCTGCCTTACCTACAGCCTCGATAGCTGTACGTACCTTTGCTACGATAGGCTGCATGAGTTCGCTGCTCTTCTTCTGCAACTCCTGCTGACCATCCTGGTAAGCCTGCTGAATTTTCTGCTGGAGAGTCTGCAACTCAGTTTCCTTCTGCTGCTTTGCTGTAGCGTTCATTGTGCTGGCACCCTTCTGATACTCGTCAGCCTTACGCTGGAACTCATCCTGCATAGACTTCAAGTCATTCTCCTTCTGCTTCTGGAGAGCTTCCATCTCGCCATTAGCCTTAGCTACATCTGGCAAAGACTGCATAATCTGCTGAGTATTTACTTTACCAAACTTCTGAGCCATCATAGTCATTGGTGCACAGAGCATCAACATTAAAATAAGCTTTTTCATTGTTCTATTCTTTTTAATTATTAATTTCTAAATGATGTTTTCATGCTGCCAATTATTGGCACATGTACTTATCGGCTGCAAATATACAATTATTATTTGGAATAACCTAATTTTTGGAGCACTTCGTTGCAAATATCTATCTTAGGAGAGCCAAAGATGATGCCGCTGTTGCTAGCTCTATCGAGAACAAGCGAATATCCGCGCAGGTCTGAAATCTCTTTTACGGCTGTATAAATCTCTTCCTGAATAGGGCCCATCAATGCCTCACGCATCTTATAAAGGTCGCCTTCTGCACCAAAATATTTTTTCTTCAAATCGCTAGCCTCCTTCTCTTTCTGCATGATGGCATCCTGCTTAGCCTTCTTCTGCTCCTGAGAAAGGAACACTACCTCGTTCTGATAGTTCTTATACATGGTGCTTGCCTCTGTATTAAGAGCTTCTACCTCAGCCTGCCATTTGCGGCTTACCTGATTCAGCTGCTCGTTGGCACGCTCATAAGCGGGTACATTCTTCAAGATGTACTCCATATCTATCAATGCATATTTCTGTGCATGTGCTGAGATGGCTGCTACAGCCATCATCAGCATCAATACTATTTTCTTCATAAAACCCATTTTTAGAATTCCTGACCTAAGATAAAGTGGAACTGACTTCCACCCTTCTTATATGAGCTACCATTCCATACTGTATCGAAACCGTAAGCCCAGTCAATACCCATCAGACCAACCATAGGCAAGAAGATACGTACACCGACACCGGCACTACGTTTCATGCTGAATGGGTTGAACTTCTTGGTTTCATACCAGGCGTTACCAGCCTCTACGAAGGTCAAACCGTAAATGGTTGTGTTACCTAAGAGGAATGGATAGCGAAGCTCCAATGAGAAACGGTCGTATGCATAAGCATAGTAACCGGTTGTAGGACTGTAAGATACAGAACCATTCTCATAACCGCGGAGTCCGATAGTTTCCTCACCATAATATGATGAGTAACCACTCATACCATCACCACCCACATAGTAGGTCTCGAACGGACTCTTCTTATACTTATTATAAGAACCGAGCAAACCGAGTTCTACACGGGTCATCAATACGAAGCACTTCTGACCCTCTGTGAGTGCTGTATAAGTCTTTGCCTTGAACTTCCACTTATGGTATTCAATCCATCTGTACTTCTCCTGCTGCTCTGCAGAATAGGTTGGCGACTTAGAATCGTTGGCAAGATTCTTATAGTCCTTATTGTCGAACGCACTCCATGGTGGAGTAAGGTTGACACTTGCCTCAACCTCAGAACCACGACGTGGGAAGAGTTGGTTATCGGTTGATGTTCGGTTCAATGCGATGGTCAAGTTCAAGTTGTTCGCATTACCGTTGGTCATCAACATATAGCTCCAGTTCTTCATCATGTAGCGCTGGTAAGCCAACTGTACAGACAAGGTGAAGTAATCATCCGGCCAACGGAGGCGCTTACCCCAACCGAGGCTTACACCCACCATCTGGATATACTTGTCTGGATCGTAATAATTCTCGTAGTTGTTATAGTAACTAGAACCATAGCCATATAAGTAACTCTGATAGTTGTACATGGCTGCACTATTGTAATAGTTGCTTGACACGTCGGTACTCTTACTGTAGTATGCACCTACGCTGAACTGGATAGGACGCTTGCCTCCAAACCAGTTGGTAGAGTAGCTTACGTTATAGCTCTGGTAGTAGGTACCATTGGTCTGTGCACCGATACTCAGCACCTCACCATCACCGATAGGCATGATACCACGATGCTCCTTGTTCTTGTTGAAGAGGTTTGCCATAGAGAAGTTGTTGAGCTTCAAGCCCACACGTCCGATGACACCCGTCTGACCCCAACCGAGCGAGAACTCAATCTGGTCGTTACTCTTCTGCTCCAGGTTCCAGTTTACATCAACCGTACCATCTTCAGGATTAGGCTTTACATCCGGGCTAACCTTCTCAGGATCAAAGTGTCCCATAGAAGCAAGTTCACGAGCCGAACGCATCAGAGCATCCTTAGAGAAAAGGTCGCCTGGCTTGGTACGAAGTTCACGGCGCACTACGTTTTCGTAAAGACGGGTATTACCATTGATACGTACATGGCTCAGATAAGCCTGAGGTCCCTCTGTTACGCGCATCTCCAAATCGATAGAATCGCCATCAATATTGATTTCAGTCGGTTCGATACGAGAGAACACATAACCATTATTATAGTAGAGGTTAGAAACAGCGTCATCATCTTCATTCAAGCGCTTACCCAATATCTTCTGGTTATATACATCGCCCTTCTTCATGCCGAGCAATGCTTCGAGATAAGCTGAAGAGTAAACGGTATTACCAGCCCAGGAGATGTTACGGATAAAGTATTTCTTACCTTCATCTACCTTGATATAGATATTAACGTGCTTCTCATCGAAGTTGCTCACGCTATCTTCCAGAATCTGAGCATCACGGAAACCATACTCATTATATTTGTCGATGAGTTTCTGCTTATCTTCCTTCCAACGCTCAGGAGTAAACTTCTTCGACTTGAAGAAAGAAGCAAGCTTACCAGCCTCGTGAGTCTTGGCAAAAGCACCCTTCGAGAAGAGTCCACCCTTAATCTTGCGGTCAGAAAGCTGTTCGTTTCCATCGATTGTTATCTGATGTACCTTGATTTTTTCTTTCTTGTCAACAACAACATCCAGAATTACCTGTCCCTTGTTGGCAATATCATCGCGCTGGTTAATCTGGATATCAGCGTTCTTGAAACCCTTATCATCGAAATACTTCTTGGCGAGGATCTTGGCACGGTCGAGCATATTCGGAGTTACCTGAGTGCCCTTTACCATACCCAACTTCTGCTCCATATCTTCACGCTCGCTCTTCTTCAAACCAACATAGTTGATATTAGAGATACGTGGACGAACCGCAAGATAGATATGGAGATAAAGTTTCTCACCTACGATAGAGTCAGCAGCGATAGCCACCTTCGAGAAGAGTCCATGTTTCCAGTAGCGCTTTACGGCATTGGTAATCTCGTCGCCAGGCACGGTAATCTCATCGCCCACACTGAGGCCAGAGATACCTGTGAGAACATAGTCTTCGTAGCCCTCAACACCCGAAACATTGATACCACCAATCTTAAGGGTACGAGGTGTACCAGCATACGAGATGTCAGGGTTTACGATTTTATCTTGTGCCTGAATCTGCATGCATGCCATTACGCCGAACAGCAGGATGAAAATCTTTTTAAATCTATTCATTTATACCTTATTATATATAATATGATTTTTCTATGCTTGTATGAGGTTTGCTTATTTCTCCTCCTCTTCCACCTGTGCCTCGGTTTTTCCAAATCGACGTTGGCGGTTCTGATAACTTGCTATTGCCTTGTGCAGACCTTCTTCATTGAAGTCTGGCCAGAAGGTATCACAGAAGTACAACTCAGAATAAGCTATCTGCCAAAGTAGATAGTTGCTGATACGGAGTTCACCTCCTGTACGTATCAGGAGTTCAGGATCTGGCATGAAACTGGTCTCAAGATGCTTCTCGAAGTTCTCCTCTGTCAGTTTATCCTCTATCTGCTCATAGGTTGAACCAGACTCGAGCGCCTCTTTTACCATTTTCTTTGTAGCATTCAGGATTTCCCAACGTGAAGAATAGCTCAATGCCACAACCATAGTCATAGCATCGTTCTTCGCAGTATGGTCCATGGTCTCCTGAAGCTTGTCCTGTACCTGTTGTGGCAGGCGTTTCAAATCGCCTATCACACGGAAGCGGACATTATTCTTCATGAAGATTTCATCTTCGAGCGAAGTCAGTACCAGTCCCATCAAGGCAGCAACCTCATCGGCCGGACGGTTCCAATTCTCTGTAGAGAAAGTATAGAGGGTGAGATATTTTACCCCCAACCTGGTACACTCCGATGTAATTCGACGCACGGTATCTACTCCAGCCTGATGGCCGTAGCTACGCTCCTTGCCCCGTTCTGTTGCCCAGCGACCATTGCCATCCATAATGATAGCGATGTGCTCAGGAATCCTGTTCATATCTAAGTTGTCCATCATTCTTCTTTATTACAAGTTTTACATTTTGCACTGAAACTATAGGTCACCGAAACGGCTATGGTAGAATAGCAGTCGGAATTCTTGAAAATGCCACTGCTCTTTACCCAGTAAGGGTCTTTCACACCATCCAGTTCATCGCTAAGCGAGAAATGGAAAGTCCAGGCCAGTCCCAAGTTCAACCTTTCGTTTACTTTATATTTTGCGCCGATGCCTAAAGGCACGTTGGCTGTAAATACATTCTTTTCATTACCTTTTACATAGGTTGCTCCCAAGCCACCCAGTATATAAGGAACCAGACGCTGAGCTCCACGATAGTCTCTGCCTGTTCCATAAGGCCAGAAGTTGTACTCAAACACCAGATTCATATCAACCAGCGTAGAATTGAAGGAATAGGGATTCTCTGCATAATCAGGATAGAAAGTATCCACATTTGTCGAAGAACCTTTTATCTTTCCAAAGCCCACGCTCAATTTCAAATCCTTGTAGGGGTCGAAATTGTATCTTCCCACCAGGAAACCGGCAGGCTGCATGTCGCTAAGCACATTTCCGTTAAAGTCGCCTTCATAGGTCATTACACCTACACCGGCACCTATCTCCATGCGATATTGCGGATCGTCCTGTGCACGAACCGCCATACAGCCCAGAGTTAAGAAGGCAAGCAGGATGATTAATCTTCCTTGTTCTTCCAACCGTCTATATTGAAACGTCCTCTCCATACGTATCCGTTTCTGATAATCCAATAATAGTGTTGCTTGTCACGGCAGAAAGCGAAACGACCGTCAGTAGCAAACTTAGCAGGCAGAACAACCATCGCATCCTGCTTCCAAGTCAATCCGGCATCCTGGCTCTTATACCATTTGCCGTTACTGCCTAAAGCCACGAAGCCTGTATCGGCAGCACAGGTAATTACCTGATCCAGCCAAGGCATCTTTCCACTTTTATTTTTTTCGATTTCCAGATAGTTCCACTGTCCGTCTTCATTTGCATCATAGTCAATCGTGCGCAACCATGTGGTGGCAACCGTATCATTCCAAGCCTTGTCGCGAGTACCCATCAGCATCACGTTCTCCACATTTTTTGCAGAGAGTACGCCAGCCACATTCATTGAAATATTCTGTGTTGGCAAATAGTCTGCATCTGTATCTAGTTTCTCCTGCTCCCAGCTGACACCCTTATCTTTTGAAACAGAGATACCTGCAGCAGTATATGCATAGAGATACTTGCTGCTTGCGCCAATGAGCTGCTTGATACCTGCATTTTCAGAAACCAATGTCCATGCTTTTGCATCGGCAGAAGCATAAACCTTGCCGCCATCTGCAATATAGAGTTTGCCATCCAGCGCTACTGCACTCTGATAAGCGTCACTACTTAAGCTTACGCTCATCATAATAGATGACCAGGCGTTGCCATCATTGATGGCTGACTTCAGCACCTTAGTACCCTCAGCAGTCTTGCCGAATACATAGATATCATCACCACAAGCTACAGCCTTCAAATCAGAGAATGCTGCCAACTGACTGTTGTTCTGAGCCAGCTCATGCCACTTAAACTCATAAGGCAACTCCTTATGTACGTTTACGGTAACCTTATACTCGGCATAGGCAGAGTAGTCACCGCAGTAAACTCTAATAAAGCGAGGCTTTGAGAAGTTGATGGAATCAGAACTTGAATAGTATGCTGCGACAGAATCAGTCTTGTTGATATCCATCAGGAGAATAGGGCTGCTATTCTTGCTGCTGATAGTAGCCAATATGGCAGTATCCCTCACCCCACAAGGCAAGGAATCTACATTATAAATCAAGCGTTGTGCTTGATCTATGTAAAATTTATAGTCAGAGCCCGTCACATTAGCCTTGAGCAAGGTATCTTTACCTGCCTTCGTTTTGGTATATCTGTCAAGACTACCCAACGAGAAAGCCGTGATGGCTGTATCATGTGTATATTCTACTGTTGTTTCATCGCTGCTCAAGCAAGAAGAGAGCGAGAGCGTAGCTGTAATCAGCGCTATGAAAGCAAAAAACTTCCTTTTCATTCTATCCTATTTTATTTTTAGCTGCAAATTTACTGAGAATTCTTTAAAAACTCGACCTTTTCTCCTTATTATTATGCAAATTATTCATTTTTAGGCGCATTTTTTAAGTTTTTTAGTGATTTCGAGGCGTAAAAACGAAGAAATCCCGCTTCTTTTGCAAGAAACGGGATTCCATATTTAGTATAAATTCGAAGTGTCGAATTAGAGCTGTGGACCAGCAGCAACGAGAGCCTTACCAGCCTCGTTTGTCTCATACTTCTTGAAGTTCTTGATGAAACGAGCAGCCAAATCCTTAGCCTTCTCCTCCCACTGAGAAGCCTCAGCGTATGTATCACGTGGATCGAGGATCTTAGGATCTACGCCTTCCAACTGTGTAGGAACTACGAAGTTGAAGAATGGGATAGTCTTTGTAGGAGCTGCGTCGATTGAGTGGTCGAGGATAGCGTCGATGATACCACGTGTGTCGCGGATAGAGATACGCTTGCCTGTACCGTTCCAACCTGTGTTAACCAAGTATGCCTTAGCACCAGACTTCTGCATCTTCTTTACCAACTCCTCAGCGTACTTAGTTGGGTGCAACTCCAAGAATGCCTGACCGAAGCAAGCAGAGAATGTTGGAGTAGGCTCGGTGATACCGCGCTCTGTACCAGCCAACTTAGCTGTGAAGCCAGAGAGGAAGTAATACTTAGTCTGCTCAGCGTTCAAGATAGATACTGGTGGCAATACACCGAATGCATCTGCTGAGAGGAAGATAACCTGCTTAGCAGCTGGACCCTGAGAGTATGGACGCTGGATGTTCTTGATGTGGTAGATAGGATAAGATACACGAGTATTCTCGGTAACAGTCTTATCTGCGAAGTCAATCTTACCATCCTTAGCTACAGTTACGTTCTCGAGGAGAGCGTCACGTGTGATAGCGCCGTAGATATCTGGCTCAGACTCCTTGTCGAGGTTGATAACCTTAGCGTAGCAACCACCTTCGAAGTTGAACACACCCTCGTCGTCCCATCCGTGCTCATCGTCACCGATCAACTTACGCTTAGGGTCTGTTGACAATGTAGTCTTACCTGTACCAGAAAGACCGAAGAAGATAGCTGTATTCTCACCGTTCATATCAGTGTTGGCAGAGCAGTGCATAGAAGCCATACCCTTCAATGGCAAGAAGTAGTTCATCATAGAGAACATACCCTTCTTCATCTCACCACCATACCATGTGTTGATGATAACCTGCTCCTTAGAAGTTACGTTGAATACAACGGCTGTCTCTGAGTGGAGACCCAACTCCTTCCAGTTCTCAACCTTTGCCTTAGAAGCATTGTAAACGATGAAGTCTGGCTCCTGATCGAACTCAGCCTCGTTCTGAGGACGGATGAACATATTTGTTACGAAGTGTGCCTGCCATGCTACCTCAACGATGAAACGTACCTTCATACGTGTATCCTTGTGTGTACCGCAGAAACCATCTACTACGAACAACTTCTTATTAGAAAGCTCCTTCTTAGCGATCTCCTTAACGGCATTCCAAGCCTCTGGAGTAGCCTTGTGGTTATCGTTGTGATATTCCTCAGAATCCCACCATACAGTATCGTGAGATGTAGCATCGTCAACGATGAACTTGTCTTTAGGAGAACGACCAGTGTAAATACCAGTCATTACGTTAACTGCACCGAGCTCAGTCTCCTGACCAACCTCAAAACCCTCGAGACCTTCCTTAGTCTCCTCATTGAACAATACCTCATAAGAAGGATTGTAGAGAACCTCAGTTGTACCTGTGATTCCGTACTTTGCTAAAACTGACTTATCAAACTTTGCCATTTTATTTTAAATGTATTTAAGTTGTGAATAATTTCTCTTTACCTTTTTTACCTTGGTTGACAGAAGAAATCATCATTCTCCCAAAACCGCCGCAAAGTTACGAAAAATATGTTTTATAGCAAAGATTCTTAGGTATTATTCTTTCTTTTTAAAAGCTTTTTAGGTTAAAGAACTTAAAAAAGAAAGATTCTATCTGATATTTGCCACGTTGACTTTGCAAAAAATCTCTGCTTACAGAATTTGAAGCAGAGATTTACACCTATTTATATATAAGAGGATATTTGATGAAAATAAGATAGAAACATATTCTTTCATTCCTCCAGAGAGAAAATAATTGCCCAAACATTTTGCCGTTTCCGAGATTTATTATATCTTTGCAGAAAAACTACAACTATATGAAGATAAATAATCTGAGCGAGCACAATTGCATCATCAACCGGTATCTGGCTGAGATGCGTGACTGCGATTATCAAAAGAACCGATTGCTCTTCCGCAACAACATTATGAGAATCGGTGAGTATGAAGCCTTTGAAATATCAAAGACTCTTAATTACGAAAAGACTGAGGTGACTACACCACTCGGTGTGGCCCAGGTCAATCTTCCTACCGAAAAGATTGTCATCGGTACTATATTCCGTGCCGGACTTCCTTTCCACGAAGGTTTCCTCAATATTTTCGACCACTCTGGCAATGCCTTTGTGAGTGCTTATCGCGAGTATACCAACAAGGAGCATACTGAGGTGGGCGTACATATCGAATACCTCGCTACACCTGATCTTACTGATAAGGTGCTCATCATTGCCGACCCTATGCTTGCCACAGGTATCAGCATGGAGATGGGCATGAAGGCTTTCCTCACCAAGGGCAATCCTAAACATATCCACATTGCCTGTGTTCTCGCTGCACCTGAGGGCATTGAGCACATCAAGAAAACCTTCCCAGAGGACAAGACTACTATTTGGTGTGCCTCTATTGATGAGGGGTTGAACGAGCATAAGTATATCGTGCCAGGCTTCGGCGACGCCGGCGACTTGTGCTATGGCAGCAAGCTCTAAGCCGCAGGCTTTATAAATTCGTACGCTTTATAATAAAGTATAGCAACTCTACTCTGAAATACTCTTCACTCTTCACCTTTCGGGCCGAAACCCCTGTGTTTATCGGCATTCCGAGGGGTGAAGAGTTATTTGTATCTCTTCACCCACTCTTCACCACTCTTCACCTTCAGGAACGGAAACAGATGCGAAAGACAGATAGGAGAATTGCAAATCAGCCAGAACTGAAGGGTGAAGAGTGGTGAAGAGTAGGTGAAGAGTGCCCGAATACTCTTCACCCCTCGGAATGCCCATAAACACTAGGGATTCGGAGCATTTGGTGAAGAGTGAAGAGTTTTTCGTCTATCGCCCGAAAAAGCGAATCAGGCGCCTAAAAGAAAATCAGATAAACCCATTTTCGAGGACTGTTAAAGACAAACAGCCGACTAGCGGATAAGGCGCTAGTCGGCTGTCCGGCTTCTGCCAGTTGGCTGTTCTACCCAAACAGACAACTTATCTCCGAAAGATAAAACCTTTAATAATGGAACGAGCTTCCACCCAGGAACTCTCGCAGAAGCGAAGTAGGCGGCAGATTATTATAAGGTATACCCTTGAAGTATTTTAGGAACTTAAGCAACCGGTAAGCCTCAGCATATTCCTCGCAATTCTCCGGAACCTGCTGCAGCAGCGGCTCTGCCTGCGTCTTAATCACAGCCAGCTCATAAAGCATCGCCGTATTGAGCATCGCATCGGCATTCTCCTGGAACGGGAATATCCACTTGTTCTCACCCGCCCTTACCGAAGGCCAGCGATGAATGGTTTCCTGGGCAGAGACACCTCGATACTTGTAATCGCGGATGATGCGGCGAAGCAAACGATTGTCTGTTGTCGGGATATAATTGTGATTATCCAGAAGAATCGTAGTCAGCGCCGAAGCATATACTCTGAATATCTGCTCCTGCGGGATGTGGGCCGTCAGCTCTGGGTTCAATGCATGAATGCCCTCTACCACCAGCACATTGTTATCGTTCATCTTCAGCTTGTTGCCGCTCTTTTTACTCTTTCCGCTCTGGAAATCATACTTCGGCAATTCTACCTCCTCACCACGGAAGAGGGCGTTGAACTGCTCGTTGATCAAATCGAGATCCAGGGCATAGATGCTCTCATAATCATATTCGCCCGAAGCATCCTTCGGCGTTTTTTCCCTATCCACGAAATAATCATCGAGCGAAATCTGGAGCGGTTTCAGTCCGTTTACGGCAAGCTGTATGCTCAGACGCTTGCACGAAGTGGTCTTGCCCGAAGAAGAAGGACCTGCCAGCAGCACCAGTTTCACGCCCTTGCGGCTGGCAATCTCCTCAGCAATATTGGCAATCTTCTTCTCCTGCAGCGCCTCGCTGATATTGATGATGTCGGTAGAATGATTGGCATCTATCGCCTGGTTAAAATCGCCTACAGTCCTGATGCCCAGGATACTCTGCCAGCGATGATGCTCCTTGAATATCTCAAACATCTTGTCCTGTCGGGTCATTTCGCCCAGCACATCCGGGTTCTTGAGCGAAGGAATGCGCAGGAGCATGCCATCATAATATTTCTCCAGCCCGAAGAGATAGAGCTGCGAGGTATTGGTGAGCAGCGTGCCGTAGTAATAATCTACATAATCACCTATTTTATAATAGGTAGTATAGATTGATCCCGATGTCTTGAGCAGCTTCACCTTCTCAACATCCCCTTTCTCCTGGAACAGCGCCACAGCCTCTTCGGTAGGCACGGTGAAGCGGCGTATCGGCATCCTGGCATCGATAATCTCCTGCATGCGACGGCGGATAATGTTCACATCTTCATCAACAACAGGTCTGCCCAGGCGGATATCTACGTAGAAACCATTCGATACGGGGATATCAATCACCACATCTGTAGCAGGATAAATGTCCTGTACCGCCTTGCAGAGAACAAAGAAGAGGGTACGGGTATATGCACGCGAACCGGATGAAGAAGTCATATCAAGGAATTCTACATCTTTAGAATTATAAACACGATAATGCATGCCTTCAACCTTGTTATTTACCCTTGCAGACACCGGTCCGTGGGTCATTTTGAGGTCAAATGCTGAAAAAATATCAAAAAGTGTGCTTCCGATTTCTACTTTCTGAGATTTTTTATTATTTTTGCAACGGATTTGAATTACTTGTTTCATTTGTATTAAAACTATGTTACAAAATTAAACTAATCTACCAGCTCTCGAAGCCCCCGAAGGTGCTTTTTGAGCATCGGCTTACTCTTTTTAGAAGAGAGACGCCTACAGAGTGTAAAGTTACGAAGAAATTCGGAAACTTGATGTATTTGACAACATTAATTAAGTTATTATATGTCGATTTGGATATTTTTTAAGCTTATTGGAGCACTCGCCCTACTGATGTTCGGTATGAAGTCCATGAGCGACAGTTTGCAGAAGATGGCAGGACCACAGCTCCGCCATGTGTTAGGAACCATGACCACCAATCGTTTGACGGGCATCCTCTCGGGTACGCTCATCACCGCAGCGGTGCAGTCTTCTACAGCCACAACGGTGATGACCGTATCATTCGTTAATGCTGGTCTCCTTACTCTAGCCCAGGCTATCTCCGTTATCATGGGCGCCAACATCGGAACCACGCTCACCGCATGGATCATGAGTGCCGGTTTCTCGTTTAACATCACAGATTTTGTATGGCCGGCATTCTTCATCGCCATCATCCTGATTTACAGCAAGAAGCGCAAGATTATCGGCGACTTCATCTTCGGTATATCCTTTATGTTTCTCGGTTTGGGTACTTTACGCCAAACCGGTATCGACATGGATCTGGCTCATAATCAGCCAGTTCTTGAATTCTTCGCAAGTTTCGACCCTCACAGTTTCCAAACTACCATCACCTTTCTGATTATCGGTAGTATACTCACTATGTGCGTGCAGAGTTCGGCAGCCGTCATGGCGATTACGATGATTCTCTGCTCTACCGGCGTATTGCCTATCTATCAGGGTATTGCGCTTGTGATGGGTGAGAATATCGGTACCACCGTAACCTCCAACGTGGCAGCGCTCACCGCCAACACCCAGGCGCGAAGGGCAGCGATGGCTCACATGGTGTTCAACATCTTCGGTGTGCTTTGGATACTCTGCGTGTTCCGTCCGTTCATCCATCTCGTCTGCGGTTGGGTAGGCTATGATGATATGATGGAGAAGAGCGATCCTCATTTCGTAGCCAATGCAGCCAAGCTATCCTTTGTGCTTGCCGCCTTCCATACCACCTTCAACCTCTCCAACACCTTTATCCTGGTTTGGTTCATTCCACAGATAGAGAAGCTGGTATGCAAGATTATCCGTCCTAAGAAGAATGCCGATGAGGACGACTTCCGCCTGCGCTTTATCCAGAGCGGTATCATGAAGACACCGGAAATCTCTGTCTTGGAGGCCCAGAAGGAAATCCACTGCTTTGCCGAGCGCATCCAGCGTATGTTCGGTATGGTGAAGACGCTTCTCGGCGAAACCAATGAAGATAAGTTTGTAAAACTCTATAGCCGCATTGAGAAATACGAGGGTATCTCAGACAACATGGAGATTGAGATTGCCAAGTATCTCGACCAGGTGAGCGATTCTCATCTTTCTGACGAGACCAAGGCTAAGATCCGCGCCATGCTCCGTGAGATTTCTGAGATTGAGAGTATCGGTGACAGCTGCTTCAACATCGCACGCACGCTGAACCGCCGTTTCAAGGGCAAGGAAGACTTCATCACTTCACAGTATGAACACATGCACCAGATGATGGAGCTTACCGACAATGCCCTTACCCAAATGAACATCACCCTCGTAGGTCATAAGGGAGACAACGATGCCAACCTCTCTTTCAACATCGAGAACGAAATCAACAACTATCGTAATCAGTTGAAGAGCCAGAACATCAACGATGTAAACAACCATCTCTATACCTACGCCATCGGTACCATGTATATGGATATCATCCAGGAATGCGAGAAGCTCGGCGACTACGTAGTAAACGTAGTAGAGGCCCGAATGGGTGTAAGACAGCATGAAGCTTAGAGAGAGTTGATAGTTTATAGTTAACAGTTAATAGTCTATAGTTTATAGGGCATGAAGTTCATTAGTGGGCTTCATGCCCTATCTTTATTTTCTACCTATATTAATAGGACAAACAGATATGTTTTTAAGCAAGATACTTGATTCACAACAGCAAAGTTGCCATAAAGAAGTGATTTCACAAAGAAAAAGAAAGAATTTTGGCATAACATAGAGGATAACTCGATTTTTTGTTGTAATTTTGCAGCCGAAATTGCAATTTTATAAATAATTAATGAAGATTCTAGTAACGGGTGCGTCGGGCTTTATCGGCAGCTACATCGTGGAAGAGGCCTTAAGACAGGGCATGGAAACCTGGGCGGCAGTACGCCCTACCAGTTCCAGAAAGTATCTGCAAGACGAGCGCATCCATTTTATCAATCTCAATCTTTCTTCAGAGGAAGAGTTGGAGAAAGAACTCGCCCCGCACGAGTTCGACTATATAGTGCATGCAGCCGGCGCAACGAAGTGCCTGCATGCAGAGGACTTTTATAAGGTAAACACAGAGGGAACCAAGCATCTGGTGAACGTCCTTCTGCGTCTGCAGATGCCTATCAGGCGATTTGTATTCGTCAGTTCGCTCAGCATCTTTGGAGCCATCCGCGAAGAGCAGCCTTATCAGGAAATCTCAGAACATGATACTCCTAAGCCAAATACAGCATATGGAAAGAGTAAGCTGGAGGCAGAACGCTATCTGGACAGCATCGGCAATAACTTCCCTTATATCATCCTCCGCCCTACAGGAGTTTACGGTCCTAGGGAGAAAGATTATTTCCTCATGGCACAGAGCATCAAGCAGCATGTTGACTTTGCAGTAGGATTCAAGCGCCAGGACATCACCTTTGTATATGTACAGGACGTAGTACAGGCTGTATTCCTGGCTCTGGATCATGGAATGAACGGCAGGAAATACTTCCTCAGCGATGGAGAAGTATATCAGTCAGCTGCCTTCAGCGACCTGATAAAAAAGGAGTTAGGCAATCCTTGGATGCTACGCATCAAGGCGCCTATCTGGGTGTTGCGCATCGTAACCTTCTTCGGAGAATATCTCGGAAGAATGACTGGCAAGATGTCGGCCCTGAACAATGACAAGTACAACATTCTGAAACAGCGCAACTGGCGATGTGATATTGAGCCAGCCATGGATGAACTGGGCTATCATCCTCATTATCCACTGGAAAGAGGCGTGAAGCTCGCCATCAAGTGGTACAAGGATAACGGATGGCTGTAAATTATAAACTAATAAGAATCGTGATAAAAGATTATTTCAAGATAGACAAGAACCCGAAGAAGGGACTGATGGCACTGGAATGGGTCATGCTGGGATATATGGCAATCACCATTATCACCATGCTCTTTACCTATACCAAGCTCGTAAACCCGGAAGCTATGCTCTGGGGACGACTGAGAGTGCTCGTCATAACCTTTGCACTTTGGGCAGTATACCGCATGATACCTTGCCGCATCACCAAGATGGCGCGCATCATCGCACAAATGGGTTTGCTCGCCTGGTGGTATCCCGACACCTACGAAATCAACCGCATGTTCCCTAACCTCGACCATATCTTTGCAGGTTGGGAACAGGGACTTTTCGGATGTCAACCCGCCCTGCTCTTTGCCAAAGCCATGCCTTGGGCTGTAGTAAGCGAACTGATGTCGATGGGCTACTTTATGTATTATCCGATGATTGCATTGGTTTCATTCTATTATTTCTTCTGCAGATATTATGAGGCTGAAAGAGCAGCATTCGTTATGCTCGCCAGTTTCTTTATCTACTATCTCGTCTACATCTATGTACCGGTAGTAGGCCCGACCTTCTACTTTGATGCAGTAGGAATATCAGAAATAACCAAAGGCATCTTCCCGGCTTTGGGAGATTACTTCAATTCCCACACCAACTGCCTACCGACACCGGGCTACACCGATGGAATCTTCTACCAGCTTGTAGAGGATGCCAAGAACGCCGGCGAGCGTCCTACTGCCGCTTTCCCAAGTTCGCATGTGGGCGTCAGCACCATCTGCATGCTACTGGTCTGGCACGCCGGCAACAGGAAAATGCTATACGTGATGCTGCCATTCTACATCTTCCTGTGTCTGGCTACCGTATATATTCAGGCGCATTATCTCATCGATGCCATCGCCGGCCTCATCTCTGCCGTCGTCATCTATTTTGCATTGATGGCAGTATCGAAGGGAATGATAGAGCATCATACTCCTTCTTCGCGACTGAGATTCAGATAGTTACATATTTTAATTACAATAACATTATAAACGAATAGAATTCATCTAGAACAATGAAGAAACTATTTATTGAGACTTATGGCTGCCAGATGAACGTGGCAGACAGTGAGGTAGTTGCCTCTGTGATGCAGATGGCTGGCTACGAAATTTGTGAGAAAGAAGAAGAGGCTGATGCCATCTTCCTGAACACCTGCAGTATCCGCGAGAATGCAGAGAACAAGATTTATCATCGCCTCGACACCCTCCATGCAGAGCAGAAGAAGGGAAGAAAGGTGATTCTCGGCGTTTTGGGCTGTATGGCTGAGCGCGTGAAGGATGACCTCATCCAGAACCACTATGCCAACCTGGTTTGCGGACCAGACAGCTATCTCAACCTGCCGGATATGATTGCGCAGTGCGAGATGGGTACCAACGCCATCAACATAGAACTCTCTAAGACCGAGACTTACCGCGACATCGTGCCTCAGCGCATCGGTGGCAACAGAGTGAGCGGTTTCGTAAGCATCATGCGTGGTTGCAACAACTTCTGCCACTACTGCATCGTGCCTTATACCCGTGGACGTGAGCGCAGCCGCGATGCCGAGAGCATCCTGCGTGAGGTTCGCGATTTGCAGCAGCGTGGCTTCAAGGAAGTTACCCTGCTGGGACAGAATGTAAACAGTTATGGTCTCTCGCCATCGGGCAAGCGCGAGGAAGGCAGTCTTTCCTTTGCCGAACTCCTCCACATGGTAGCCCAGGCTGTACCGGATATGCGAGTACGCTTCACCACCTCTAACCCAGAGGATATGACCGAGGACATCCTCCACGCCATTGCCGAAGAACCAAACCTCTGCAAGCACATCCACTTCCCTGCACAGAGCGGAAGCAACAAGATTCTGAAACTGATGAACCGCAAATACACCCGTGAGGAGTATCTGCAGCGCATCGCCGACATCAAGCGCATCATTCCAGGCTGCGGCATCACCACCGACATCTTCGTGGGTTATCACGACGAGACCGAGGAAGACCATCAGGAAACCCTCTCGCTGGTGAAGGAAGTAGGCTTCGACAGCGCCTTCATGTTCAAGTATTCAGAGCGCCCGGGCACCTATGCCGCCAAGCATCTGCCAGACAACGTTTCTGAGGAAACCAAGATAGCCCGCCTCAACGAACTTATCAAACTGCAGACCGAGGTGAGCGCCGAGCAGAACAAGAAGGATGAAGGCAAAGAGTTCACCATCCTCATCGAGAACTTCAGCAAGCGTAGCCGCGAGCAGATGATGGGCCGAACAGAACAGAACAAGGCGGTTGTCATCGATAAGGGCAACCACCACATCGGAGAGTTCGTGAAGGTTCGCATCACCGGTTCTACCTCTGCTACTCTCTTCGGAGAAGAAGTAAAGGAATAACTCCCAACTCCTCAGAACACCTTTTTCTGAATAAAAAGACTCTTCTAAAAGAAAAAACAGAATATAAACAAGAAAAACCGCCAAAAGTTTGGCGGTTTTCTTAAAAAGCACTATATTTGCACCTATGAAGGAATTCTTGCAAATTTTACGCCGATTCGTCCCTCCATACAAGAAGTATCTGGGACTGTCAATCCTGTTCAATATCCTGTCTGCGGTATTGAACATCTTTTCGTTTGCAGCCTTGATACCAATCCTGCAGATTCTGTTCCAAGTAGACGGTGGTATCCGTGTCAACGAGTATATGCATTGGAATGGAGACTGGGGTAGCATCAAGGAGGTTGCAACCAATAACCTGTATTATTATATTCAGGAGTTTATTGTTGTCCATAGTGCATCAACAGCCCTTTTGGTCATTGGTATATTCCTAGCCTTCATGACCTTCCTCAAGACGGGAGCCTATTTCCTCTCGTCAGCTACCATCATACCTATCCGTACAGGTATCGTAAGAGACATCCGCAACCAGATTTACCAGAAGATAAACAGTCTCTCGCTCGGTTTCTTCAGCGAGGAGCGCAAGGGCGATATCATCGCCCGCATGAGCGGTGATGTGCAGGAAGTGGAGAACAGCATCATGTCGTCGCTCGACATGCTCTTCAAGAACCCTATTCTCATTCTCTTCTATTTCGTTACGCTGATCTGCATCAGTTGGCAGCTTACTCTCTTCACCATTCTCTTTGTACCACCTTTCGGCTGGTTCATGGGAGTAGTGGGCAAGAAACTGAAGGCACACAGTATCGAGGCGCAGGCACTTTGGAGCGATACGATGAGTATGGTAGAAGAAACGCTGGGCGGCTTGCGCATCATCAAGGCGTTCTGTGCAGAAGAAAAGATGAACAAGCGTTTCAATCAGGTTAACAGCAGCTACCGCGACAACATCATGCGTGTAAATATCCGCCAGCAGATGGCACACCCGATGAGTGAGTTCCTGGGAACCATCCTCATCGTGATAGTATTGTGGTTTGGCGGTATCCTGGTTCTGGATTACGGCAGAATCGACGGACCTACCATCATCTTCTATCTCGTGATGCTCTACAGCATCATCAACCCGCTGAAGGAATTCTCCAAAGCGAGTTACAATATTCCAAAGGGATTGGCAAGTATGGAGCGTATCGACAAGATTCTGCAGGCTGAGGTGGAAATCAAGGACAAGGAGAACCCTGAGCATATCAGCAGCTTCGAACATCAGATAGAGTTCCGCCACGTTTCCTTCGCCTATACCGACCGAAAGAGCGCCGAACTGGTTTATGTATTAAAGGATATCAATCTCGTGATACCAAAAGGCAAGACCGTGGCTCTCGTTGGTCAGAGCGGTAGCGGTAAGAGTACGATGGTAGATTTGATTCCTCGTTACTATGATGTACAGGAAGGCGAGGTGCTGATTGACGGCATTAATGTGAAAGACCTTGCCGTACATGACCTTCGCATGCTGATAGGAAATGTAAACCAGGAGGCTATCCTCTTCAATGCAAGTTTCAAGGACAATATCCGATTCGGCAAGACCGATGCTACGGATGAGGAAATAGCCAATGCAGCTAAGATAGCCAATGCTTACGAGTTCATCACCAAGTCGGAGAAAGGTTTCGATACAAATATCGGTGACCGAGGCGGCAGACTTTCCGGTGGTCAGCGCCAGCGTGTCAGCATCGCCCGTGCCATCCTCAAGAATCCTCCTATCCTCATCCTCGACGAAGCAACATCAGCCCTCGATACCGAGAGCGAGCGTCTGGTTCAAGATGCCTTGGAGAAACTGATGAAGACCCGTACCACTGTAGCTGTGGCTCACCGATTGAGCACTATCAAGCATGCCGATGAAATCTGCGTATTGCACGAGGGTAAGATTGTGGAGCGCGGTACTCATGAGGAGCTGATAAAAAAAGAAGGATATTACAAGAAGTTGCATGATATGCAGCAGGTGTAATTGAGTAAAGAGTTAATAGTTAAGAATTTATAGTTTTACAGATGGTTAAGATTGTTTATGCATTCTTTTATGCAATATCGCTGCTGCCTTTCAGGCTGCTCTATTGCATTGCCGACTTCGAGTACTTCATGATGTATTACGTCATCAAGTACCGCAAAGGCATTGTGCGTAAGAATCTCACCACCTCCTTCCCTGAGAAATCAGAAGAAGAGATTGTTGACATCGAGAAGAAATTCTACCGCTGGTTCAGCGATTACTTCTTCGAGGCGGTTAAACTTCTGAGCATCAGCGATAAGGAACTTCGCCGCCGATTCAAGATATATAACAGCGAAGAAGTGGAACAATGTTTCCAGGAAGGTCAGGATGTGGCAGCCATCCTCGGTCATTACTGCAACTGGGAGTGGCTCTCATGTGTAGGCATCGAACTGCCCAAAAGCCGCATCATGGGCCTCATCTATCATCCACTGTACAATAAAGCTTTTGATGAACTCTTCAAGCGCATCCGCTCTCACGAAGAAAACGGAGTGCCTGTCCCTAAGAAGGACATCCTCCGCTATCTCGTAGACTACAAGCGCAAGAACATCCGCAGCCTCTTCGGCTACATCAGCGACCAGGGTCCCAAGTGGGAGAACATCCACTTATGGCTTCCTTTCCTCAACCATCCCGAAACCCCTGTGTTTACGGGTGGCGAGAGAATCATGAGGAAGATGAACGATGCCGTGTTCTATGTAGAGATGTCCCGCCCTAAGCGCGGCTACTATACAGCAACCTACAAACTCATTACCCGCAATCCGAACACCCTGCCGGAGCATGAGATAACCCGTCGCTTCTTCCAGATGCTGGAAGAAACCATCCGCCAGAATCCACCTTATTATTTATGGACGCATAACAGATGGAAGCGAACCAAGGAGGAGTTTGACAAGCGATACGAAGTGGTGAAGGGAAAAGTTGTGCCAAGAGAATAGAGTTGTGCCAAGAGAATAGAATTTATCTTAAGAATAGAAAGGGTTACAAGATGATAGAAGCAAAAAGAGTACCTTATGGAGTCTCTGATTTCTTAAGAGTTATCAGAGAAAATCAGTATTACGTAGATAAGACTATGTACATTCCGTTGTTGGAGGCCCAACCCGACAACCTGATATTCATTCGCCCTCGCCGTTTCGGCAAGAGCCTGTTCCTCAGTATGCTTGAAGCTTACTATGATTGCAAGATGAAGGACCAGTTCCAGGAAATCTTCGGAGGTCTCTGGATAGGCAGTCAGCCTACCCCTCTACAAGGTAAGTATCAGGTACTGACGCTCGATTTCTCGCAAGTAGGAGGCAACATCGACAATCTGGAGGAGCGCTTCAACTCATATTGCAATATCTGCTTTGATGCTTTCATCAACAGATATGCACAATTCTATGATGAAGAAACCAGAAAGGCCGTTCTTGCAGAGGATGTAGCATCCAATAAGCTTGCTACTATCCAAAAGTACGCAAAAGAACAGAATTATCAGCTTTATCTCATCATAGATGAATACGACAACTTCACCAACACCGTGCTCAATGAACAGGGTGAAAAAGTGTATCATGCGATGACGCATGCCAGCGGTTTCTACCGCGACTACTTCAAGAAGTTTAAGGGATCATTCGCCAAGATATTCATGATGGGCGTAAGCCCTGTAACACTAGACGATGTTACCAGCGGTTTCAACATTGGCTGGCATATTTCAACCAAGCCCGAGTTTGACAAGATGCTGGGCTTCAGCACAGAAGATGTACGAGCCATGTTTACCCGTTATCGCGATGCGGGACAGATTCCGGCAGATAGCGATATCGAGGCAATGATAGAAGAGATTAAGCCGTGGTATGACAATTATTGCTTCTCAGAGGCATGCTTAAGCAGCAAGGTAAGGGTTTTCAATTGCGATATGGTGTTATATTATCTCCGTAATTACATGGACGATGGTAAAGCCCCTAAGCAGATGATAGACCCAAACACGAAGACCGACTACAACAAGATGAAGCGACTACTCCAGCTTGACAAGCTAGACGGCAACCGCAAGGGCATCATCCGCAGGATTACGGAAGAAGGCAGCATCGTATCGAATCTATACGAAACCTTCCCAGCCAGCGAAATTGTGAAGCCGGAATACTTCCCAAGCCTGCTGTTCTATTATGGTATGCTTACCATCAAGGATACTTTCGGCGACCAGTTGCTCCTGGGAATCCCAAACAATAATGTCCGCCGTCAATATTATGGCTATCTACAGGAGCAATATCAGGAAATCAATCATATCAACCTGAACGAGTTTGGTTATATGCTCACCTGTATGGCGTTCTATGGAAAATGGGAAGATGTCTTGGGCTTTATGTCGAAGGCTTACGCCGAAGTGGCATCGGTAAGAGATGGCATTGAAGCCGAGCGCAACCTGCAAGGTTTCTTTATGGCATATCTCTATCTGAGCAGCTATTACATTACGGCTCCCGAACTTGAGTTGAATCACGGCTATTGCGATTTCTTCCTCTTACCCGACCTGACTCACTATCCTACCAAACATAGCTACATCATCGAACTGAAGATGTTGCCAGCCAAGGATTTTGAGGCAAAAGCCGAGGCACAATGGCAGGAAGCAGTAGAACAGATCAATCGTTATGCCGCAGCACCAAGAATAGAAGTCTTGCGCCAAGGCACGACATTGCATAAAATCATCATCCAGTTTGCTGGATGGGAAATGAAACGAATGGAAGAGGTATAAATATTCTTTGTTGAACTACCTAAAAGTGTTTGACAGGCAATATAAACCAACAAAAAATGCAGCGCACTGCAAATCTTGCGGGTTATCAAAAGAAAATGCAGTGCACTTCATTTTTCTCGCAAAAAAATCATATCTTTGCAGCATAATTCATTTTTCTGCTTACGATTGAACGCACAGAATATACGTCTCTTCTGGCAGAATGGATACGAGCAATGCAAATGGGGGAATTGAAACATTCATTTTAAACTATCAGAATAAGAATGAGAAAGATTAAGATAAATCCTAAATACGAATATCTGAGAGACTTTATCGAGAGCATCCCTGATGTTTTCGAGAAGGAAGGTCGTGAGATATATAATAAGCGCAACCTCATCAAGGTGCTAACAGCACCAGATGGAACACAGGTTAACGTAAAGCGCTTTCATATACCACACGGTCTCAACAAATTCATTTACTCTTGGAATATCAGGAAGCCGAAAGGTCAACGGGCATTCGAATATCCTATGATTCTGAAAAGAAAAGGTATCAATACTCCTGAGCCTCTAGCCCTCATTGAAGAGCGTAGCTTTCTGAATCTCTTAGGATACAGTTATCTTATCACCATCCAGTGTGACTACGGCCATACCCTCTATGAGATAGCAGACGCTAAACCGGAAGAATATCAATACGTGGCAAAAGCCTTAGCCCATTTCGCTGCAGACATTCATCTGCATGAGATTCTCCACAAGGACTTTACGCCAGGTAATATCCTCTGGAAACAAGATGACGAAGGTTTCCATTTCATGCTGGTAGATATCAACAGAATGGATTTCGGACCTGTAAGTGAAAAGAAAGGACTCTATAATCTTAGAAGATTCTGGGGGCCAAAAGAATTCACCCGTATCTTAGTAAGCGAATATGCCTTGCTACGCAACATAGATACCGATAAGGCTGTAGCCTATGTGATGAAAGAACGAGCTAAGTTCTGGACGAAATATGGAAAGAAACATGAAATTCCATTCCAGCTAGAATTATAGTTCAAATACATCTCACTTTAAAACTATTGAATATGAAACAAAAAAGACTCTGTTATATCAGCCGCAACTATTATAATCTAACTAGTGCCGGCAATAAAGCAAAAACAGACAATGAAGATACACTTGCAGAAATGGGAGCCATCAATCTTGGCTTGCCACGCTCTATCAGGAACAGCAAGATATTGGCTTTCTTCCTTGACCTGATTGGCATCATCCGTGCCTGTATCTTACTCCAGAAAGACGATGTGCTGTTCTTGCAATATCCTGTAAAGAAGTACTTTTCGTTTCTCTGTCATGTAGCCCATCTGAAAGGAGCCAGAACGGTTTCGCTGATTCACGACCTTGGTTCTTTCCGCAGAAAGAAGCTCACCATCCAGAAGGAGATTAACCGTCTTTCGAACAGCGACTACATCATCGCATCAAACGAGAAGATGAAAGGATGGCTCGAAGAGCATGGACTGCAGAAGCCAGTTGGAGCCCTGGGCTTATTCGACTATCGTTCTGAATCAAAATGCTCGGAAGAAGTAACAGAAAGAGAGCAGGTAAAAGTGGTCTATGCCGGAGCCTTGAGCATGAAGAAGAATTCTTTCCTGATAGAACTTTCCAAGACATTGAACCATTGGCAATTACTGGTCTGTGGAAACAAAGAAGGTCTACAGGGCTTGCAAAACAATCCCCAGATTACCTATCAGGGCTTTGTACCATCAGAAGAATTTATCAAGCACATTGATGCCGACTTCGGACTGGTATGGGATGGTGATTCTCTTGCTGGCTGCTCGGGAGAATACGGTCAATATCTGAAATGGAATTCCCCTCATAAGGTATCCTTCTACCTCCGTGCGGGTTTGCCGCTCATCATCTGGAAAGAGGCAGCCGTAGCTCCTATCATCGAAAAAGCAGGAGCAGGCATAACCATCAGTTCGCTGGAAGAGCTGGATGACAAACTTGCCAATCTCACACCAGAACAGAAAAAGGAGATGAAAAAGCAAGCGGTAAATTTGGCACAGAAACTGAACAAAGGAAGTTTTCTGACAAAGACATTAAAAGAAATTAATTTTAGATAGAATGATTCAAGATAAGAAAGTCATTATAGCTATTCCTATATATAGGGATTTACGTGAAGAAGAGATTGTTGCTCTTGACAATAATCTCGAAATTCTACGTAATTATCCTACTGTACTGATAAAGCCTACAGGGTTGAATACTAATGCTTTAAAAGAAAGGTATCCACAAGTAGGAGAAATCGAAGTAAGTAATCAGTGGCTAGGAACCATTAATGGTATTATGGGATATAACGAAATGATGACTTCTCCCGATTTTTATAGTTTATTCAGCGATTACGAATATCTCCTTATCTGTCAGACAGATGTATGGATATTCAGAGATGATCTCATGAAGTGGATAGATATGGGTATCGATCTTGTTGGTGCACCATGGCCTAACAGAAAGATGTATCTGCACTTTCCAATGAAACAATATCTCCAACTGAAAGTAAAGTTAAAACCTGCTAACAAAAATCTCCATTGCCAAATGTTTGGCAGAATTGGTAATGGCGGGTTCTGTTTGAGAAAGGTAGAACTATTCAAGAAGCTCTGCATCAAGTATGCCCAAGAAATTCAACTGTATAATTCTTTTGAAGATCCACTACACAATGAAGATATATTCTGGGCATTAGTTCCAACAGAACTTAAACTACCAACGATAGAGCAAGCTGCAGATTTTGCCTTTGACCGCAAGTTGGAACTATGCTATAAAATAAATAATAATAAGCTTCCTATGGCTGCTCACGGATATGACCGAAAACATCGAAAAGAATTTTGGTCAAAGTTTATTCCAAAAGAGGCATTTAAAAAACAATAAACAAAAAGTATATGGACAAGATTCTTACAATTATCATACCTACTTATAACATGAGTGAGTATCTTGATACTTGTCTAAAATCATTGATTATCGAAAGCAATCTATTAGAGGTTCTTATTATCAATGATGGAAGCAAGGACAATTCTTTGGATATAGCTAAAAAGTATGAGAAAAAATATCCACATATATTTAGAACTATAGATAAGCCAAATGGCAATTATGGTTCTTGCATCAATCGTGGACTAAAAGAAGCGACAGGAAAATATGTTAAAGTGTTAGATGCTGACGATAAATTCAACACAGAGTCTTTAACGAACTTAATAGATATTGCCTCAAAAACAGATGTTGATGCATTTATAACAGACTTTTCCAAGTTTCATATAAATGGCAGAGAAGATAATGTCACATTTAATTTGCCAAGCAACAAAACCCTACAGTTCACGGACTATTGCTGCCACAAAGATATCATCAATCTTTGGATGCACGCCATTGCATACAAGCGTGAGAATCTGCAAGCTATTAATTATAAGCAAACAGAAGGTATTTCGTATACAGACCAAGAATGGATTTTTATGCCATTAACTACAATCAGAACGTTTATGTATGTACCGGGGGTTCTCTATATATACACGTTAGGACGAGAAGGACAGACCATGTCTAACACTTTCTCGGCAATGCATTTTAAGGATAATCTCATCTGTACGAGTCACATTTTAGACAGTTATGCGACTCTCACCGATGAAGTTCCTATTATAAAGAAAATGCTGATAGAGAAATTATTCAAAAGAATAAGATACATATATAAATTCTATTTATTGAAGTGCCAACAGCCAGATTACACGATACTCACAGAATTAGACAAGAAACTAGAGATTACATGTCCAGAAGTATATGAACGTTCTAATCATATTATCATGAGTAGCCCACTCTTTTTATACAAGTATATCAAGCACTGGCGCTCAAACCCTGACGGTAAGCTATTACAGCTTATGATAAAACTATACAGATGCAAAAAATCTTTTAAAAAGATAAAACAATGAAGATTTCACTAATTATATCCACGTATAATCGCCCCGAGGCTTTACGTTTGAGCCTTATGAGCGCAAAAGTTCAGACACGTATACCTGACGAAGTAATAATCGCAGACGATGGTTCTAAAGAAAATACAAGAGAACTCATAAAAAACTTCGCCAAAGATTTCCCATGTCCAATTCTCCATGCATGGCAAGAAGATAAAGGCTTTCGCCTAGCAGAGTCTAGAAACAATGCTCTTCGCATGGCTCATGGAGACTATATTGTGTTTATTGACGGAGATATCATTATGGAGCGCCATTTTATCGCAGATCATGAGCGCTTAGCAGAAAAAGGATATTTTGTGATAGGAAGTAGAGCTTCTTTAAAAGATAAGCTTACCCTTAAGCTTATCAAAGAAAAGAAGATAAAGGTCCCGTTTTACACCAAAGGCGTAAGACGGAAAGAAAATGCCCTATGGCTACCTTTTCTCACATTTTGTACAAAAAACCTCTACCGAAAGCGTCGTTTTTATGGCAGAGGAGCTAATATGGCTATGTGGTTTGAAGATTTACGTAAAGTAAATGGCTTCGACCAGGAGTTAATCGGCTATGGGTATGAAGATTTCGATCTTTTCAACCGTCTTTTCAATATTGGTCTAAAGCGAAAGTATGCAAAGTTCCAAGCTATAGAGTATCATCTCTTCCATGGAAGAGATAGCATTTGTAGTGAGAACGAACGCCACTTTCTTAAGGATATGAATAGAACAAGATGCAAGAAAGGATTAAAAGAAATAGAATAACGATTTAAAATAGAAAGAAATGATTAATACGCCTTCATTTATATTGTCAATTATAATTCCTTCTTATAACATGGAGGAATATATTGGAAACAATTTAAAAAGACTTGTTGCCGCACAGCACTTAGATAAAATAGAAATCATAGTTGTCAATGACGGCAGCAAAGACAATACATCTGCTATTGCCCATGAATATCAACAGCAATTTCCACAAAACATTATTGTTGTTGATAAAGAGAATGCACATTATGGTTCATGCATAAACAAGGGATTAGCGCTTGCTCGCGGAAAATATTTCCGTATTCTCGATGCAGATGATTTCTTTGAACCTGATGCATTAGACGCATTCGTTGAAAAGCTGGAAACTTGTGATGCAGATCTTGTTGTCACACTCAGAACAGAAATAACGATAGACAAAAACGGAAAGGAAAAATTTAAAAAGTTCCCTATTTCCAACATTGAATATGGGAAGGTTTATGAGGCCTCAAGTTTTGTGATTACAGATTATTCTAAAAAAGTAGAATTCAACATGCATAGCATGACTTACAAGAGTAGTATTTTGCATAAAGTAGGCTTGATACTTCCTACGGGAATCTGCTATACAGACCTACTATATTGCCTCATACCTTTAAGTTCTATCAAAGACCTTATTGTATATGATATATATCTATATAATTATCTTGTAGGAAGAGAAGGTAATAGTACTAACGCTATAGCCTTAAAGAAGAACTTTTCTCATATTACAAAGGTACTTACATTGATGTTTAAATATCTCGACGAACAAAAACAAGAATGTTTGACTCCGGCTATCAGACTCAATCAACTTAGATATATTGACGAAGCCGCAATTCTTTTTATGCAAAGCTTAAGATTCAATAAACATATAAAAAAGGAAGATTATTCTAACATCACAGTAGTAATGAATTATTGCAGAAAATATGGAATAACAAATAAGTATATGAAGAAATATTATTTCCGTATATGGCAATTATTTAATACACGTTTCTCGTTAAATTGTATGTTAGGCTGGTATGCCTTTACACATCCATTTAGAAAAATATAACTTAGTTAGCAAGTATGAAGAAATATGATTATCTTATAGTTGGCTCCGGCCTCTTCGGAGCCACATTCGCCCATCTGGCTCATAAGCAGGGCAAAACTTGTCTGGTGATAGATAAGCGACCACATCTCGGTGGCAATATCTATTGCGAGAACATTGAGGGCATCAACGTACATAAGTATGGGGCACACATCTTCCATACATCCAACAAAGAGGTGTGGAACTTCGTCAACTCTATCGTTGAGTTCAACCGCTACACCAACTCGCCTGTAGCAAACTACAAGGGCAAGCTCTATAATCTGCCTTTCAATATGAATACCTTCTATCAGATGTGGGGCGTAACCACTCCTGAAGAAGCACAGGCTAAAATTGATGAGCAGAAGGCAGAAGCCGTGGCTAAGATGAAGGCCGATGGTGTAAGCGAACCTCGCAATCTGGAGGAACAGGCTCAGGTGCTCATCGGTAAAGATATCTATGAGCGTCTCATCAAGGGATACACAGAGAAGCAATGGGGACGAAAGTGTACAGACTTGCCAGCCTTCATCATCAAGCGCCTGCCGGTACGCCTCATCTTCGACAACAATTACTTCAACGACAAGTATCAGGGAATCCCTATAGGTGGATACAACAAACTCATTGATGGTTTACTTAATGGGGCAGATACAAAGGTATCAGTTGACTTCTTTAAAGACGAGATAGAACTTCCAAACGGCAACAAGGGATTACTGAAAGACAATTGGAAAGCGCTTGCCTCTAAGCTTGTTTTCACAGGCAAGATTGATGAGTTCTACAACTATCAGTTGGGTAAACTCAACTATCGCACCGTCCGCTTTGAGCAGGAAGCCATCGACTGCCCTAATTATCAGGGCAATGCCGTGGTAAACTATACAGAGCGCGAAGTGCCATATACCCGAGTGATAGAGCACAAGCATTTTGAAATGTTCGGAGCAGAAGTCTATGAAACCCCGAAAACGGTTATCTCTAAGGAATATTCCACCGAATGGAAGGATGGCATGGAGCCATACTATCCGGTAAACGACAAGGAGAATTCTGAACTGTATGCCCAGTATAAGAACCTGGCAGACCAGGAAGAAGATGTTATCTTTGGCGGCCGCCTTGCCGAATACAAATATTACGACATGGCTCCTATCATAGAGAAAGCATTGGCTATGTTCAAATAACATAGTTTAGTATATAAAGGCAAAACGATACTCATACAATGAAATATCAGATATTTAAGCAAAAGTCCTCAGAAATGAAGGGACTGAATTTGCGCATTCGAGAAGTAAAACAGGGATTCTTGTTTTTTGCCTTCTCTACATTACTGATTGCCCTGCAGTTTGGGCTCTACATCACAGATTCATCAATACTCGAGTTGATGGATTTAGAGGGATGGTTATTCTTCATAACCTCCTGCATCAGCCATGCAGCCATGTTTGCGCTGATACCATATCTTCTTAGTCTCATCTTTACGTTTTGCAGATGTACTAAGACAGCTAGAATCGTACAGATTGTCGGCGTGGTGCTGCTCTGCATCATCAACTATCTCAACTCGCAGGTGTATGCCATCTATCATTTCCATATCAACGGCTTTGTGTTGAGTATGGTATTCGGCGAGGGAGCCGGAGAGATTTTTAATTTTGATATAATGCTGTATCTGAAGGAGATAGCACTCTTCCTGGTTGTTGCAGCCATCGTTGTAGGTGTATGGTATGCCTCTTATCTTCTATGGAAGAAACGCCAGAAGGCATACGCCTGGCTCATCGCAGGAAGCATCATCGGCTGCACCCTCTTTGCCCATCTTTGCCATATCTATGGAGCCTTCTATCAGCAGCCTTCCGTGATGAAGAGCAGCGCATTGTTGCCTTATTACTTCCCAACTACTTCGAATGGTCTGTTGCTGAAATTAGGATGTACGCCTCCTAGAGAAAGCATGATACAGATGAATGGCAAGCAGAGTGCGGATATCCAATATCCTATCCAACCGTTACAGAAAGAGAAGATGAACCCAGATTCACTGCCGAATATCATCTTCATTCTGATAGACTCCTGGAACTCCCGTTCCTTAACAGCCGAATGCATGCCGAATGCCTATCAGTTTGCCCAGCAAAACCAATGGTTCAGCAATCACGTAAGCGGCAGTAATGGAACCCGAAGCGGCGTGTTCAGCCTCTTCTTCGGACTATCCTGCTATTACTGGGAGAGTTTCGACCCTGCCCATATCCAGCCAGTCTTCATCAAGCGCCTGCAGGAACTGGGCTACGAGATACAGACCTATCCGAGTGCCACCTTTGCCGACCCACCATTCGGCAGAGTTATCTTTGGCGGAGTGCCAGGCATCCATACCGAGACGAAAGGCAATACTCCGCTGGAGCGAGATACAAGGATAGCAGAGGAATTCATCAGCGATTCTCAGCAGCATAAGAAGAGCGAGAAGCCTTTCTTCTCATTCCTGTTCTTCGACCTGCCTCATAGCTTTGGACTTCCTGCCGACAAGAACAAGCGTTTCCAGCCTGCTTGGGCGTATGCCGACTATACCAAACTCAGCAACGATATGGATCCTACTCCTTTCTGGAATATGTATCGCAACTGTTGCTATCAGGACGACCTGCTGCTGGGCCGCATCTTCGAGACCCTGAAGAAAGAGGGACTGATGGATAACACCATCATCGTTCTTTCGGGCGATCACAGTCAGGAGTTTAATGAGAACCATCATAATTACTGGGGACATAACGGCAACTTCTCTAAAGCCCAGATTGGCGTGCCTATGATCTGGCATGTTCCTGGCGCAAAGCCTCAGAAGTTTACGCATCGCACCACTCATTATGATGTAGTTCCTACATTGATGAAGAATCATCTGGGCATAAAGAACAATCCTGCCGATTATTCGATGGGCAGAATGATGACGGATAAGACGCCTAGACTGTGGCATGTAGTAGGCAGTAATCTGAACTATGCCTTCATCATCAACAACGACACCATTCTGGAGAAGACAGCCGACGGTGCCCTGGATATTTATGATGCCCATATGAATCCGGTAAAGAACTACCGCCTGCCAGCAAAGCAGTTTGATAAAGCCATCAAGCAGCTCAACAGGTTCTTTAAATAAGAAAAGGTAAAATCAGAAAAGCCCCTTCAGCAACCCAGGGTTTCATATTCCTGGAATACTGAAGGGGCTTTATACATTTATGATTCCTTCCACACTCTTCTCATAAGCAGAAAAACATTGACAGCAATACAAAGCGACATTTTTTAGATGAGACTACTATTTTTCGGCCGATTATTGATTTTTGAGAGCTTGCAATATTAAGAGCCGAGCTTGCAATATTAAGCAATGAACTTGCAATATTAAGCCACGAGCTTGCAATATTAAGAGCCGAGCTTGCAATATTACTTGGTATATTTGAGCCAGAGCATGGTATTAGAGCCAGAACTTGCAACCTTACGGAACAGAAGTACACAATATCCTTCTGTTTTTTCGTCAATAGCACTCTTTTAGTGTCATGGTCGGTGTCAGAGTGTCTAAGTCTAGTGTCATGGTCTTCGACTTAGTTACTTTTTCCTCTCCAAACCATGATGACAAATTCCAGTGTTAACACACGGCATAATACACAGTTTTTCGACACATCTGCTCTTTCTACTGCAAAAACAGTCGCAATTGCGACAATTTTTGCAGTACAAATGATAAAAGGCTAAGAAATTTACGTTAACTTCCACACTCTTCTCTTGAGCCACAAGGAATCCATATACTTCTTATCTTATATTTACTTTCTTGTATTTCTGATTACTTGCTGTAGGATTATCAGGATTAGTCATCTGCAGATATCCTGCTGCAACAAGAGACGTGATGTAACGTTCACGATTCTTTGTCTGATTCGAAACACCTAATCGTTCCATAATTTCTAGTGATGTACGTGGTACAGAACAGAAATTGATGATATCCTTCTGCTTGTTTGTCAAAGTCACTTTTTTAGTATTATAGTCTTCGACTTGGTTACTTTTTCCACAGACTTCGTTACCAACTTGGTTACTTTCAGCTTCGACTTGGTTACTTTTTCCATGGACTTCGTTACCGACTTGGTTACTTTCAACTTCAACTTGGTTACTTTCTCCTCTCCAAACCGTGATGACGAATTCCTGTGCCTTATCATTATTCGTAAATGTGACATTGACATCTTCGTCAAGTGCACGGGTGATACCGCTGCCCACACCAGTGTATGGCAGCAAATATATGGCATTATTGAAAAGGAACATATTGCGAGGCATAGAAGTTCCTGCCTTGATATCTTCAATAGTGAGTCCATTAGGCAATGCACCCGGACTATGAATCTCCACACGATTGTCGAAGATGAATATTCTGACAGGAGCTTTCAGATTCAGCGAGCGGTGTACAAGGCTATTAACCGTAAACTCAACCAAACTGCTGTAAGGAATCTCCAACTTACCCATACTGTTGAATTCATCTCCCACCTGCACGTTATGCAAATTGCGAGTGAAGAAATCCATAATGGTGTCATATTGGTGAAGTAAGTTTCCCTCCATCTCTGAATCATTCACTTTGTCACGGAAAACCTTACCGCCTATGCTATTGCCAGCAAAACAGATACACTTGGCTGTCATCATCGGCATCCAGCGCTGGGTGTATCTGCCAAACAGAAGCATCGCAGCAACGGTCAATGTACCATCGGGACGAATAAATCGCAAGTTGCGAAGTATCTTCTCACAATCATGTCCCTTAGCTATGGCAGAGCATATCGCATCAAGTGATGCCTCATTAAAGGTGTCACCTATCAGACCTTTCTTCTCCAATACTCTCTCAAAACGATTGCCCAAAAACAGCTTGATGGTCGTTTCATCAAGGTCGTTGATGGTTGCATCCCTCACACCAGCCTCATCAGGAGCAAAACTTCCGCAGTCGGTCATCATTTCTGCAAGTTCGGCATTATCGAACACCTTACGCTTGTCGGCACCATTCTTCACCCATACAATTCCTTTGTTGTCGTGATAAGGCTTGTTGAGTCCTTCCTTTACTGTTGCAATAACCAAGTAGCCATCTTCCACTTCAACAGTATCTATCTTGATCAGTATAGAGGGTACTACATTTTCAGATGCCATATCGCTCAACAGGTTAGTAGTTTCCTGTACCTCTGAATACGACAAGGCATTGGTTCCTCCTGTCTTATCCTTTATACCAACTACCAACTTGCCTCCATGTGAATTACTGAAAGCCACCAACTCACAGGCAATATCATATTTGTCGAGAATGCGTTCCTTGAACTGCATCCCCGACACCTCGCCAGCCTTTATCTGTTTCAGTATATTATCCATCATTCTTTGATAAATTCTTTGTTCAACAACTCGTTATTAAATTAGGTGAATACCCTTGCAAAGTTACAACAATATTTTTAAATAAAGGTGAAATGCTCTCAAAAAAGTTACGGAGACACCTTTAAAATCCTTTTATAATTCCTTCCACACTCTTCTCTTGAGCCACAACGCCAAGATGGGGTCACTCATTTCCAGATGTTTAGGGGCTGGTATCGTAACCAGATCTTTCACCATCAAGGATTTCTTAAGGCGGGTCACATTGGCAGCAGTACCTAGGCGATAGGTTTCCAATATTGCAGTCTGGGTGAAACCTGTATGTACTCCATTGATAATAGCATGCAGGAAATTCATCTGATAGGCAGAAAGGTCTTCGGTTTGCTGGATAAACAAGGGCTCGCAGGCATCCAACAACCGGTCTATTCCATATTTCAAGTCCTCTTCTGTAGCTGCTGATTCATCTTGCACGCGCAACCATACAAACCATGCCAACTGCTGTACATAAGAAGAATATCGGTCTGTTACCTGACAGATTTCACGAGCCAACTCTTCTGAGATATGCTTGCCAGTAGATTCGAAACGCTGACAGATATACTCCACCCAGTCTTTCTCGCTAATCTTGTTCAGATAGAAGAAATCACCAAAGCGATAGAATGGGTAACTGGCATTCTGGAACATCTGTTCCATCATGTGTTTCTTGCTTCCATAAAGGCAGTAAGAAACATGGCTCTGTAATTGCCATACGCTACGGAGTTTCTTCTGGAAGGTCAAGGAATCAGGAAAATCACCTATCTGCTGAAATTCATCGATGCAGACTACGATATGACAACCCTTTGACCGAGCTATCATTTCCGGAAGTCTCAAAACCTCTTCGGTGGTATTGTTACCAGCATTATACTCCAACGCCAAAGAGAAATCTGTCAAAGGATCTTGTCCGATACTGATTTTCGGAACGAAACGGCTTAAGAATACCTTGGCATTCTCCATCCATTCTTCCCATTTTGAAGAAGTAGCCCGAACCACAGCCGTGGCAAAAGCATTGATAAAATCATTCTCAGAACGACAGCCAAAGGCATCTATACGAGCTATCCTGATGTCTTCGCTCTCTACAAGCGAACACACCTTATCCACCAATGAAGTCTTACCCATACGACGAGGTGAAATCAATATCGTATTCACTCCATACGTAAAGTTCGCCTTCAGGCGTTCTGTTTCCTCTCTACGGTCGGTGAAGGAATCTCCCTCCACCCGAACACCGAATACAAACGGAGCTTCTTTACTTTTTCTCATAATCACTACCTTATTATATAATACTGAATTTCGCAAGCAAGCTCCACACGCCCTGAAGGGGCAGAAGCTCTTAACCCAGGGCGCTGCCCTGGGCTAGGAGCTTTTGGGCCTTCAGCCCGTACTTAAACCACATGCGAAAGTTCTGTTATCAAATCTTCTGCAAAGAAAATGCAAACGAGCGCAATGAAAGCTTGCTTTCAAATTGCCGAGTGCAGCTTTTCTTCTGCAAAGATAGCAAAAAAAAACAAATTAAACAAGGTTGTTTTAAACAAAGTTGTTTAAAATCATCATTTTTATTACGAATTAACTAATAATCAATGGATTACGAGCACTACGCCAAAGAACTAAACGGGATAATTTTTAAAACACGGACAAATTGAATTTGTCCGGATGGTTGTCCGGCAGCTTTGTAATCAAAAGAAAATCAGTAAGTTATGAGCAGCCGGACAATTTGTCCGTGTTATTTTTTTATGAAAAAGGAAGAAGAAGAAAAAGGGGGTTACGGATTGAGACGAAAACCTGTTATCCGAGAAGCTATAACCTGGCACCCGAGAAACTATGATTTAGCACATAAGAACCTATGTTTTCCGCCCCACAAAACTATGACTTAGATTTTTTAACACAATTTGCTCCAAATGGCTGCTGAATTTCGGACCTTATCACACGCTCAAATTTGGCGGTTACAGAAGATAGTCGTATTTTTGCCCCCGTTTACCGGATATTCCGACAAGCTAACTTTTAAACATTAAATAATTATGGAAAATAAAAATTTAAGAAATATAGAGAACCTTTTAGCCGCTAAGGCAAGTACACAGCCTCTTTACGAATTCCCAGTAGACCAGCTTCCACTCGGACTCCGCGACTCGCTCTCTGGCGTAGCCGCAGAGGCACGCGTGCCTGCCCTCTTCTCAGCCCTTCCTATTGCAGCAACCTATGCTGACCGTCTGAAGGCGAAGTATTGCGACGGCAGCGAAACTCCGATGGCACTCATGTCTATCATCATCGGCGAGCAGGCATCGGGTAAGGGCGTATGCCGCCGTATCGAGAACATCTGGGCGAAGAAGATGGATAAGGACGATGAGAAACCACGTGAAGACGAAGCCTGGTACCAGCAGCACAAGGGCAAGAAGGGTGTAGTAGATCCGAAGCCTTGCATCCGTCACATTGGCGATACTATCTCGAAGTCGGCTCTGATGCGTCGTCAGCTCTGTGCCGACGGCCACACCATGTATATGTTCAGCGAGGAGCTCGGTTCGATGAAGAGCGTATGGAAGGTATTCGGCGACTACTTCCGTAAGGCGTTCGACCAGAGCGAGGTGGGCCAGGACTACATCACAGCCACCAGCGGCGTAACCCACGCCCAGCTCAACTTCACCGGCTGCTGCACACAGAACATCTTCCAGAAGTTCTTCACCGATGACAACATCGAGGATGGATCTTCTTCAAGAATGATGCTCGCCAAGATGCCAGATACATCCTTCGCACCCCTCAGCCAGCACCACGGCTATACCGAGGAGGAGCAGGCCAACATCCTCAAGGCAGTAACTCTCCTTGAACGTAGTCACGGCGTAATGGAGCTGCCCCGCATGTGCGAGGAGTTCTGCCAGTGGCTCGAAGCGAAGAGACAGCTTGCCCTGGCGAATGCCGACCGTGTGATGGATGTGTATCGTCGCCGTTCCGCCGTCATCGGCTTCCGTTGTGGCGTCATCTTCCACATCCTGGAGCAGACCGAAGAGGAGACCGATGCCTGCATCCGTTTTGCCAAGGCAGTAGCCGACTACGTGCTCGCCATGCAGATGGAGCTGTTTGGCTTGCGTCTCGACAAGCAGCAGCAGGACAACGAGGCTATCCCTGTCTATAAGTCTCGTAACACCCTGCTCTTCGCCCAGCTCCCTGAGCAGTTCACCCTCTTCGATGCCAGCCGTGAGCGTGGCGACGGAGCCAGTCGTGAAACCATCCGTAAGATGATAAGCCGTTGGACCAAGCGTGGTCTCTGCAAGAAGCTGAAAGGTGGCGACACCGAAATCTGGCAGAAGCTTACCCTCTCGGCATAAAGCCTCTTGAATCTCCTAAAACAGTCAATCCCCCATCACGCAGCCAAAGCGTGGTGGGGGATTACTGTTTCTGATGATACCACACATCATTGCTGACAACACTCGAAAAAGAGATAATGACGGAAAGAAAAACATAAAGTTTCCTAAATTATACCCTTGGGTATAATACCTTTGGGTATAATTTTGTAACTTTGCAGAGAATCAAGACTTTAAGCATATGAACAAGATACCATTCGAATATGGTTCTATCGCTGAAAATGAATATTTCATTGATAGAATCGAAGATAGAAGAGACCTCAAGACTTTTCTTGGAGGAGGCATCAACGTGATGCTGATTTCTCCAAGACGATGGGGTAAGTCTTCACTTGTCAAAGCAGCAATGGAAGAGCTGAAGCAAGAGCAGAAGGACATAAGAGTATGCTATCTGGATGCCTTCAAGATTTTCTCTGAGGAAGAGTTTTACAACAAGTTTGCAAGTGCTATACTCCAGGGCGTTTCTTCCACTATGGAAAAGAGATGGGCTGACATCGTAAAGTTCATCCAGTCCATATCTCCTAGCCTCACCATCAACAGCGACCCGGTGAATGCCGTAGAAGTAAATCTAAACTTCAAGCCTTTGAAGGAAAGTGCCGAGGAAATTCTCAATCTTCCAGAAAAGATTGCCAAGGCAAAAGGTATCCATGTCATCGTGTGCATTGACGAGTTCCAGCAATTGGCTAACCTGCCAGACTGGAAGCGCCTGGAAGGAACCATGCGTTCGGTGTGGCAGGGACAACACAGTACAACCTACTGCCTCTATGGCAGCAAACGCCACATGATGATGGATATATTCGGCAACTCGAAGAATCCATTCTATCGTTTTGGGCAGATGATGACATTGAAAAAGATAGCCAAGGAATACTGGAAGCCTTTTATCCACGACAGTTTCTGTCATCATGGCAAGACTATCAGCGATGATATGATTGAGCGAATTTGTAATGTCATGCAATGCCATTCCTGGTACATGCAGCAATTCTGCTTTCTCATCTGGACACGTACGGCAACTGAGGTGACAGAGGAAATCTATCAGTCACAGCTCACCAAGCTCCTGGATACCAATGCCGATATGTTCATTACCGATATTGATGGCATGCCTGCCTCACAGATAGCATTCCTGCGTGCCGTCTGCATGGGAGAGACTCATTTCAATGCCCAACAGGTTGTAGCAGAATATGGACTCGGTGCTCCACGCACCATCACCAAGAACAAAAAGACTCTTGTAGAAAGAGACTTCATTGAGAAATCGGGCGATGGCTTCAAGATGGTTGACCCCGTCTTCGAACTGTGGTTCAAACGGGAATACTGCAACATCTTACCTCTATAAGATATAGGAGAAACAATGTAAACAGTTAATCCCCATCACGCAGCCAAAACGTGATGGGGGATTTCTGTTTTTTAGCAAAGATTAATAAGCAAACTAGCCAGTATCTCACAAAATATCAATACCTTTGCACCCATGAAACAGATTATGAAGAAATTATTTCCACATATTTTGTGGAACAGAGATACAACTTCTCTGTTGGGATGTGCAGCCAGTAAATTTATCGTATTCGATATCATCTGGTGCCTGCAGACTACTTTCACCTCTTTTTCCCTGCCAGAGGTGTATGTCAATTCCCTATTGGCAGCTCTGCTGTTCATCCTCCCATTTATGCTTACAGGCAAGAAATGGGTAGAATACCTCGTGCTCTTTATTCTAGACGGACTGCTCATCAGCAACCTGATGTATTGCCGTACCTACAACTCGATGATACCATTAGAAAGTTATCTGCTGGCTAGCAATCTGAGCGATTTTACTGCGAGTGTGGTTGACTCGATGAGATGGATAGATGCCCTACTCCCGCTATCTACACTTATCTGCATCTATTCTCTCTATAAGAAAAAGAACAGAACGAATGATTCTTCTAAAAATAAAAAGGGAAGTTATACCCTGCGAATCAAACAATATGCCTGCACCACACTTGCAGCTTTCCTGCTTTCTGCCATCTTTATCTTTGCCAAAGGTGGACCGGAAAAGGCTTTCAGCGAATTGAACAGCGCCAACATGTACACCTGTAAAGTGCCGATGTACACCATCTTCGGCAACCTGATAAACGAGGCAAGCCAGCAGAAATCGGTATTCACCCCAAAGATAAAGGCTGATATTGACAGTTGGATGAAGCAACAACCTGGCTACCAGCCACTCGCCGACAGCATCGCCAAGAAGAAGACCCTGGTGGTTATCTTCTGCGAATCGCTAGAAAGCTGGGTTATCAACCGTAAGGTAGAGGGCAAGGAAATCACTCCAAACCTGAACCGGTATATTGCCGACAGCCATACTCTCTATGCTCCACATGTTCTCACCCAGGTGAAGGGCGGACGCAGCATCGACGGACAGCTTCTGGTAAGCACAGGTCTGCTGCCGCTGATGAGCGGATGCTATGCCATGCAATTCCCTTATACCCACTATCCTTCATTGGTCAAGGCGCTGAAGGAAGAGCATCCCGACCTGAGTTCTTATCTGATGACGGTGGACAAGCCTATCACCTGGAACCAGTCTGTGGTGGCAGAAGACTTCGGCATCAGCCAGATGTTCTTCAACGACCAGTGGGTGAACGATGAGAAAGTGGGCAGCCGCAAGAAACTGGGCGACGTATCCTTTATGAAGCAGATTGTGGCGAAGCTCAAGAAGGGCGAAATCATGAAGGAGGGAAAAAGCAACTATCTGCAGATTGTTACTTACTCCGGTCATAATCCTTTCATCCTGCCAGATAACCTGAAACGCATTCATTTTAAGGGCGATTATCCAGAGAAGATGCGCGACTTCATGACCATGGCCAACTATACCGACCACGGACTGGGCATTCTCCTCGACTATCTGAAGAGTCGTCCGGATTATAAGGATATGATGATTGTTATGATAGGCGACCACGAAGGTCTTGCTGCCGACCGCAAGCCGATATGTGCATCGCCAGCCGCCAAAGGCATCGTCAGCGACACGCAGTTTACTCCTTTCATCGTTGTCAACGCTCCCGTTGGTGGTATATATAATAAGGTGATGGGACAGGTAGACCAATATCCTACCATCCTCAACCTGATGCATCTGGACCGATACGAATGGAAAGGAATGGGACAAAGCATCCTGGACTCTCGCAAGTATCCTGCCGCAGTAGGCTCAGACAACATGAATGTAGAAACAACGGGCAATGTGCCGGAAAAAGAAATCAAGCGACTCACCGAAGCGCATCGCATCTCGGATTTACTGATTCGTTACGACAAAATTATAAAGCATTAATCAGGTATCTTACCTGAAACTTCTACCCAGATAAAGAAAGAATCCCTCTTACGACTAAAATTGCCGCAAGAGGGATTCTTTCTTTTTTCAAGTTCTGTAAATCCAGTTTATTATTGCTGATGTCGCTCGATATATTCAGCAGCCTGGATATTCGAGAAGACATAGTTTTTCAAATCCTGGAACTTAGACTCCTGCTTGTTTTCTCTCAGATTGCCATTCGGCAAAACATCATAGCAGAAACTGCGGTTCATCGACGGATTATAGACGAAGCAACGCTGATGGTCTCTTGCCACAATCTGGTTATCTGCCGAATAGAACACCATCGGGCGCTGCTGCTTCAGCAGATCCACGCCGAAGCCCTCGTACTCATAATTCAAATTCATCAGACCGAAAAGCGTAGGCATCACATCCACCTGCATGCCCAAGCCCGCATACTGCTGCTGCGGAACACCAGGACCGAAGATGATGAGCGGAATATGATTGTAAGACTGCGGCAACTCGCCCTCGCTCTTACCCACCAGCTTGCCATGGTCTGCCTGAATCACGAATATCGTGTTCTTATACCAAGGCTCCCGGCTTGCCTTCTTCAGGAAATCGCCTATCGCCCAGTCGGCATACTCCACTATCTGCGTTTCCTTCTCCTTGGTCTTCGGCTTGAAGAAATCAGGAATGATATATGGCGGATGATTGCTCACGGTGAGGATGGTAGCCATGAAAGGCTTGCCCGTCTTCGCCTTCTGGTTGATGGTGTTGAGGGCATAGCCCATCTCGAAATGGTCGCTCACGCCAAAGCTGTTCACCACCTCGCTCTTAGGATAGTTCTCCTGAGAGAAGATGTCATCGTAGCCATTGGTCTGGAAGAAGGCCTTCATGTTGTCATACTGTGCCTCGTGAGTCATGAAGAACATGTTCTCGTAGCCATACTTCTTCAACACCGTGGCGATACCCTTGCGGCGTGGAGTTACCGTTCCCTTCATCAGGTTTCGGAACATGAGAGCAGGGAAGCTGTAGAGCGTAGCTGTCATGCCATGGTTGGTATGGATGCCGGCACTATAAAAGTGGGTGAACGCCAGGGAATGATGATAGAGCGAATCGAGCGTTGGAGTGAGCGGCTGCTGATTGCCGAAAGTACCCAACAGGTTTGCCGACATCGACTCCATCAGTATCACCACCACGTTAGGATGATTCTTCTTCGCAGGAGATTGACCCATCTTCATCATCAGGGAATCGTTCACCACCTCACGCTTCAGAATATTCGTGCTATCCACCTTTCCCATAATACCCAGCCACTGGCGGGTATTCGTGATAGCCTCAGCGTATGGCATGAGATGCAGCTCCTTATTCTCCTTGCGCATATCGTCGAGCGCAGAAGTGAGGAGATTGAATGCCGGATTGATGCCGAGCTGGTTGAGAAAAGAATCCTCGCAATAGTAAGCCTGGCTCACCTTGATAGGGTTATAGCCCATTCTGCCACGGATACCGAAGAGACAGGCACCTATCATCACAGCAGAAATAAGGAAACGGCTGACTACCTGCACCAGGTGCATATTGTCCTTAGGCAGAAGGAAGAGCCCCTCGAAGTAGCGACGCAGACGGACGAGCGCATAGATAAACGCCCCCGTAAACACGAAATAGAGGGCGATATAGAGCCAGTAGGAAGACTCCTGCAAGAGCATGCCCGATGTGGTGGCCACATAGCCGAACCACCCGAATATGCTGGAATTGATGTTCTTGAAGAAATACTGGAAATAAGGAGTATTGGCTGCCGAAGGCATGAAGGCGATGGCAAACCATACCGCATACCAGATGTTGATGCCACGCAGCAAACGGCGATGACACCACCCCAGGCTGGCAGCTATCAGGAGTACAGCCACCGGCAATACCGAAATATAACAAGCGATGACATTGTCAAACCATACACCCTTGACAAACGCCATTACCCTACTCGCCTCTGCATCCACTATCATGCCATGCAGGGCGATGAATTCCACCAATCTGAACAGAGTCATCACCAGCAATGCCAATACATGCACCGAAAGGAGATACCCAAAAGCCTTAAAATATCGTTTCATTTTTATTCTACTTTAGAAATCGGGTGCAAAGTTAATAATTATATCCCAATAAAAGCAAAATTTCTAGCCTTATTCTGTCTATAAACGAATAATTATATGTAACTTTGCAGCCAAAATAACATAATAAGACTTCGATAAGACATGAACATCAAGTACAACAAAGCCCTATGGCTCATCATCATCCTGGCTATCGTGATGATGATTCCGTTCCTCGGACTCACAGATTTCAATACCAAGGGAGAACCTCGCGAAGCGGTGGTTGCCTACACCATGCTGGAACATGGCAACTGGATTCTGCCTATCAACAATGGTGGCGACATCCCTTACAAGCCACCTTTCTTCCACTGGTGCATCGCCTTCTTCAGCCTCATCGCCGGCCACGTGAATGAGTACACCTCCCGTTTGCCGTCTGCCGTATCGCTGGTATTGATGACCATCGGTGGTTTCGTGTTCTATGCCAAGCGCAAGAACACCCAGACCAGCCTCATCGCCGCCATCCTTACGCTCACCGCTTTCGAGGTGCACCGTGCGGGTATGAACTGCCGCGTGGATATGGTGAACACCGCCTTCATGGTGGGAGCCATGTATCTGCTCTACCGCTGGTGGGAGAAAGGAAAGCATCAACTGCCTTGGCTCGCCATCCTCTGTATGAGCGGCGCCACGCTGACCAAGGGTCCTGTGGGTATCATCCTGCCTTGCTTCGTGATGGGCGTGTTCATGCTTACCCAGCGCGAGAACTTCTGGGGCATCGTATGGCGCATGGCTCTAACCGCCCTGCTCTCGCTCATCATCCCATTCTGCTGGTATTATGCCGCCTATCTGCAAGTTGGCGACGAGTTCCTGCGTCTGGTGAAGGAAGAGAACATCGACCGCTTTACCGGCAAGATGGTATACGAATCGCATGAGAACCCGGCGTGGTACAACCTGCTCACTCTCATTACAGGCTGGTTGCCTTACACCTTATTATTATTGTTCTCGCTCTTCATCCTGCCATGGAAGAAGTTCTCGAAGAGCCGTTTCCTGGAGAATGCGAAGAAGGCTACTCCGCTGCAGGTGTTCACCTGGCTCGCCTTCCTTCTGGTGCTCTTCTTCTACTGCATCCCAAAGAGCAAGCGCAGCGTTTATCTGCTGCCATGCTATCCGTTCATGGCTTATCTCATCGCCGAATACATCGTTTGGATGATGAAGGAGAAGATGGGAGCCTTGAAGGTTTATGCCGGAGTGATTGCTACGATAACCCTGATTCTCAATATCGCCCTGCTGGTGGTAAAAAAGGGATGGGTGCCTGACAGCATCTTCCACGGTAAGCATGCCGTAGACAATATCGCCATGCTCCATGCGCTCGAAAGCAACGATTTGCTCATCCCTTGCAGCATCTTTATGGTTATCACTTTAGGGGGAGTTTACTTTATCTTCCGGTCACTCAAGAAGAAGAATTCAGGCAATATTGTTTCGTATACTCTTGCCACCATCGTTGGACTCTTCCTGATGCTCGACTCCAGTCTGCAGCCACCTGTACTCAACACGAAGGCAGATAAGCATCTGGCACCGGTTATCGAGAAGAAGTTTGATACCAATAAACTCTATTCTTATATGTCGGTAGATATGCTGCATTTCTTCAGCCTCAACTTCTATCTGGGCGATAAGATCCAGCAGTTTGACAAGGTGCTGCCACAAGATGGCGTGCTGATGATTCCGGAAGAACACATGCCTGACTTCCTTGAGAAATATGGTAAGGACTATACCTTCCAGAAGGTTTGGGAAGTAAGAAAGACGGTAGAATGGCACAACAAGGTTGGCTTCTACCGGTTTGTGAAGACAAGCGCCAATATTGCACTTAACAAGTGATTAGTTATTAGTGATTAATGATTAATGATTAGATACAGAAATAGCATCGAGACTTATAATCCCGATGCTATTTTTGTATCTATCAAATTGATATTCTACTTATATTCTTTCTTCGATAAGATTATACTCTTTCTTCGATAAAGTATCGAGGACGGCGCTTCACCTCGGTATAAATCTTGCCGATGTAGACGCCCGTGATGCCTACACCCGTGGTGATGATACCGCCGATAAACCACATGGAAACGAGCATGGAGGTCCAACCCTGGATAGTCTTGCCCTGGAAATATTCTACCAAGGCAAAGATAATCATGATGAAAGACACCAAAGTCATCGCCAGTCCCAGGAAGGTGATGAATCTTAAAGGGGCTACGGAGAACGAAGTGATGCCATCTATACTGAAACTCAGCATCTTGGTAAACGGATACTTGCTCTCACCCGCCTCACGAGCCTTACGGTCGTAATAGACGAATCCCTCACGGAAACCCAACTGACGGACGATGGCTCTAAGGAAAAGATTGCGCTCTGGATACTGCATCAGAGCCGCAAGCGTGCGGTTGGTCATCATGCGGAAATCGGCATGATTGTAAACCGTATCCTTATCCACACTCTGCATCAGTTTATAGAAAGCCTGGGCGGTAAAGCGCTTGAAGAAGGTATCGGTCTTACGCTCCTTGCGCACACCATAGATGATATCCTTGCCTTCCTGCACCTGGCGCACCATATCGATGATGACATTCTCGTCATCCTGCAGGTCGGCATCGATACTTACCATCGCATCACAATGATCCACAGCCGCCTCCATTCCTGCCCAGAGCGCATTCTGATGGCCTCGGTTATGCGACAGCTTGATGCCATGCACATACCCGTGTTCCTTGGCAGCATCCGAAATCATCTGCCAAGTATGGTCACGACTTCCATCGTCGACAAGAAGCAGTTCTGTGTCGGCATCAGTCTCTTTCTTTATCTTTCTGATCAATGCCCCCAGCACATCCAAGGTCTTAGGCAGCACTTCTTCCTCGTTATAACAAGGGATAACTATCAATATCTTCATTTAAACGCTAGTATTTATTCTGATGCAAAAGTAACTCATTTTTTCTATTTAAACAAGAAAAACGCTTAATATTTCTTTTTTCTTCATATATTTCCCGTTTTTCTCCATTCTTCCTTACCATTTCCACTTTACCTGTATCTCCAGATCGGTTTGCGAAGAGCGGGAGATTTCCTGCAAACCCGAAGAAATGTGAGAGCGGTCGAAATAATCGGTTGTGCCCAATTTGGCGATAAGCAGCAGATGGGAACCTATCTCAGAGCGTGCCACCAAGGCGTAACGGATGCCCTCGCCGTAGTAGCTGCCGAAACTCATCTGATAGAGCAGGCCAGGCTCATAAGCATAGATACGGGAGGCGAAATCGGAAGTATGGAAATAGCCCAGGCAGCCTCTCAACGTTCCTTTCAACAGCTTCTTCCATTTCCATTCCCATCCTATATGCTCGCTCACCATATAGCCTTTACTGGGCTCATCGCCCTCATTCGTCATCAAGCTTTCTGTCTGGCTCATCGTATAGTCGAAACTGGTTTTGGCGTTCCATCTTTTTTGGGCTATTGTGGCATAGAGGCGCAGACGACCGGTCGTGGTTCCCGCCTTATCCTTATAGCGGAATCTTCCTCCTACCGTCAGGACTCTTGAGGGCTGGAAGAGGATATTCAGCAGATTATCCCAACTCTGTGTGCTCTCCCTGGTCTGATACTTAGGCCAGGCGAAATAGGCGAAATCGCTGTAGGCTGTGATGCTCCAACGATGGGCAGGAATCCAGGTAAAACCCAGATAAACGCCGTTTTCATCCTGCACATCGCTCCCCTCGGAAAAGCTGTTGCTGAAGAGAGAATAGTAACGGGCAGAATAGAACCTGTGAAGAGCCATGAGCGTGAAATGGTCGGAACAGAGATAGGAGGCTGCATTGAGCGTGGCTATGGAACCGCAATCGCCAGTAGCCGTTTCGCCGGAGAGGGTGAGGCGATGGGAGATGTAACCATAGCTGATGCTGGCATTCCAGAAGGCATTCCCCTCTGGAGCAAAACGCTTGTAAAGCTGGGTTTTATTAGGCGTGAGCGGTAGGGAGAAAGAGGTATAAAAGGCTGTACCTCCGATGTGCCAGCCCTGACTTTGGTAACTGATGTTGCCTCCCACAAGTGTATTGGATGCTATCTTCTGTTTGGCAATCTCATTCACCGTGCGATGCAAACCGGTCTTCAGGATGGTCTTGATGCCCCCGCCGTCAGCAGAAAGCGTAGCATCTATCTGGCGATAAGAAAGAAAGCCGGTCAGTTCCAGTCCTTTCAATAAGGTATAGGTGGCTGCTGCGCCTTGCAGATAATTGGCTGAAGAACGGGAAGAATGACCGCGGATGATGCAGGAAGATGATCTGCCCAAGGAGGTTAAGGTTGAGAGTTTGCCGAAGCCGAAATCATTATTGAGTATCAGTCCCAATCCTTCGTTCAGTCTGTATCTGCCCAGGGTGATATTCTTCCATCTGCCCAGGTTCTTTACCTGAAGATAGAAGGAATAGAAGTCGTAACCCATCGTGTTCCTGCCTCCGAAGAATGGTTCGCCGGCATCCTGAGAAGCCACGAACCCAAGTTTGACGGAATTGCCGTAGCGAAACTGGTAGCGCAGTCCGTGTTTATACTTATATCCCAGATAACCGTCGGTTCCGCTTGCATCGCCCTTACGCTCATAAAAAGGAACCTTCAGCATGCCCATCACTTCGTGCTTGCCATACTGGGCGATGGTTTTAAGACTGGGGAAAGCCGACTTGCTCCGGTCATCGGCCACATAGAAGAAACAACTTATCAGTTGGCGCTGATACCAGCCGATGCTGCTTATCAGGCTAAGCTCGCTCAGGCTCTTCAACTGTCCATAGCGGTAAATATAGAACAGGATGTCTTCTACCTGCGATGCAGTAAGAAACGGCATGCGCTCCAGTTCTTCTCTCGTTGCCGTATTCAGATTGACGGGATGCTGCGCCATTTCCTCCAAATCTTCTTCATAGTCCTGCCAGGCTACATTCTCGAAATCTTCGGATGCAGAAAGATCGGACAGCAGTTGCTGCCAGGGTGGCGAAGCGGAAAGAGAATCTTCTGGCGCGACGCCCTGTTCTGAAAGAGAAAGAGATTGGGCAGGAGCCCATGAAGCACAGAAGATTTGGGAGCTGCCTACGAGAAACAGTTTCAACAAGAGGGCTGTTATGGAATGAGCATGCTTCATCTGCAGTAGGCACTTCATTTATTAAATTAAGACAAAGTTACTGCTAAAATATGAAAAAGAGAAAGAAAAAGCCAAGAATCTTTCTCAATTTGAGAAATAATCTGTAATTTTGCGGCGTAATTAGTAACACAAAGGGGCTTACACCTCTTTATATATAGAAGAAGCTCCACGAAGAAAAGGAGCTGGACAAAGAACTTTGAGGAGATTTACATGAAACAGAAAATATGCTTTTTACTGGCGATGCTCTTCTGCATCACCCTGCAAACCATGGCGCAGAACGATGGCGACAACCCTGAAGACAGGGAGGTGGACATGGATACTCCTACCTTTGAACCGATGGTGAAGGTAGGAAAAGTGCTCCTGGATCATGACAGCGTGCAATATGTTCAGGTGAACAACGTGTACGTTTATCCACAGCCGGTATTCAAGAACGCCAAGGAGCGAATGGCTTACAACCGTTTGGTATACAACATCAAGAAGGTGCTGCCGATAGCCAAAGAGGTAAGAAAGATTATCATCGAAACGGGTGATTATCTGGAAACGCTGCCTAACAAGAAGGCAAAGGACGCACACATGAAACTGGTGGAGAAAGGTATCAAACAGGAATATACCCCAAGGATGAAGAAACTCACCTATGCACAGGGTAAACTCTGTATCAAACTGGTGTATCGTGAGTGCAATTCCTCATCTTATCACCTGATTCAAGCCTTTCTGGGTCCTATCCGTGCCGGATTCTATCAGGCATTTGCAAGCCTCTTCGGCGCCAGCCTCAACAAGAAGTACGACCCGAACGGCGTTGACAGATTAACAGAAAGAGTGGTAAGACAGGTAGAATCGGGGCAGATTTAACCAGCTCATCTTATTCAGAAAGCTCATACACTTAGGTATAAAAGCATTTCCAGTCAATAGGAATTGCTTTTATACCTAAGTTTTTTTGTTGATACAAGCAGAAGAAATCTCCGTTCATAGACATTGAACCGCCGTTCAAAGACATTGAATGTCGGTTCAAAGACACTGAACGGCGGTTCAATGTCTATGAACGAAGATTTAAACAGACTGAAAAAAGAAATGTTCCTAAGAAAAGCAACAACTTTTCCTAGGAACATTTCCTTTTCTATTCGAATGGGCTGCCGACCTATTCCTCAGTATAAAGCACCTGAATCATGGTCTGACCAACAGCCTTAAGCACATTCTTATCCAGATGAGCCATATCATCGCTCACGGTGTGCCAGGTAGGACCGAAACTGCTCTGCTGGCAGTCTGGATAATAAGCTATCACATCTACAGTAGGAATCTTAGCCTTCTCGTTGACCGGAATATGATCGTCAGTAATCATTCCGCCATCGCTCTTAGGGAAGTAAGAGCCGAAACCAGCCTGGCGGGCTGCAGCCCAAACCTTCTTCACGATGCCGCCGGCATACTGCATAGACATGCCCTCACGGTAGAACTTGGCTCCCTGTCCGCCTACCATATCGAGGAGGATTCCGAAACGTGGATTATATCCCTCTGGCTTGTTCTCGCTCCAGTATTGCGCACCCAATGCCCAAGTATCGCCATCGTCCTGAACATCAGCCCACTGAGGTGTTCCCCAGTCTTCGGTATCGAAACATACGAAATCTACGCCGATGTTAGGATTCAGCTTCTTGTCAGCCTGCAGCTGGCGGGCAATCTCCAACATGACGGCTACTCCGCTGGCGCCATCGTTGGCAGCCATTACAGGCTTGCGCCAATTAGTGCTGTCGGGGTCGTTGTCGGCCCAAGGACGGCTGTCCCAATGGGCACAGAGCAAGATGCGGGTTTCAGCCTTCGGGTTGTAATGGGCGATGATATTGGTATTCTTCAGGATAGTACCATCATAGCCCTTGAGGTCAGCCTTCTGGGTTTCTACCTCGCAACCAAACTGCTTGAACTTGCTCACAATCCATTCGCCACACTTATCGTGCGCCTCGCTGTTCATGACGCGAGGACCGAAATCGCATTGTGCAGCACAATAAGCCAACGCCGAATCGGCATTAAAGGCAGGACCTACAGGATTCAGTTTCTCTGCTTCCTCTGCTTCCTGGATTTCCGGCGACGTGGTGTTGGCATTCTTATAGCTGATAGCTCCAGCTACCACTCCGGCAGCAACTACCAAGCCTAAAATTATCTTCATTTTCTTCGTCATCGTATTTACTTTGAACTTTCAGATTTGAACTTTGAACTTTATGATTACCTTTTATCTATGAGATTCTTCACTCTTCGTTCTTCACTCTTCACTTTCCAAAGTTCTGCACCTGTGTCATCACTCTGAGCCAGTTGCCTCCCCAAATCTTGACAATATCCTGCTCGCTATATTTGCGGCGCAACAGCTGGAGGGTGAAATTGATGAGTTCAGAAGAGTCGGCAAGACCTCTGATGCCGCCATCTCCATCAAAGTCGGTTCCCAGACCTACGTGGTCGATACCCATCACATCGATGGCATGCTCAAGATGGGCGATGGCATCCATGATGTCGGCTTCTCCCTCTTTACGCAGGAATCCATGATAGAGCGTGGTATGAGCCACACCACCCTTTGCTGCAAGGGCTCGCATCTGGTCATCGGTCAGATTACGGGGCACATCGCAAAGCGCACGGCTGCTGCTATGGCTGCAGACAATAGGCGTCTGGCTGATATCAAGTGCATCGTAGAAACTCTTCTCGCCACCATGACTCAAATCTACCATGATGCCCAGGCGGTTCATCTCACGAATCACCTTCTCGCCAAAACTGCTCACACCATTATGGGTATTACAGCCACGGGCACTATCGCAGATGTCATTATCACCATTATGGCAGAGCGTGATATAAACGATGCCGCGCTGGGCGAAATGCTTCACGTTACTGATATCGTGCTCCAGGGCGAGACCGTTCTCGATGCCGAGCATGATGCTCTTTCTGCCTTTCCGCTTATCGCTATAAAGATCGGCAGGAGTGCGGGCTATGCTGAGATACTGGCTGTTCTTGCTCACAATCTCTTCTATCTTGTCGAAGATGAGGTCGGCATACTGCGCAGGTCCCTTTACATCGAAAGCCACCTTGCTGCTGAAACTCTCGCCTATCTGAGGCTGTGGCAGGTAAGCTACCATCGTGGTAGCATCCTGATGACCATCGGTCATCTTATGGAGATCAACCAGGATGCGGGAATCGCGATGATCAAACTTGATGCCCTGAGGGAAGAACATCGGAGTATCACAATGGGTATCGAGCGTAAGGATGCGCTTATGCAACTGCTTGGCTGCATAAAAGTTGTTAGCCTGATTAACCAGCCATTGGAAAATCTTCAATCCTTCTTCTTCCAGCCATTCCGGATGCCATTGCACACCGAGAATCTGCTTATATTCGCTACTCTCTACAGCCTCGATAATATGGTCAGAAGATTTGGCGATGGTGCGCAGATGCTTGCCTGGCTCGCTTACCGCCTGATGGTGGAACGAGTTGACAAAGATCTTCTCCTTATTATATATATTATATAAGGTGGAATCTTTCTTGATTTCTACGATGTGGGTAGGTTCGGTACGGTCGGCATCCTGGCTGTGCTTTACCAACTGCTTGATATCCTGACACACCTTTCCGCCCAGCGCAATAGCGAGGGTTTGGATGCCCCGGCAGATGCCAAGCATCGGAATCTGGCGGTTGAAAGCCAATCGGGTAATCATCAGTTCGGCAGCATCACGTTCCTGATTGATGTTGTGAAGACGGGGAGAAGGCTCTTCGCCCATCCACAGCGGATTATGGTCACCGCCACCCGTCAGAATCAATCCGTCGAGATGCTCCAGGGTATTGACGATGACCTGAGCATCGGCAACAGGAGGAATAATGACCGGCGTACCGCCAGCCGCTATTACCTGCTTATAATAACGATCACGAAGCGTAGCATCGATACCTTCGTAATTGGCAGTAAGTCCAATTACAGGCTGATGCTTCGCTTCGGGAAATCTAGAGTATGCATCCTGGAGATGCGACTCTAAGTCAAATGTTTCCATTTGTTTTATCTTTCAATAAATAATGATTCAAGATCTTCTAAAAATCGTACTCAGGTATGGAGACTCTTATTAATCTTCATCCAGAAGTACAGGAATCTCACGCTTGATGCTCTGCTCAAGAGAGATGAGCGTTTCGGTAGAAACCACGCCAGGAATAGCCTGGAGCTTATTGTTGAGCAAATCCATGAGCTGCTCGTTGTCGCGTGCATAAAGCTTAATCAGCATGGTGTATGAACCGGTAGTAAAGTGGCACTCTACGATTTCAGGAATGTTCTGCAAGCGCTCTACCACCTTTTTATACATATTACCACGCTCCAAGTTCAAACCTACATAAGTGCAGGTAGAATAACCCAGGCTCTTAGGGTTTACATCAAAACCGCTACCGGTGATGAAACCATCCTCCATCAAGTGCTGAACGCGCTGATGGATGGCTGCACGAGACACGCCACATTCTGCGGCTACGTCCTTGAAAGGAATACGGGCATTCTTAGAAAGGATGCCGAGAATCTTTCTGTCAAGATTGTCTATTTTCTCCATTTCGTTTTGTTTTATATTATTCTATATTATAAGGTACTCTTCTATACCAGATAGCAAAATTAATAAAATCTATTGAAACGACAAACAAAATGCACGAATATTTTGCAATATCCGTGCATTTAGTCGTTTTTTATACTGTTTTTAACCAAAAACCTTGGCATTTTGCTACTTTTAGCAGGAAAATCATACGCTTATTCGATAACCTCGGAGAAGTAATGATCACGCAAAGGTTTCACCACTTTATCACCCGTCAAGACTATCTGCTGCTTAAGACGGATGTCTTGAGAAGAGGCTCCAATCTTCAGTTCATACGTTCCTGGAGCTATGTTCCATTGACGATTGCCTCGATGAGAATAATAACCAAACTGATCAGTATAGAACTTGATGCATACTCTCTTGGTTTCACCAGGATTGAGAGAGATGCGGGCAAAGCCCTGCAACTGGATAGGATGAATCTGCTGGTTGCTCTGGGTTGGCGACAGATATACCTGCGCTATCTCATCGGCACGAACCTTACCCGTATTGGTAACCTCAAAGTAGATATTGCTCGACTCTGAAGCCGTAGAGAGCTCCTTAACTGTCTGCAAGTTCTTATAGGCAAAGGTTGTATAGCTCAATCCATAACCGAAAGGCCACTCTACACGAGCATCCTGCCGGGTGGAATAATTATAGCAGATAGGCTCATAAACCTCAGTATTAGGATAGCTGACACTCAGCTTGGCTGATGGTGAAATCTTGCCATAAAGAATGTCAGCCACAGCAGTACCACCCTCTTCACCAGGATACCAAGCCTGGATGACTGCTGCACAACGCTTGGCTATCTTGGAGATAACCTGCGCACGACCGCCGAAGACAACCAAGACAACAGGCTTGCCGGTAGCCAAGAGTTCCTCAACATATTCCTCTTGCTTTCCAGGAAGCTTGAGTCCGTCTCGCTCACGGTTCTCACCACAGAGCATCACATTCTCGCCCACGGCAGCAACGATAACATCGCTTTCCTTTGCCATCGCCAATGCTTCTGCCTTATCAGCCTTCTCGCCTGAATCAACCTTGCGATGCAGGAGCTGATACTCCCAAGCACGCTTATCGCCAGACTCTTCAAACTTGGTCTCTATCTCCTCTGTCCAGTCGCAACCACGAGAATACTTAATATTAATACCCTCAGGTTTACCTGCCTGCATTGCCTCCAGCAATTTAACGATATGTGGCAAGTGGCTATCATCCCACTTTTTCTTCCAACTCTGCCAGAAATAGAACATTGAAGGGAAAGAGTAGTCGCCACACATCGCCCAGATGGAATTGGCATTAGGACCTGTGAGCAAGATATTCTTAACCTGCTTGGCGCTGTTAACATCAGCCTCCTTCACAAGAGGCAAAACACCATTATTCTCCAACAAGACGATAGACTGGCTGGCAATATCGTAAGCCGTCTGCCGTTCTTCCTTTGTATCAAGCTTCACATCCTCCGTACTATACAGATATGGATTCTTATCCATCAGTCCGGCACGAATCTTGTAACGCAGAACATCCTTTACTGCACGCTCAAAGACTTCTTTCTTAACAAGTCCCTTATCCAAGGCTTCCTGTAAATACTGATAGTTTTCGCCTCTAGGGAAATCAACATCATTGCCACCATTGATAGCAGCCACAGCTTTCTGAAGAGGAGTATCTAGTCCCGGCAACTGGTCAATGGCAGTATAATCGCTCACCACCATTCCATCGAATCCGAGATAATCTCGCAAAATATCGTTGAGAATCTCACTATTTGCCACGCACTTGGTACCATGAACAGCATGATAACCCGGCATCAAAGCCTTGCAACCTGCCAGACGAATCATCGTCTCATGAGGCAAAAGGATATCTTCCATCATCTCCTTCTCATCAGCATCACCGCCACCACCATATCCCAGATAGTGTTTAGAGCAAGCTCCCACTCCCTTCTTGAGGTCGCCCTGCTGAAGGCCCTTGACAAAAGCAGTACCCATAACGGCTGAAAGATAGCCATCCTCACCGTATGATTCTTCCAGACGATTGAAACTTGGAGTACGGCAGACGTCTACCATAGGAGAAAGCGACAATACGCCACCCATCTTGCGAAGAGCGGTACCTGTCTGCAAAGTCTTGAGCTCAGCCAACTCTGGATTGAATGAACAAGCCTGACCTATCTGCTGTGGATAGACTGTTGCATCTTGCGTATTGATACCCGAAAGAACCTCCTCGTGAAAAAGAGCAGGGATACCGTTTGGGGTATGATGTATCAACCAATCCTGTACAACAGCCACACGCTTTCGCAAGAAATTGGCATCAACCAATTCCTGACTGGCGTACTGAGAAAAATGTCCAATACCATAAGGAATGAGCTGCTTGCATTTGAGGGTATCCAAATTGCCTTCCGCATCAAAAAGCTCATCCATATACCCACTCCTCAACTGAGCAATACGCTCTGGCTGTGACATTCTGCTGTAGAGTTCATCTACCTGTTGGTTCACTTGCTGTTCCGTATTGTTTATGTTACTGCAACTAGCCATCAGCATAGTTGCACATACGGTTGTTGTAATTTGTTTCATCATTATCTTTTAGGTTAAAAATATGATTATTGAAGTTGATTATTATCTTCTGCAAAGATACAACAAATAAGAGAACTAACAGATTCGCTTTTCCCGTTTTTATGCAAAAGCAACAAACACAAACGTAAAAGAAACAAAAAAGGGTGTGTCATGCACTGATGACACACCCTCTTTCACCTTATTATATATATAACCTTAATTATATATTACTTTCTCTTTCTGGAAGCAGCTTTCTTGCCGTTTGACTTGGCAGAAGCCTTAGCCACCTTCTTCTCTGCTCCTACGGCTACATCTTCCTTCAACTCGCCAGCAGGCTCAGCCTTAACCTCAGGCTTTACGATGCTAACCAGCTCAAGGTCGAATACCAAAGTAGAGTATGGAGGAATCTGACCAGCCTGACGCTCGCCGTAAGCCAACTCGTAAGGAATGTAAAGCTGCCACTTACTGCCCACAGGCATCAGAGTAAGCGCCTCGGTCCAACCCTTGATCAAGCCGTTGGCACGGAACTTATCTGTCTTGCTGCCACCATGCTTGGATGTAGCATCAAAAACGGTACCATCAATCAGACGACCCTCGTAGCTAACTTCTACCTCATCGCTAGCCTTAGGCACCTCGCCATGACCTTCGGTAATCACCTTATACTGCAAACCGCTAGGCAACACCTTTACACCAGGTTTCTTGGCATTAGCAGCAAGGAACTTCTCGCCGGCACCAGCCAAAGCTTCCTTCTGGAAATCAGCAGCTGCCTTAGTGGTAAAGAATGTTGTATCATTAGCCAAAGCTGCGATAAAACCATTCTGGAACATAGCGTGGCTGATAGAATCGCCTGTACTCTTCAACTCTTCCTTTGTTCCAGGATATACACGCTTCTCTACCAGTTTGGCAACCTCCATACCTGCAGAATAAGCTACGGTCTTAGGATTGATTCCCATGGCAAGCGCATCCTTGTAACCACGAAGGAAATTCTCCATATAGGCTGTATCTACCTGAAAACTCTGCTGGATATAAGGAATCAGACCACGAGTGGCATTCATACCAGCTACATAACTCAAAGAATCGGCTGATGATTTCAACTCAACAAGAGTAGCCGCCTTCTTCACCTTCTTCTTGCTTGCAGCACTAGCTGTAAACAAAGAAGCACCCGCCACGAGGACGAGTGCTGTCATTAATATTTTCTTCATTTATAAAGTCCTCTATAAAAATGAGTTCCCACAAAAATTACTTGCCACCTACTGAGATCAACTCAATCTTGAAGATCAATACAGAGAATGGCTTGATCTGACCCTGCTCGCGCTCACCATAAGCCAACTGCTGAGGAATGTAAACCTCCCAAACAGAACCTGCTGGCATGTGAACCAAAGCCTCAGTCCAACCCTTGATAACCTGGTTAGCACGGAGATCTACAGCCTGACCACGCTTGAAAGAAGAATCGAATACCTTGCCGTCGATTGTCTTACCCTCGTAGTTAACCTTAACCATAGAAGTATCCTTTGGCATAGGGCCGTTACCCTCCTTGATTACCTTGTACTGAACACCTGAAGGCAGAGTAACAACTCCTGGCTTCTTCTTGTTGGCAGCGAGGAACTTCTCACCAGCAACCTTGTTAGGACCATATTCCTTCTCCATGTTCTTAGCCTTGATAGCCATCATCTTAGCCTGAGCTACCTGAGCTGCCTGCTCAACAGTCATCAAGCCCTTCTTGCCAGTAGTACCTGTGATGAAACCAGCCATGAAGTTCTTCAGAGAGATAGACTTTGTAGAATCCTCACCGAATACCTCGTGGTTGATACCCTTAACCATCTGGTTAGAGATCTGCTGACCAATCTGAATACCTGCGTAGTAAGCAGCCTTCTTCTTGTCGTCACCAGCGTTGGCACCATCGTTAAGACCCTTGATGAAATCATCCATGTAAGCAGTATCAACGCCCATGCGCTCTACCATAAACTCCTTCAGACCCTGAGTCTGAGACATACCCATAGCATAACTCATAGTATCTACATCAGTCTTGAGATCTGCCTTAGGAGTAGAATTGCCACAACCTACGAATGTAGCAGCAGCACAAGCCACGAGGGCTCCGAAAAATAACTTTTTCATTTCTTTATTTATATTTTAAATCTTTATTTTTATCTATTATATTCCAGGATTGCCTTTACTTCGTTTAAATATATCTCTACTAACAGATTACTTAACGGCAATGAGCTCTACATCGAAAATCAATGCTGAGAATGGAGGGATAGATGCACCTGCACCACGCTCGCCATATCCCAACTGATAAGGGATGAAGAAACGGAACTTGGCACCCTCGGTCATGAGCTGAAGACCCTCTGTCCAACCAGCGATAACCTGGTTCAATGGGAAGGTAGCAGTCTGACCACGGTCGTAAGAACTGTCAAACTTAGTACCGTCGATAAGCGTTCCCTCGTAGTGGCACTCTACCTGATCGGTAGCCTTAGGAGCCTTGCCATTACCCTCGCGCAAAACCTGATACTGCAAACCGCTCTTAGTAGTGATGATACCATCCTTCTTGCCGTTCTCGGCGAGGAACTTCTCACCAGCTTCCTTAGCAACCTTGCCCTTCTCGGCAGCAGCAGCCTGAGCCTTAGCCTCCTGCTCTGCAAAGAAGTTCTGTACCAACTCCTGAGCCTCCTGCTCGCCGAGCTGAAGCTTACCTGCGATGGCATCCTTTACAGCCTGTGCAAAATCATCAATATTCAAACTCTCTGCACCCATAGAAGCCAACTGGCGACCGATGCCGATGCCCAAAGCATAACTTACTTTATCCATAAAATTTATTTATAATAATGTATTAATAATCTTAAAATGTACTTTTTGTCCTTAAAACGAGTGCAAAGATAACATTTTTCTCGCTTAAAACGATGTTATTTGCAGAAAAATTGCTAAATTTGTGCATTCTTAATAAAAAGATTAAGAAAATATGAATAATTAAAACGTGATAAGATGAAGAAACTCGTATTTTTAACCGGTGCAGGCATGTCTGTGGAGAGTGGTTTCAAAACTTTCCGTGGCAATGATGGATTATGGGAAAACTATCCTGTAGAACAGATAGCTACCCATGAGGGATGGGAAGCTGACCCTACCCTAGTAACAAACTTCTATAATATGTTGCGCCATAAACTCTATGCTGCGCAACCTAACGAGGGACATAAACTTATCAAGGAACTGGAAAAAGACTTCGACGTGACGGTAATCACCCAGAATGTAGATAATCTGCATGAGAAGGCAGGTTCCAAGAACGTAATCCACCTGCATGGCGAACTGGCAAAGGTTTGCTCATCCCGCGACCCTTACGACTATCGCTACATCAAGGAATTACCAGAGGACGACTGCGAGGTAAAGCCAGGAACAGAAGCTGGAGATGGAAGCCTGTTGCGCCCATTTATCGTTTTCTTCGGCGAAAGCGTTCCGATGATTGAGCCGGCAGCCGAAGCTGTACAGCAAGCCGATATCTTCGTCATTATCGGAACCTCACTCAACGTTTATCCTGCTGCAGGTCTGATTTCATATACCAAGCCTCATATTCCTATCTATCTGATAGACCCAGGTGCCGTAAACACCAATGGATATTATAAGATAGAACACATCATGAAAGGGGCTTCTGAAGGTATGAAGGAACTGAAGGAAATATTGGAAAAGTAAATACATTCAGAATACATAAACAACAAAAGCAAACGGGGAAGCATCCATGGATGCTTCCCCGTTTGCTTTTATTACTTTAATTTCTTTCTATCAATAACATTCTGCATTACACAGCCTCAGATGTTCTGACGCCCATGCGAGCCTCGGCGACATTAACCACATAATCACCCAGTTTTTCGCACTCCTGAATGATATCCATGTACAATGTACCTACACCATAGGTATAAAGATGGTTATCCACATCATCCAGGTTCTGGTTTCTCAACTGAGTACGATAATTATTAATCTCAGTCTCGACATTGTACGTATGGTTGAGATTGATAGAATGGCGTTCATGAGCAAACATATAGTTCATCTGAGTCAGCGCCTCATCTACCAACTTAAACATCTGATGAATGTTTTCATTCTGCTTGGCGGTAAACTCCTCCTTGTTTTCACCCTTGCGCTTAATGGTGCGGGCAAGATTGAAGCAACTGTCACCAATACTCTCTATCTCTGAAATCTCACGCAACATCGCACGGATCTTCGCCTTGGTATCATCACTCAGATGAGCATCACTCACCTGATCAAGATACTTAGCAATCTCAATCTCCATATTATCAGAAATCCCCTCATACTTCTCGATACGCTCATAGAGTTTATCGAAAGTCTTGGAATCCTGTGTATCCAGCAACTCTCTCACCATACCAAACATACGGTGGATGCGCTCGCCGAAACTGCCGATTTCCTGCTGTGCCTCGAAGACAGAAAG